>JAHBSS010000094.1 GCA_019639015.1 Cryobacterium sp. | reverse complement strand
AAGTCCGCCCCTGGCGCTTAGCCCCACATAACGTGATGAATTACCTAAGCCCCGTCTGGTATCGGATTTCGACCCCACAAAGCCTCCCTTTGGAATCGGTAAATACGAGTCTGACAGTAGAAACCACGTTCTGCAGAACGATTTCATTACGGCTTTAGCCGTATTTGACCGTGCTAATTAACCCAAACTTGCCTCAATCGTTTCGACTGCCTGGCACTCGTTCTCGACCGATAGCCTTTTGTCATGATCTTCAAAGTGGTTCTTGCCGCCGTACTCGCAGGATTAAGCTTTGGGTTCCCAGCAAGCGCAAGCGCTTCGGTAACGAGTTTGACGATTCATTCCATGACGGTCGACTACTACTTGGGTCGTGATTCAGCCGGAAACGCTACGTTGCGCACCGTGGAATCGTTCAACGTTGAGTTTCCAGACTTTGATGTTAACCACGGAATCGAGCGGGCTATCCCCTTGAAATATGGTGAAGCCCGCTTAGATTTGAAAGTCGTCAGTGTAACTGATGGCCAAGGCGGTTCGCTGAACTACTCGCGCAATGATTCCGGCGGCTTCGCGGTGCTCCGAATAGGAGACGCTGATCGTTACGTTCACGGAACACAGACCTACCGCATCGAATACACTCAAAGGAATGTTGTCGCGAGCTTTGCAGACACGAATTCGGACGAGTTCTATTGGGACGTCAACGGGACGGGCTGGTCAGAAGCGTTCGAAAACGTCACCGCAAGAATCCATCTGCAGGATGGGATCGAATCCGACCTGACCGGTTCAAGTGCCTGCTATTGGGGTTACGAAGGATCAACCTCGACTTGCGCGATCGTTCGAGATGGCGACACGTTCACGGTTAGTGCAGAACAAATTGACGCGTACCAAACGGTAACGTTTGCAATTGGTTTCAAGAAGTCCACGTTCGTCGATCCGCCTCTGCTAAGAAACGCTTGGCCATTTGAGATATTGCCGTACATCCTCATGGGATTGACTGGTTTAGCGTTCTTGATTGCCCTGTTCTTGCGCATATTTGTTTGGCAAGATTGGCGCTCAAATCGCACAATAATTGCCCAATACTCCCCGCCTGATGGCATGTATCCGCTACTTGCTGCGCAACTTTTGAACCGGATCGAAAGAGGGCTGCCGGCCCAAATCGTTGGATTCGCAACCGAGAAAGTATTGCGCATCCGCGAGTTGGACCAGAAACAACGGAAACGGCGCTACCAACTCGAATTGCTAAACAGCGGAATGGATGTGCCGATCAAAGAGATGAGCACTCTTAAAGCATTGTTCGGATCCTTAAAAGAGGGAAAGATACTCACCCTCGACTCGAAAGACACAACTCTTGGTGATCGCATTTCCGCTCGAATTGCGAATTTGCCTGGGGAAATTCGTTCGAACGGTTGGGAATACACTCCAAAATCGAAGTGGCCGAAATATTTGCGTTGGTTCACATTCCTTGTTGCAGTTGCTGCGATCGTGCTCTGGTTTTTCATGGTGAACTTCGACCTCGATCTTGGGCGCGTGTGGGCGGCTGGCTGGCTTTGCGCTTTGGGATGGATAGTCGTGGCGGTCGTTTCGACAATCCCAAGCTTGTTGAATGACGAGGGTCGAGAAGTCAGAGACCATTTGAAAGGTGTGCGGGATTACTTGAAACTCGCTGAAACCGATCGAATCAAAATGCTCCAAGCTCCCGACACCGCCGAGCGAATCGATGTCACCGACAAATCCGCTGTGCTCAAGCTTTACGAAAAACTGCTACCGTACGCGATCATTTTTGGCATTGAAGATAAGTGGATGACGGCGCTAGGTACCTACTACGGAACGACCCAAACGCCCGACTGGTTTGCCGGAACCTCACAATTGAGTTCAATTGGTAGCTTCGCGGGCAGTATTCGGGCGACATCTTTTGCCACTACGCCGCCGGTAAGTAGCTCAAGGGGTTCGTCCTGGAGTTCATCCGGAGGAAGC
>JAHBSS010000093.1 GCA_019639015.1 Cryobacterium sp. | reverse complement strand
CATCGCTTCTGTAATCGCGGGTGAAGTGAAATTTGACAAGGTCGACTCAGCTGCATGGGTCGGACTCCCAACCTTCACGACACCGGTATTTGATGTTCAACACTTGCCGATCTACTTGATGTTCTTACCTGTCGTGCTTGCGCTAATTGCAGAAAACGTCGGCCACATCAAGGGTGTTGGCCAACTGATCAATCGCGATCTCGACCCGCTCACGGGCCGGGCACTGTTTGCGGATGGAGCAGCGTCAGTTATCGCAGGTTTCGGTGGTGGTTCAGCCACAACTACATATGGCGAAAACATTGGCGTTATGGCAGCCACAAAGATATTCTCTACAGCTGCTTATTGGGTCGCCGGAATCGTGGCAATTCTTCTGGGTCTTTCTCCAAAGATTGGTGAAGTAATCAACACGATTTCTCCCGGAGTCATTGGTGGTGTGACTACCGCGCTTTACGGCCTCATCGGAATCATCGGTGTGCGAATCTGGGTGGAAAACAAGGTTGACTTTGCCAAACCGAAAAACCAGATGACAGCAGGTATCGCACTCGTTATGGGAATCGCAAACTACACACTCGCGTTTGGACAAGTCCAATTCGGTGGAATCATCCTTGGCACCGTTGCAGCAGTTGTCGTGTATCACATCATGAACTTGCTCGGGAAGCTGAGCGGTGTCGATAACGATGGCAAGGCTGCAAACGCGCAAGCAACATCCGATAGTGGTTCGGCGAAATCGGCTCCAAAGTCGAGCGCAAAGAGCACTCCGAAAGCGTCAAGTAAGCCGAAGAAATAGCCTCTTATTTGATTCGCTATCAGAGCACAATTTAACAAACCTGCGAGAGGGGATCGAAAATCGGTCCCCTCTTTTAGGTGAGAGTCCCACATGTTCGGTAATCTTGAAGGGCTACCCCGAGCAAAACAAGGACCCGACTGTCAGTTCAAATAGAATCGAGTGACTTAAGTCAAGGCCCTGAAACGGAGAGGACTACTCACATGGCACCAGACCAGGCCGTACCGGCTGGTTGGTACCCGGACCCGTACTCGGTGTCAGAGATGCGTTGGTGGGATGGGGCGAACTGGACTGAATCTGTACATCCACCGGTAGCACCACCGCCTCCCGTTGCTCCTGCGCCAATTCCGGCGCCCGTTCAAGTGCCTGTAGTTTCGCCTCCGGTTCAAGCTACAAATCCTTTTCCAATGCCGCCTGCGTCCGCCGAAGCGAATCCGCAAGAGACCCAAGCACCGAACATCGCACCGCCGGTTACGCAAGCGCCCGTGGCCTCGTTCACAGCCGGGCAAGTCGAATCCCCAACTGTGGTACCGACTACGCCTGTAGTCAACAATGTCGAACCTTCATCTCCTCCGCCCTCGACTGCTTTGCCGTCGCGGAGGCAACTAAGGTCTCACGAGACAGACGAATCGTCGATATTCGCTACTCCCGCTAGCGCAACCGAGACCGCCCAACAGTCACAAACCATTGGAAATGCCGCACCCAAACCCGCGGGAACCAATGGTGATGGTAGTTTCAGTTGGATTCCAGAGGGTCCGCCACTTGGAAACTCAACTTCTGCGTTCCCAGCAGTGCAGTCTCAAGACCCACTCGATATTTTCAATGCAGAATCGAGTGCAGCTTCAGCACCAGTGACCGCTAAGAGCGCTACAGCTTGGGGTGCCTCGAGCGAGGAGAATGAACCCGGTTCTAGGAATGTCACTCGAAAGTCGACAGCCTCCGGTTGGATCATCGCTTTAATGCCGCTGATTTTTGCTTTGCTCGCAACAGCAGCAGTCAAAGGTGCAGAAAACTATCCGCGGTATGTTCCAAATATCGAGTGGTGGATGCTTGCCGCGGCAGTGCTGGGAGTGCTGTATATCGTCACAATCATTCTCGCCATTGCGGACCGAAGCAAATTGGATTGGGCGGGGCACTCAAGACCAGCAAGCTGGGCATGGACTTTGCTGACTGCACCCGTATACCTACTGGTTCGAACGATCGCCGTTAAGCGCGAAACCGGCCGATTCTCCGCGCTATTGCTGGTTTGGAT
>JAHBSS010000092.1 GCA_019639015.1 Cryobacterium sp. | reverse complement strand
GTCAGCCCTGCCCACAGATCATGACTCAATTTCTATTGAACCCGCGGCTAGCGATTCGAGTTGATGTGGTGTCGGCTCTTCAAGCAACGAGTAATACGCCGACGCGGGTACACGGCCCGGAAACCAGTCGTTGTCCTCGGCCTTCCGGATATTGTTGCCTATTAACTCAGCGAGCATCGGAGGGTACGCATTTCCCACCTGAATGCACTGGCACTCCCTTGCTCCAAGAAATTCCATCGCATCAGGGAATGTCTGGATGCGCGCGGCTTCGCGAACAGTCAGAGCCCTATCCAACCACGGGTGGAGCGGGAATGCATTGTGCCCAGGAACCATCGTTGGTGCCGGTCGATCCCGGTGAAGTCGCTTGAAAACATGACTGTAGTTCTTCACCACGTCCGTACGGTAGCCTTTCTTCAAGTTTTCGGGAAGCTCAGTGACATTGAGAGTGCCGCCTTCAGGAATGAACCTATAGCGTGCTACTTGATTCTCTCGGTGTTTCATCGGAACGTGGCAAGTGAATTTGGAATGTGATTCCTCGTTGGCGAGTCCAGTCAAGACCTCTCCGACCCCACGATGCCCTTCTTGCCAATCCTCCGGTTTCGAGAAGTACTTGCGCTTTGGCCATGGTACTACGTGACCCGTCCGGCTCCCGACGACAAGTAGGCGGCGTCTTAGCTGAGGCACGCCGTAGTCAGCAGCATTGAGAATGCGGGCTTCTGCATTCGGATACCCAAGAGACCGAAGCTCGCGCAGTAGGGCTTGCAGAAAGAACCCGCCATCTAGGCTCGCAAAACCCGGCACGTTCTCGAGGATGAGCCATCGCGGGTTTAGGCGTTTGATCACCTCGATGTACGCAAATACCAGTTTGTTGCGGGGATCCAGCTGCGGATCATAGCCGACAGTGTTCACAAACCGTCGTTGACCGAAGATCGAAAATCCCTGACACGGAGGCCCACCGGCCACGATGCCAACACTGCCGTCTGCGAATCTGCCACAGACCTCGTCGAGGACGTTAGGCCGACTAAGGTCGCCTAGCAGGAATGGCGCCTCATCGAAATTGTGCAAATGTGTCTTCGCCGCTTTCTCCCAGTTGTCAACACTTAGCAACGGCTTCCAACCTGCATTAGCAAGTCCCAGAGTGACTCCCCCCGCACCGGAGAAGAGGTCAATGAAGCCGCCTTCCGGGCCGAGCTGCTGAAGTGAAGCATTCAAGAGACTCTTCTTCTTTGATCGCTTCGCATTTCGAGAAGTGCCGGCTGGCAGCTCGCTTCGACCTATCTCCACCGGTACGGAAGCTTCGTCTCTAGATACTTCTCCCCGAAGGTGACTTAAGATCGCGCGTCCAATGCTCTGAGCAAGTAATGGCGGAACCGCATTCCCGACTAGCTTGCACTGCATCCTTCGGTCGCCCACGAACTCGTGAGTGTCCGGAAACGACTGAATGCGCGCGGCTTCGCGCGGCGTGAGCGAGCGGTTTAGCGTCGGGTGGATCGGAAATGCATTGTTTCCTGGAACCATCGTGAGTGCGGGATGGTCTCGGTGCAATCGTTTGTAGGTATTCCCAAAGTTTGCGCGTCGAATCTCAATGGGCAGTTGATCCTTTGGAGGGAGCATCCCACCTTCGGGAATCAACGCATATCGTGCCTTCACAATGTCCGAATGCTCCATCGCCCCATGGTTCGGGACGGAGCCTTCTTGTCCTACCAAATCAAGAATTGCCTGTCCCACCGTTGCGAACGGAAGCAGGTTCGGCCCATGCGTCGGCGCGGGGAATGCAAATGGCCTCTCCTTTCGAGTGCCGAGAAACAGTACACGCTCACGCTTCTGCGGCACGCCATAAGAGGCCGCGTTCACGACCTGCTGATACATCGTATAGCCAACGCTCGCGAATAGCTCCACGACGTGTTTCGCGAACTGTCCTTGGTAAAGAGTCACAAGAGACCGCACGTTCTCGAGCAAGACACACTCTGGGTTCAACTCACTTGCAAGCCTAGCAAACTCCTCAAAAAGTCGATTTCGCGGGTCTGCTGAGAGTCGGGCACC
>JAHBSS010000091.1 GCA_019639015.1 Cryobacterium sp. | reverse complement strand
AATGCAAATCAGTCGACGCACCGCTGGTGGCCAAGCGCTTTGCGTGCTAACCGTTGATTCGCCCGTGCCGGATGAGGTGATTGAACGAGTTCGCATCGCAATTGAAGCTGAGTCGATGCGCGAGATCGACATAATCGACGACTGAAATCCGTTGGCTTAATCCAAACTTGCCGCGGCTACTTTGATTACTTGCCCTGAACGGTCTTGGATAGGCTCGCTGAGTGAGGAAGTTCTTCAAGGCGGTTGCCGCAAGTTTTAGTTCGCTGTTGTTTGTATTGCCCTTGTTTGCAATTCCAACAGGGGTCAATGACTTCACGTTTGATTCGTACTCTGCCGAGTACTACTTGACTCGCGACTCCGATGGTCATGCCCAATTGCGAACGGTTGAAACGATCGTCGCACGCTTCCCGCAATCCGATCAGAACCACGGAATCATTCGCGCGATTCCGAACTATTACGACGGTGTGCCCTTGCACACTCGGGTAACCGGGTTGACCGACGAGAACGGAAACTCTCTCGAGTATGCTCCAAGCACTTCAGGGAGCTTTCTGGAACTACGAATTGGCAATGCTGATGAGTATGTTCACGGCAAGGTCACATACGTAATTAGTTACGAGCAAGAGAACGTTGTTCGGGCATTTACCGATACGAACGATGACGAGTTTTATTGGGATGCAAACGGCACCGGATTTGAACAACCGTTCGGATCTGTGAGTGTTCGAATGCACTTGGATCCGGCGCTTGACGAGTACTTGAATGGGAATGCGTCGTGCTACTTCGGGGCGGAAGGCTCGACCGATCAATGTGAAATTACCAAAGGCACTGACTCAAATGGCACGGTATTTTCTGCGAGCCAACGTGATATCGGGCCAGGTGAGACGCTCACAATTGCAATTGGTTTCACATACGGAACGTTCGTTCAAGTGCCCGCAGAGGAAGTCCCTGGGCAAGTTCCAAATATCGATGATTACTTGCCGTTCAATCCGGCAAACGCTCCAACTTGGCCAGGACCCGTATCGATTGTGCTCGACATTCTCATGGCAATTGGAATCGCGTTCACGGTAATTCTTCGGTTCTTGAAACCGAGGTCGTCTCGCGGCAGCGGCATCATCATCCCGCAATATACGCCACCGAAAGACATGAATCTTATTGAGGCATCCAATCTCATCGGCAGGACCTATCGAGGGGTTCCTGCGCAAATTGTGAACCTTGCCGTGAACGGCAAGATCAGGATTCTTGATTACCCGGTTAGTAGCCCCAACGCGAAATTCACATTGCAATTACTCGATACAAACGGGTTGGATGCTGACGAAGTTGAACTGGTGAGAGCACTGTTTGGCAGCCCTGGCAGTGTCGAGCTAAGCAACTTGTTGCAAAGCGGTGCGCTGGGGGGAGCGCTCGGTGCGTTAGTCAGTTCGTTTGTTTCGTTCCAAGGTACGGACACCGATACAGGAATGCCAGCAATAGGTGCGACCCAAGAAGTCGGAATTGTTGACGACTCTGCCGCCAAAGGGGTAAAAGCCGTCGAATCGAAAGTCAGAACACGGATGTTGAACTCCGGCTTACTCAAAAAACGCACCCCTCTGGTTGGGCTGCTTACCGGTGCAGCGATGATTTTGTTTTCGATCGTTTCAATGTTTCTTGGTGTCGGAGCGGCCGTGTTCGGAGTCGTGAACGTTTGGGGCATCCTCGGTTTCATGATCGGCCTATTTGGCAGTTTCATTTGCATCGGGTTTGCGTTCCGACCTGCCGTACCAAGCGCAGAAGGGGCCGAAAAAATCGACTATCTGCTTGGAATGCGCGACTATTTGAAGCTAGCCGAGGCAGACCGATTGAAGATGCTGCAAAGCCCTGAAGGCGCTGAGCGTGTTCGGGTTCTCGGGATTAATCCGAAACTACCGACGGAACGGGTCAAGCTTTACGAGAAGTTGCTTCCTTGGGCTGTGCTTTGGGGAGTCGAAAATGAGTGGGCAAAGGAGCTGGCGATTTACTACAACCAAGAATCACCAGACTGGTTCAGCTCGAGTGGCGCGTTCAACGCCGCGCTACTCTCAAATTCGCTCAGCAGTTTTGCAAACACTACAACCGTGAGCCAAAGTTACACTTCTCGCTCGGGTTCGGGGTCCTCGTGGTCCGGAAGTAGTGGTGGCAGTTTCTCGGGCGGCTCATCCGGCGGAGGGTTCTCCGGTGGCGGTGGTGGTGGCGGAGGAGGCGGTGGCTGGTAGCAGCTGGCTGCCTTAGTGCCGACGGGATGGACTTAGCGCCCGCGGTACGCTGGAATCCCAGAAACTTACGGAGGC
>JAHBSS010000090.1 GCA_019639015.1 Cryobacterium sp. | reverse complement strand
CCCCGCAAGGTGGTCCAGGTGTTGGATCGGGGAAAAAGGCTGCTAGTGTCCGGCGTGAACCAGCTTAAAAAGCACGTCCGTCGCGGTCACCCCAAAAGTCCACAGGGTGGGCATTTGATGGTCGAGCTCCCGATCGACAGCTCGAAGGTCAAGTTCTATTGCGACAAATGTAACAAGGGTGTCCGTATCGGTTTTCGTTATCTTGCCAACGGTGCAAAGGAACGATTCTGTAAGAGTTGCCAGGCGTCTGCAGGAATTGTGAGTCCTGCCAATCCCCGTCGCGCCAAGAACGCTTGAGCAAAAATCGGGCGTTTCGCAGCGGAGAATCGACTTCAGATTCTCAATGCTTCTTGGTAGGTGGAGGTGTTGCACTTCTGAGAGTACGCTGTGCAATTGTGTCAAGTTTAGAGATCATGGCCATGTCGAAGGTCACCACCTATCGACTCTGGATTCCCTGAGTAGGAAAGAAGACTCGTGATTGCCCGATTGCAGTCGCATTATCGCGATAAGGTTGTGCCCGCGTTGAAGAAACAGCTTGGGCGAGAGAATCCGCACGCTCTTCCCAAGCTTACGAAAATTGTCGTGAACATGGGGGTCGGCAAGGCGAGTCAGGATCAGAAGATTCTCGAGGAGGCTGTCGAGCACTTGACTTTGATTACCGGCCAAAAGCCTCAGATCTGCCGAGCGAAGAAAGCTGTTTCCGCTTTCCGGCTTCGACAGGGGATGGAGATTGGCTGTCGGGTCACTCTGCGTGGACAGAGAATGTATGAGTTTCTCGACCGTCTCGTGACGCTCGCGTTGCCAAGGGTACGCGACTTTCGGGGCCTGAATCCGAAGGCTTTCGACGGACGAGGGAATTACAGCATGGGGCTGAATGAACAATTACTTTTCCCGGAAGTTAACGCCGACAAGGTAAAGCATCTGCAGGGGATGAACATCACCATTGTCACAACGGCCGAGACCGACGACGAAGCCCGTGTGCTTCTTCAAGAGATCGGGCTGCCGCTTCGGACCGAATAGCGGAAGCGGCGAGTTTAAAAGAGATTTGAGGCGTTACCTTGATAATTCGCGGAGTTCAGGGTTAGATTGTGGATTCGCAATCGCTTTCGAAATGGCTGATCGCGAGGCAAGTATTTCGGCACTGAGACGAGTCGTACAAGAACAAGACGGGACGATTTGGAAATGGCGAGCAAGGCAAAGATCGAGAAGGCAAATCGAACTCCCAAGTTTTCAACACGGCTTGAGAGACGCTGTGCTTTGTGTGGACGACCTCGGGCCGTCTATCGCAAATTTAAACTTTGTCGGATCTGTTTCCGCAATATGTGCCATGATGCTCTGATTCCGGGAGCGCGCAAGGCGAGTTGGTAGTCTGCCTCTAGATATGCCGTGGTAGTAGCAACCCTGAGAGGGGCTTTGCCACGTACGAAGTGATTTCAGCGCCTTCCAATACCGCAGCGATGCGATCACGGAAATCCCACAAGAAGTTCACGCCAGAACATAGACTCTTAGGATTTGCTTTTGCCATGATGACCGATCCGATTGCCGATATGTTGACGCGAATTCGAAATGCGATTCAGATCGAGCGGCCATACGTTGACATGCCCGTTTCGAATTTGAAGAAGGGGATCGCAGAGACCCTTCAACGGGAAGGTTTCATTTGGGATTTCGAAGTTTTAGAGGCGGCGCCACAGCCAATTCTACGAGTCAATTTGAAATACGGTCCCAATGGCGAGCGGGTGATGCGTCACATTTCGCGAACGAGTAAGCCGGGTCGCCGGGTGTATTCTCGCGTTGGCCAGATTCCTCGCGTTCTTCAAGGACAGGGCATCAGCATTTTGTCGACCAACAAAGGTGTGATGAGCAATCGCGAAGCGACCGCTGCAAAAGTTGGTGGTGAAGTGTTGTGCACGGTCTGGTAGGTCGGATTCTGGTGACGTTCTAAGCCAACGGGTTGTTTGGCGAGTTTTTACGGCATCTCGGACTGTTCTGTGGGGTAGTCCTCACGCTTCTTAAGTTGACAGAGTTGAGACGACATGTCACGAATCGGAAAAAATCCCATCCAGGTGCCTGCCGGAATCGATGTTGTCATCGAAAAGGGAACGATCAAGGTCAAGGGCAAGAGTGGGCAACTGTCATTCACGCACCATTCTGCCATGAAGGTGACCTTCGACGCGGCGACTCGGCAGATCAAGGTAGAGCGTCCTGACGACGAACGGCAGAATCGTGCCTTGCATGGTCTGACGCGAGCATTGATCGCTAATATGGTCAAGGGGGTTGAAACCCCATTTGTTCGCAAGCTGGAAATCATCGGCGTTGGTTACACGGCTTCGATTACGGGAAAGACTTTGCAGTTGTTGGTTGGATTCGCCAATCCAATTCGTCTGCCGATCCCTGATCAAGTGACGTGTGAAGTACCGGATGCCACGCATCTCGTGTTAAAAAG
>JAHBSS010000009.1 GCA_019639015.1 Cryobacterium sp. | reverse complement strand
GTCGTGCGCCCTGACGGTGGCTGGTCGTTCCTAATAGACACGACCAAGATGGGACTTACCCCCGCTGAAGCTTCAGCGCGTCTTTTCGAACGCGGCCGCATAGCCTCCACGCCGATGACCGGCTGGGGACCTTCCGGCAAAAACTACCTACGACTCGTGTTCGCGAACGAACCCGTCGAACGGCTCGGGGACCTGCAAGAGAGGTTTGCGGCAACTTTTTAGCCTTCCGTTAAATGGTTTCAACGCTTTCTGCTGCAAATAGGTTCCCCGGGCAGTCTGTGGATATCGAAGCCTCACTTTGCTTGCGCCGAATCCCACCAGTCAAGCGCGCGCAACGCGTAGAACGTCAACCACGGTGAGGGTTCGCCGGGAGGGACATCCACCTCGAACCAGACTCGGCCGGGGTGGCGGCGTTGTTGAAGCCAAGTGCCGTCTGGCTCGCGGGCGGAGCGGATGGTTTCTACCGCATCCGAGATTCTGGGGTCGGGTTGTGTCTGGTCGTGCAGGGTCGCGGAGCGGAAATAGTCGACGGCGTTTAGGGCGCTGTAGAACCAGCGGAACGGGTACACGAACTTGTCGACCCAGTAGCCGGGGAACTCGCCAGTTGTGAGTTTTCGCATGAGGTGGCGTTTGAGCAGAAACTCCTCTCCGGCATGCCGGGCTTTCGTGAGCTCGGCATTGCCGCCGGTTGCCTCTTCGAAATAGAGGATGCCTTTGAGCGAATTCAGGGTCGAATGAAACGACGATCGAACCGAGCCGTTGACCCACTCGCAATTCCAGCCGCCTTCCGGTTGCTGATGCTCAACGAACCATTCGGCGATCACTGAAACGTCGACTCCGAGCCACGCCCCATTCGCGAGCGTGTACCCGTTGATGCAACAGTCAACCTCGCCCTGCCAGTAGGGAAGGTCCTCGTACTCCCAACGACTGTTTCGCGCTAGCTTCTCTGCGGTCCCGGCAAGCACCGAAGCATCGAGCCCCCACTCGCGAAGCGCGTTGAGCGACCAAGTTGTGGCCGTCCAGGGCTGGCCAGCATCATCCGCAGCCTCCGGCCCCTCAAAGTCGAAATCCTCCGGAAAGAACGCACCACCTGCCCACTGCCCGTCAAGGTCTTGCTTTGAAAGCAACTGTTTGCCGTAACCTTCGGTAGCGACCTTCGCGCGCGTTGCCCGCCAAATCTCGGATGGCGCCCCGGCGAGATCCCGCTCCACTTGCCAACGCAAGGCCGGGTCGGTGTCGAGTAGCCAGTCAAGTAGTTCTGGCTTCAAGGTCATGGGTGCATGCTACGCGGGGCGCACGACAAGAGTTGGACTAATTTTGGCTAGTTGGTTCCTGGAACCGTAGCTACCGTCACCCCCAAACCGAGACAATACGCCCTTACGCAAACAACTTGACAGACTCGGGGGCGGCGGTGCGTTCAAGCCGCCGCCCCACAACAAACCCTCAACTTACGTTTCGGGCAGCGAGTCCTGCAGGGCAGCACCATGTCTACCTAGCTCGATGGCGCCGTTGCCGAACTGTCATCGTGCTAAGCGCCGCAAGCGCCGCGAACCCAATAACCGGCCAAGGGTTCTGAGCAATCATCGCGACAAACATGTTCGACGCATTCGCCAGCCCTTGCAATATCGCCTGTAGCAATATCTCGCTATAACTCTCCATACTTCACCTCCTTAAGATTCCACATCAGTACATATACCGCGCTCCGCGGGCTGCCTCGTGTTACTTGCTCTTCTTGCCCGACGACTTCGTTGTCTGGTTGATCGTCGTCTTTGGATGGCGCGTCACCGTGGATTGCTTGACGAAACGCCCAGTGACCGCGCTGCGTCCACGTTTCCCAGTAGTCATAATTCACCTCCTTTGCAAATTCGACTTAGTGTATCAATTCTAAAACATAATTGCGTCGAAACCGGAAAGGCGCGTCGAATCTGAAATAATCGTGTCATGACCAAAGCGACCGTTGACCCAGCTCTTCTCTACGCAGCCTTGAGCGCAGCCCGCCAAGAGCGCGGCAACCCATCATGGCGCTCCCTTGCCCAGGAGATCGGTGTAAGCCCTTCCCTGCTCTCTCGAATAGGCAACGGGCAGAAGCCCGATGCCGATGGATTCGCGACGATCGTAAAATGGCTCGGTATACCTGCCGAGCAGTTCTTCAGTGGCGATACGACACCGAACGCCCAACCGGATTTCCTAGTTCAACTGGCGCCACTTCTCCGTGCGCAGAAGGATCTAGATGAAACTGATGTCAAATATCTTGAGCAGATTATCGCTGCAACCCTTGAACGAGCACGCGCACACGGATAGGACATGCGTTACGGGTTCAAGGCATTTGCTAAGCGACTCGCTCTCGAAATCAGGAGCGAGTTCCAAACGTGTGCCCTGGGCCCTTTCGACCCATACGCCTACTTCCGAGAGTATGGCCTCCCCGTAGTCACCTTGGGTTCACTCGATGGAGTCGCCCGAGACCACTTCTATCGGCAGGTTGGGAGCCAACTGTCGGGAGCGCTCATCCCGAATGGTACGGGGTTCGTGATCCTCGACAATGACGCACACGCGCTCACCAGACGCCGCGCGACCATGGCGCACGAAATTGCCCACCACGCGCTGGATCACGACTTTGAGGAGACTCTCGCAGTGAGCGAACGCAAGTGCGGGATCGGCGGTGATCAAGAACAAGAAGCCGATTATCTTGCGGGTGAGCTACTGATTCCAACCGAGAACGCCCGAAAACATGCCTTCGACGACTGGACCGACGAGCGAGTAGCCAGGGAATACGAAGTCAGCATCAAACTCGCTCGGTGGCGCATGAACGGTAGCGGCGCGAGGAAGATTGCTGAGCGTGCCCGTCAACGGCGCGGCAATGCCTAGGCGGTGTTTCAGGACAGCAGGTAGAACCAACCAAAATCGCATCCAGTTCGACTACTTCGAAGCGATTTATCTCAACCAAAATACGCGGTGCTGCGTTGCGCACACCAGTATCACTCGAGCAGATGAAGTGCGGCTCTGGTGACGAACAAGCCTCGCGGGGACCCGCGGGGCTCTACGGTCTGGGGCCTCAAAGATCCGGCCGTCCAAGAAGTGTAAGGCACCTCAGCTACGCGACCTCGTCTCCAAGTGTTGGAGCTTCGGGGAGGAGAGCCGCCGGGTCGATTCCCGCAACCGCACAAAGGCCCTTGAAGTGATCACCGTCGATCTGGTTCATAAACATAAAAACCGAGCTGATCGCCCCGCTGATCTCATCAGGGTTCACGATCTCGTCTGTCTCTGGCGTCTGGGTGTGTGAGTAGGCATGCGAGTAGCGAGTGAGCTTCTGACGAAGCGCATCTGCATCGCCCTCATAACCCTGGTCGATGAGGAGCTCACCGGATCTGCGCATGGCGTCAGTGAAGTCACCCACCCACTCGGGTCGCTTGAATGCTAGGAACGACTCGAGGATGCGTCGAATCACGTTCGGAAACAGCAGTTGGGCGTCGAGCCGGTACTCCAACGAGTCGTTGGCAGTTAGGCGCTTCTTGGCGTCCGCCACCTCGATGAAGGCGTGGTGGTAGGTAGACCGAATCTTCTTGCGGACTGCGGTCGTCTCAGGCCAGCGCACGATCACTGGCCGCCGTCGCGTGCGCCCATGTGATGTGACATGGTGCGATCTCAATTCATAGAACTCAGCTGGGTGCGACCGTTTCAACCCACGGTTCTTGTGCATACTTTCGACCTGTACATCCCATTGACGGAAGAGGTCGAAGTTGTGCGTCAGCAGGATTAGTTGGTCGACGTGTTCTTTGGCGACGGCCTCTGTCCAGATATAGGTGGAGATCCCCATGAACATATTGCTGTCGAGGCTGGAGACCGGGTCGTCAATTACAACAATGGGCTTCCCTGCGGAGGCGTCGCTCCGAGCGACTGTTTCAAGGAAGTGGACCAGTGTGATCGCTGAACGCTCGCCAACGCTGAGACCAACGGCAGGTTCACCATCTCGCGTCACGACATAGTGGCCTTCTCGGGCCCGGAACGATAGCTCACTCCGGCCGAGCAATCGGGCAACCTCGCGAGTCAAAACGTCAGCGGACGGGATCGGGTCACCCTCGACGTTCTCCAGCGTCGCGATCTCGTCATTGATTGCATCAATCCGCGTCTGAGCAGCGCCTCGTTGACCCTCCGCAGCCACTCGAGCAGCGGCTTGCCGATCGATCTCTGGCTCTTCGGCCTTGAGATGATGCCCCTCGATTTCCTTGGCAGTCGCAGCAAGTAGTTGAGCATGCTGTGCGACGCGGTCATTGTGCGCCCTGCAGACGGCTTCGAGCGCCGCGCCGTCGACTACCGGCATGCTGGTCACAATCGCATCGACCGTAGCCAGCACGTTAGAAGCCTTCGTGCGGGCTCGCTCTCGGAGTTCCACTATCCATTCCTTGAGGGCGATCACCTGATCGTTGAGGGTTGTAGTCGCGGTCTCGAAGGTGCTGCGCAGGTCGTCGAAAAGCAAAACGCGAGTCGGGAGCCGGCGCACCAGCGCGTCTGCATCGGAATCACGCGCTTCCAATTCAGTGTCGAGGGCGCGAAGCTCACGCTGAAGGCGAGCAACCTCATCGGAGAAGTGCTGCTCAATATCGTGAAGCCGACCCTCAGGGATAGATTGGCCACAAAAGAGGCAAACCACAACGTTTGTGTGAAGTTCCTGCCCCTCTTGTACCCAAGAAGATGCTTCGGGATGAGCCTTCAGAGTGTCGAGCACGATGGTCACCGGCGTTGTGGCAAGAAGTGCAGTGGCACGCTCCTGCAAGTCGGTATCTGGTGCGAGCGAGAACGAGTTGCGGTCAACCTCTTCGCGGTTGTCGCTCGCGACGAACTGTTTCTTGGACGCGAGCTCATCATCAGGGAGAGTCTTCCACGCGCTGCGGTCACCTTCGTATTTCTTGCCCACCGCCCCGGAGTTATAGCTACTGCGGTTACGGTAGCCGTCCACCCTAGAAAGATCACCGACAACTGCTGCCGAAACTCGCTCCAGCGCCGCTGTAGTGGCGCGCTCTGCGGCTGTCACGCTTGCTTGGGCCGTATTGAACTCCGACGTCTTCGTGACCAGTTCGGCTCGAAGTGACTCGATCTTGGCCTCAGCCTCAGCAGTCCGCTCCCCTAGTGTCAAGACGGCGTCAATGTTCGGACTACCCCCGGCGAAGCGGTGGCTCCGGCCTACATATTGCTCGCTGAACACATGAAGGCGATCAAAGTGAACGTCATCGCGGCCGTTTGTGCCTCGACGAGTTCCGGCGTCTTCCACCTGAACGGAGAGGCGATGAAAACCGTCGGTTTCATTCCGCGTCCCATCCAGTACCCGAGCAAGTGACGTCTTACCCGATCCATTTGGGCCGTAGACGACGTTGATCCTCGCAAGGTCCGGCAACGTCGAGTCCCAGCGGTAGTCAGCGAAGATTCCACCGTCCCTGATCCACTCGAACCTCCGCAGCATTACTACTGGTCTCCTCCGCCCGCACTCAACCCAAAAAACCTCTCGAAGAACTCGGCGAGCTTGTCGAGGACGCGCTGCTTTTTCTCGCTATGTCCGCCGTCGGGGGTGAAGCGGGAGGTGGGGGGTAGAACCTTGGTGATGGCGGTGCCGGTGGTGCGGATTCCGCCGTCGCGGAAGGCGGTCTCGATGTAGGCGCGGGCGGCATCCGGGCGGAGGTTTTCGTCGTTGATGATTTGGTCGAGTTCGGCTTCGCGTTTGGCGGTGATGAAGCGATTCCAATCGTCGTCGATTTCGCCGGTTGCGGATACTGAGTCGACGAAGGCGATGATGAGGTCTTTCTTGTTGCGCAGGGAGGGGCTGGCATCCACTGCGCGGTTGATTTCGGCGCGGATCTCCTTGTCGTCGCCGTCGCCGCGAGCCTCGCGGTACTTTTGCACGAGCATGAGGATGTAGTCGACGTTGATCTCGACCTGTTTGATCAGTTCGATCTCGAAGACGACATCCTCGCTGATGGGTTCCTTCTCGGTGTCTTTGGTCGCCCGAAAATCGGCATAGAGGTCAAGGTAGACGCTGCGGTAGTCCTGGCCTTGCCGTTCGGTGAGTAGCTCGTGGCCCGCAAAGTCGTCGAACGAGGTCAGGATGTTCTCCAGTCGCAGGATGTGACCGAAAAGTGCGATGAAGTCCTTCTGTGCTTGCTCGCCCACGATCGACTGACCAAGCGGATAGTTGTCAAGTAACTGGGCAACATTCTCGGAGTACTCGGCGTAGTAGTCTGCGTACGGTTTCAACAGCGCGATACCCTTGGCGTCCTTGTTGCCGAACAGCGCGAGAGCGTCGTTGGTAGCATCCTCAAGGTTGCGGAAGCTGACGATGTTGCCGTACGTCTTCACCGAGTTCAGGATGCGGTTGGTGCGCGAGAACGCCTGAATGAGACCGTGCGCGCGCAGGTTCTTGTCGACGAACAGTGTGTTCAGGGTCGTGGCATCGAAACCGGTCAGGAACATGTTGACGACGATCGCCAAATCCAACTCGCGGTTCTTGAGCCGAAGCGAAAAGTCTTTGTAATAGTTCTGAAACTTGTCGCTCGAGGTGTCGTAACTCGTGCCGAAGTGATCGTTGTAGTCCTGGATCGCATCTTCGAGAAAGTCGCGGGTTGATTTATCCAGCATCCCTGTGTCGAAGCCTTCTTCATCCAACGCGCCATCCTCGACGGGTTCGTTCGCGCTGTAGGAGTAGATCAGCCCGATCTTAAGTCGACGATCCGGAGGGAGCTCTTGATGCTGGATCGAGAACTGGTTGTAGTACCGTTTCGCGGCTTCGATGGACGCGGTCGCGAAGATCGCGTTGAAGCCCTTCACATGTGTGGGTGACCGTTTCGCCTCAACCTTGTTGCGACCACCGGCGACGTCGCTGACATTATCGACGAGCTGGTGGACATAGCCGCTGGCTCGCTTGGTCTTCTGGTCGAAGTGCTCCAGGATGTACTCAACGACCTGCTTGAGGCGTTCCGGTGCCAGCAGCGCCTCTTCGGTGTTGATCGCCGACACTTGCTTGTCGGTGAGTTCCTCGGGCAGCTTTATCGTATTCACGTAATCGATGCGGAACGGCAGGACGTTCTTATCGGTTATGGCATCGACAATCGTGTAGGTGTGCAACTTTTCACCAAACGCCTGCTCGGTGGTCTTCAACTGCGGGTTGCCGCCACTGCTCATGTTCGCGGTGAAGATCGGGGTGCCGGTGAAACCGAACAGGTTGTACCGCTTGAATGCTCGCGTGATCTCGGTGTGCATGTCACCGAACTGTGACCGGTGACACTCGTCGAAGATGAGCACGACGTGGCCGCCGAAGATCGCGTGCCCTTTGTTCGCGGGCGACGCGATGAAAATTGACAGCTTCTGAATCGTCGTGATGATGATCCGCGCCTGGGGGTCTTCGAGTTGCCTCTTCAACACTGCGGTCGAAGTGTTCGAGTTCGCGGCGCCTTTCTCGAAACGGTCATACTCTCGCATGGTCTGGTAGTCGAGGTCTTTCCGGTCGACAACGAAGAGCACTTTATCCACGCCCGGCAAACGACTGGCCAACTGCGCTGTCTTGAACGAGGTCAGCGTCTTGCCGGAGCCGGTGGTGTGCCAGACATAACCCCCCGCCTCGATCGTGCCGAGCTTCTTGAGGTTCGTCGAAATCTCGATCTTCTGCAAAATCCGCTCGGTTGCAACGATCTGATACGGCCGCATCACCAGCAGCATCTCGTCAACGGTGAGTACGCAGTAGCGCGTGAGGATCGC
This sequence comes from Cryobacterium sp., assembly GCA_019639015.1. Taxonomy (GTDB): domain Bacteria; phylum Actinomycetota; class Actinomycetes; order Actinomycetales; family Microbacteriaceae; genus Terrimesophilobacter. The sequence continues at coordinate 38,729 of JAHBSS010000009.1, read as the reverse complement.
CAACAGTGTGTGCTTGGCGAAGAAGGTCTTGGCGAACGAAGTCAGGTCGGCGATCTGCTTGTTCTGCGCATCCGCCCACCAAGACGTGAACTCGTACGAGTTGCTCGTCTTCTTCGCACCCTTCGCGCTACTACCCTCGTCGAGGTGCTGGCGCCGAGTCGTATTCGAGTAATACTTCGTGTGCGTACCATTGCTGATCACAAACAACTGCACATAGTCAAAAAGGCCGGACCCCGCCCAGAACGAATCCCGCAAGTAACGATCGATCTGGTTGAACGCCTCACGGATCGCCACGCCGCGACGCTTCAACTCGATGTGCACCATCGGCAGCCCGTTCACGAGCACGGTCACGTCATAGCGATTGCTGCGAGCGGCGCCGCCACTGTGTTCATCGGCAGGATCGGCCTGGCCGATCTGATACTGGTTGATGACCTGCAGACGGTTGTTGTGGATGTTCTGCTTGTCAATCAGCCGGATGTTCTTCGTTGACCCGTCCTCGCGAGTCAGCAGCTGCACATAGTCGTCCTGGATGCGCTTGGTCTTCTCGGGGATACCATCGTTCTTTCCAGCGATCCGCGACGCGAAAAAGCTCTCCCACTCTTTGTCGGAGAACGTGATGCCGTTGAGCGCCTCCAGCTGAGTACGCAGGTTTGCGATGAGTTGCGCCTCGGATGTGATCGGCAGATACTCATAAGCCTGCGACTGGAGAAGCTTGATGAACTCATTCTCAAGCGCAGCCTCAGATTGATAGGCACTCGCTGTCTGCGCGTCCGGAACGTACTCGGCTACAACCGTCGACTCGGATGAGACAGCAATCGGATCATACTTGATGACTCCACTCATGCAGCAGCCTCCTCGAACGTGAGGAGCTTGTCGCGGTAGTACTCGTATTGCTTGCGGCGCGCGTTGAGTTCGGCGGGGAGGCCGATCGAGAGGTCATTCACGAGGGCGTCGAACTTGTCAAGGATGGCAACGATCCGATCCTGCTCCTCGCGCGGAGGCAGCGGAATCTCAATCTTTGCAAGTCCCTTGGCCGAAACGTCGATGACCTTCGTTCCTGTAGCGTGCATCCGCTTCGCAGTGCCGAACTCGGATGTCTGAAAGTAGTAGGCAAGAAACTTCGGATTCTCACCGTGCTTGATTACAGTCGCGTGTCCACCAGTAACCGCGGGCTCGCTACCGAGCCATGCGACTGCCTTACAGACGTCATCGAGGTTCTCGCTCGTGTTGGTGATCACGATGTCACCTGGATCGACTTTCGCGAGCTTTGAAGCAGTCGAGGCTGATACGAACGACTTACTGATGGTCGCAAATGCGCCGTAATAGGTATAGATCTGGCCGTAATGGATAGCCGGAACACCTTCGTCAGTGAAATCCGTTTTCGGCATTCCGTTCCCGCGGACGAGAGTGGCGAAATCACCCATCGGAACCCTCCGGACCCCCCCCGCTTCAGGGAAGGTCAGGAGCTGGTCCCGATAAAAGGCATACTGAAGGCGCCGCGCTTCCAGCTCCGCTTCCAGCTCCGCTTCCAGCTCCGCTTCCAGCTCGGTGAAGTGATCCAAGATTCTCACAATCTCGCGCTGCACCTCAAGCGGCGGCACCGGTATTCGAAAGCCGTTCAATACGCCGATGTTCAAGTTATTGATCGTTGTGGTGGAGAGTGCGCCACCGAGGTACTTCAGGAACTCACCACCGGTCAGTATGTGGAATAAGTAACGAGGCTGGACTTCGCCTCGCGTGCGAATTACGCCCATAAAGCCGCCGAATGTCTCACTCAGATCCTCGTAAATGTAGGCGACTTTGCCAATGTGTGCCTTGCTGCCGCTACCGGCGCAGATCAGAATGTCACCTTCACGTAGGCGCTGGTTCTCTCGCACTCGCACGTTGCTCGAGACTCGCTTTAAGTCGTCAAAATTCAGGGTATTCGACGCAAGTGAGATGTTATTTGCACGGAATACGCCGATCGGCCCATCGGCCTGCTCATCATTTTTGTTATAAGTGACGCCGCGAATGTAATCCGCGAGACCCGTTACGCTGCGATACGGCACACCCTCTGGACACAACTCAGTAATCAACTCATCGACCCGGCTCATGCGAAAAAGTCTTCATCGATCTCGACGGCTTTGAATGTCTCTTGCACCTGGACACCCACGCCATAACGAATCATCAGATAGGTAAGTTGTTGACCGTCGATCAGAATAATGCGTGTCGGCACCAGATTGACGTACTCGCGTGCCGCTGGCGAGAAGCGGCTCGTCGTTATGAATACGCCGCTATCTGCCTTGCCTGCCAGGGCGCCGACGAACGCCTGAACATCGGGGCGTCCCACCGAATTATCATCGGCATAGCGCTTCGCCTGAACGTAGACGCGACTGAGACCAAGGACGTCTTGGTCAATAACGCCATCGATTCCACCGTCATTGCTTAGCGGCGTGGGTTTGCCACCCCCTGTCACACCACCGTAGCCCATCGCGAGCAGCAACTCGACGACAGCCTGCTCAAAGAAGCCCGGGTCCTTACCCTGCAATCGTTCAAGTAATTCGACGCCGACTTCCTTGTGAATGCGAGCGATGCCACGCTGTACCTGCTCGATCGGAGTCAATGACTCCTCCGCAGTCTCAAGATCAGTATTCGAGCCTTCTGAACGGGACCGTTCTGACTTCTGATAGACGCGAATTGGCGAGTTTGGATCTTCGCCTAAGGCGCGCACATCACGTTCCTTCACGCCATGCGGGTACTTCGCCAACAACTGCCGACCCGCATCCGTAATCGCGTAGTGCCCCCGCTTCGGGCGGTCTAAAGCACCGACATTCGTCAAGAAAGAAGCTCCCCAACCAATGCGATTCTGGTACGTCAACTGCGAGCCCGACGGTAGCAGTTCCTTGCGCTGCTCGTCGGTGAGCCCGACCTCATCTGCAACGAGTGGTTGAAACTCTCGCCAGTGCCGCACGACACCGTCACTAAGCACCTTGAGCGTCGGGATCATGAAACCTTCCCAGTTGGGAATTGGAACGGTCATTTGGTGTCCTCCTCAAGATCCGCGACGATGGCGTCGATTGCGACCCGTAGTTCGGATTGCCTTGCAACGATGCGAGCGATTTCGACATTGAGCTCGGTGATGTCCACGGCCTCGCGCGTGTCCTCGGCCTCGACGTAGGACGAGACCGAGATCAAGTATTCGCGCTCGGCGATCTCGTCGTTCGGGACGACCTTGGCGAAGTGGTCCGCATCCTTACGGGCGACGAACGTGTCGAGGATGCGCTGCTGATTTTCCGGTGTGAGCTTGTTCTTGTTTCCGATGCGGACGAATTCGGCGGAAGCATCGATGAACAGGATGTCGTTCGACTTCTTCGACTTCTTGAGCACGAGGACGCAAGTGGCGATCGTGGTGCCGAAGAACATATCCGGTGGCAGTTGGATGACGGCATCGACGTAGTTGTTGTCGATGAGGTACTTGCGAATCTTCTGCTCCGCGCCCCCTCGATACATGACACCCGGGAACTCGACGATCGCGGCCGTGCCGTTCACCGCGAGCCAACTCAGAATGTGCATCGTGAAGGCGAGATCGGCCTTGGACTTCGGCGCGAGGATCCCTGCGGGTGCGAAGCGCGGGTCGTTGATCAGCAACGGATTAGCGTCACCGTCCCACTTGATCGAATAGGGCGGATTGGAAACGATCGCCTCGAACGGCTCGTAATCCCAATGCGCTGGGTCGGTAAGGGTGTCCCCGAGAGCGATATTAAAGTTGGTATAGCTCACGTCGTGCAAGAACATGTTGCCGCGAGCCAGGTTGTAGGTGGTTGGGTTGATCTCCTGACCGAAGAAACCCTGACGGACATTCTCGTGTCCGAGCACCTTCGCGAACTTAAGCAGCAGCGAGCCGGAGCCAACCGCGGGGTCGTAAACCTTGTTCACCGCAGTCTTGCCGACGACCGTTATGCGAGCCAGAAGTTCGCTAACTTCTTGCGGTGTAAAGAACTCGCCACCGGACTTACCGGCTTCGGAAGCATACATCTGCATGAGGTATTCGTAGGCATCACCGAACAAGTCGATGCGGTTGTCCTCGAAGTTACCGAGCGGCAAATCTCCAATGGCGTCCAGGAGCTTGACCAGCTTCTCGTTGCGCTTTGACACCGACTTACCGAGCTTATCGCTGTTCACGTCGAGATCTTTAAAGAGGCCACTCAGGTTGCTTTCGCTGGCGGCGCCTTTCGCGGAACCCTCGATGTTCTTAAACACTCGCTCCAGAGTCTCGTTGAGGTTCTCGTCCAGCGCTGCACGCTTGCGGACATTGACGAAGAGCTCGCTTGGGAGAATGAAATAGCCTTTCTCGTTGACCGCATCCTTGCGACCTCTCTCTGCTTGCCTATCAGAAATCGCGGCGTAGTCGAAGTCATCGCCGGTAAACTCACGCTCGGCTTTGTTGAGATATGCCGCAAGGCTCTCCGAAAAGAAACGGTAGAAGAGCATGCCGAGCACGTAGCTCTTGAAGTCCCAGCCGTCGACGCTTCCACGCAGGTCATTCGCGATGCGCCAGATCGTCTTGTGAAGCTCGGCGCGTTGTGCCTCTTTAGTAGTTGGTGGCATCCCTCAAAGCTCCTCGACTGACGCAAAAATCATTTGAAAGCCTTCGATTATGGTTCCACCAATCTAGTAGCGATCGTCGACAAAACCGCGCAAACCTCAGAAATTAGAGTTCGCGGGGCGACAGAACCCAGCACAAATCGACCCAAACAACGAACCAAAATGACGCGCATGACTCGACTCATCTGTCGCCTATGTCCCGACTCACCACAAAAGTGCCCCTGGAGAGACTCGAACTCCCAACCGTTTCCTTAGGACGGAACTGCTCTTCCATTGAGCTACAGAGGCCGGCAGAACGAGTTTAGTCGACAGACGGTCGACGCCGTCTATGAAGAAGGTACAGTGCCACGAATCTTCAAGATGCGAACTATCTGGCCTAGCAGGTATACCCAGAGAGTGAGCAACCGAACGTCCGTCTCGACAAAGTGCAACGTCAATTCACAGATTCGTGCTTATGATCTCGGCTAGCCCGATCGGCTTTGACGTCGAAAGAATCATCCCACTCGATGGTATTGAAGATGCCAACTATCTTCGCCCGCTCTCGCCTGGCGATAAATTCTCGAATACGGCGCTTAAGCCGCAACCGGCGCCAAATACTCGTCCCAATCGGGCTGGGGGCGCTCGATGCCGCGGACTAGCCAGGAGGTGCCGTGGGGGGCTTGCGGGCGCACGCGGAGGTGCCAGCGCATTTCGCTGGGCGTGCGGTCGCTTTTTTCGTTGTTGCAGCGCAGGCAGCAGGCGACGAGGTTCTCCCAAGTGTCTTTGCCGCCTCGCGAGCGCGGGAGCACGTGGTCGATAGTCGTGGCCGCCTTGCCGCAGTACCCGCAACGGTGTCCGTCACGGCGAAGCACTCCGCGCCTCGTCACGGGCACGGCTCGGCCGGTCGGGATTCGCACATACCTTGTAAGCAAAATCACGGTCGGGCGATCCAAGTCACCAATCGTGGTGTGAACCGGATGTTCGTAGTCGGCGGCGACAACGGTCGCTTTCGCATTCAACACGAGTACCATCGCGCGTTTGAAGGACACGACGGCTAGCGGCTCGAAGCCTGCGTTGAGAACCAAAGTACGCATTTTGCAAGTCCTTTCGAAGGGTCCTGGACGGCTTCCAGGAATTCGGTGCTCTCGCGATTCAGGTGGTTTGGTGAGCGAAAAAAAGCACTGCCGAATTGCGACAGTGCTCAGTTCACGCGGGCAACCCGACAGGCGTACCCGCTGCTCAGCCGAACGAACAAAAGCGCGCGCTCATCCACGGTTTGGACGGTGCGACCTTTGGTCATTCGACACTCCCAAGCTCAAACTGAACTGCAAGAACAATTCAGGCTAACCCCGTGGCCTGCACTCTCGCTGGAGGCGCACCATAACTTTTTAGTCTCTGAATTGGGACGTGCCAACGTAAATGTGTTGGGCAACTTCGGTCGGGAGTTCGAGTTCGAGGCCAGAATCTGCGACTCCGACAACATAATCGCCGGCTGACCAGAAACGCGCTTTCGCTCCTGGAACTAGCCCAGCATCGTGTAGTTGCTCAAGCAAATCCGGCTCGTATTGCACCGGTTCACCGAGCCTGCGAACGACTGCCTCCAACGGACCGACCGCTCCTCTAACAAGCTTCACAAGATTGACAACTCCGTCGGTAAAAGCGCTGGGTGCCGTCCGATCTCCCAAGTCGCCTAGGCCCGGAATCGGGTTCCCGTATGGCGAGTGAGTCGGATGCTCAAGCAACTCAAAAAGTCGCCGCTCGACTTGCTCACTCATTACATGCTCCCAGCGGCATGCTTCATCGTGTACGAGTACCCAGTCGAGTCCAATGACATCCGAAAGTAATCGCTCAGCGAGTCGGTGCTTGCGCATTACATTCACGGCTCGCTCGCGACCGGCGTCAGTCAAACGTAGATGTCGGTCATCCTCAACTACTACTAGTCCGTCGCGTTCCATCCGGCCAACCGTTTGCGAAACAGTGGGTCCGGAATGTCCGAGGCGCTCCGAGATCCTCGCGCGCAACGGAATGATGTTTTCTTCCTCAAGTTCATAAATCGTTCTAAGGTACATCTCGGTGGTGTCGATCAGATCCGCCATCCGAGCCTCCCTTCGATTGATGACTAGTGAACTGCGAGTCAAGACTTCTCAGGCAAGCCTAACCGTACCTCCCAAGAGTCACTAAGAAATCGGCACACCCACCCGCCTCTAGGATTACTCCATGCCCGATCTACAAATTCCAGCCAACATGTTGCCAATTGACGGTCGGTTCGGGTGCGGGCCGTCAAAGGTTCGACCCGAGCAACTGGCTCACCTCAATGCGAATTCAAGACTGCTCGGAACCTCACACCGCCAGGAGCCGATTCGCGAACTCGTTGGACGCGTGCGGGAAGGCTTGAGTGAACTGTTTACTCTTCCCGACGGCTACGAAATCGTGCTCGGCGACGGAGGCTCGACTGCGTTTTGGGATGTCGCCGCGTTCAGCCTCATCGAGAAGCGAAGCCAAAACCTGGTGTTCGGGGAGTTCGGCAGCAAGTTCGCAAAAGCCGCGAGCGCACCTTGGTTGCAAGCACCCGACGTGCGATCCGCCGATCCCGGTAGCCGCAGCGAACCCGAACCGCTCGAAGGAATCGACGTGTACGCCTGGCCACAAAACGAAACTTCGACTGGAGTCTCAGCACCGGTTCATCGCGTACCAGGCGATCCGGGTTCACTAACGGTGATCGATGCAACAAGCGCTGCCGGTGGGATGAACTTTGACCCGACTGAAGCGGATGTCTATTACTTCGCGCCGCAAAAAAACTTCGCAGCGGACGGTGGTCTTTGGTTTGCCGCCCTATCGCCGAGCGCAATCGAACGGACCGAGCGAATCAACGCAAGTGGGCGATACATTCCCGAATTCTTGAGTTTGAAGCTCGCTCTCGAAAACTCCAGGCTGAATCAGACCCTGAACACGCCAGCCATTGCAACGCTCCTACTAATGGAATCCCAAATCGACTGGATCAACTCGAACGGTGGGCTTGAATGGGCGGATGCTCGAACTCGCGAGTCGTCAAACATCCTCTACGACTGGGCTGAGCGCTCAAGCAATGCACGCGCGTTCGTGGTCAACCCGGATCATCGCTCACAAGTCGTCGTCACGATTGATTTTGACGAATCGATCGACGCGGCATCCATTGCGAAAACGCTACGCGCGAACGGAATCGTCGACACCGAACCGTATCGAAAGCTCGGTCGCAATCAACTGCGTGTTGCAACCTTCACGGCAATCGAACCGGATGACGTGCGGGCCCTCACCAACTGCATCGACTTCGTAGTCGAAGGCTAGGCAGTTAGAAGCACTACTTCGTTTCGCTGTAAGGCGGTCCAGCTGGACCCTGAGGGCCTTGTGGACCTGCGGGACCCCTTGGGCCTTCCGGACCTGCTGGCCCTTGAGGGCCTTCCGGACCTGCTGGTCCAGCAGGACCTGCCGGACCCGGCTCTCCTTGAATTCCAACGGGACCTGCCGGGCCCGCTGGACCTGCTGGACCTGGGATCATTACGTTCACCCCCGTGCAAACCGCACCGGTCGTCAATACCGAAATAATCACGAGCAAGATATCGTGTTTGCTTACCATGGCGTCCTCCTAAACAATTGCGCTGATCCAACTTCTAGTTAGCGGCAGGAATTACGGGGGACTGCCTTGCGAGTACATTACATAAGAAATTGCGAGAACACCACACCTAGAGCCAAGTATTCTGTGGTTGTGAGATTGTGGCTCAAAGACTCGGAACGCCGCCCAGATCCGGAACCGGTAAAGACGGATGACCGCAAGGCAATGCTTGTCGGTTTGGTTCTGTGGCTACTTGCCCTTGTCTGCCTTCTTCTTTTCCTTTCGCCACTTCTTGAATCGCACCTTCAGTGGTGGCTTTGGACTTGTGTCGTCGGTCTCGCTCTCGGATTCATCGGACTTGTTTTCACTCACAAGCGGCAATACTGATTCGGTAACGTTCCGACCCTGACTTGAATCCTCGGAATCGTTCAGATCGTCGATGTCAATCCCGTCAAACGCGTCGTCTGCATCCGAATCGTCGCTATCCTCATCCGCGGAGTCGTCATCGTCAGAGTCGTCATCGTCCGAGTCGTCATCGTCGGTGTCGTCGGTCTCGTCGTCATCCTCGATCAGTAACGCTTGAGCCGCTTCATATTCGGCGAGACGATCAGACCACGGCACCCAATCTGGTGAGAGTAGCGCACCCTCTCCAGGGGTCAAAGTGGCCTCAAGTACCGAGGATTCTCCGTCAAGATGCACCACATTTACCGTCCAGCGCCAGCCAGGGTAACCGGCAAGCAAGCACTCGAAGTAGATGGTTACGACACCTTCGACATCGGAAGTCGCGTCAATTGGTCCACCAATATCAGCGGCGTTTGTGATTTCTAGAAGAGCATCCCTAGCAATCTCCAAATCCGAGTTGGATGGAATCAACCGCTCAGACATCCAGCTCGTCAGCGACCTTCCGCAGCATTGCCGCGATCTTTCGAGAATGGCTAGATTCTGGGTAACGTCCACGCTTCAAGTTCGAACCGATTCCATCTAGCAGCTTCACCAAATCCTCAACAATGATGGCCATGTCATCCGCTGGTTTACGCGTTAGTTTGGCGAGGCTTGGCGTCTCGATCACCCGGACGGAAAGAGCTTGAGCACCCTTCTTGCCGTCTGCAATTCCGAACTCCAGCTTCATTCCGCTCTTGATTGTGACGCCGGCAGGCACGGCGGAGGCGTGCAGGAAGACTTCTTGGCCATCATCCGAGTGGATGAAACCAAAGCCCTTCTCCTCGTCGTAAAACTTGACCTTGCCGGTAGGCATGTCACCCTTCTTTCTTGGCTTCTTTGGATAGCGAAACTTGCAACCCCAAGCCTACGGGCAAATTGCTCCGCGTATTCTAGAGTTCGTGAGCAAAACACCCGCGATCGAGCCAGATACTCCCAAAGCAACCCGGTTGGAGAAGATTCTTTCCGTTTCAATTTTGGCAATTGTGGCGGTCACGATTATTTGCTTCTTCTCAGTAATTATCGCAACCGCGACCGGTGTAGCAAAAAGCGGTGACTTCAATCGCGGTATTTGGCCAGCCGTGTTCACGCTGCAATATTGGGGACTACCCGTCGCTTTCTTGCTACTTGTGTTGCTCCTGGTAACTAACTCGGTTCGGCGATCGAAAGCGGCAAAGTCCGCTCGGCGTTGACACCTCGGCGTTGACACCTCAGCGCTAGTAGTTCAACGCTGATACCTGAGTAACAGTCCCTCTTGCGCGACCAACACCGAAGCGAGCCGAAGTTTTACCGGTTCAGAAAGCAGTCCGCCAACCAACCTGAACTCGCGACCGCCTTCGAGCACCGAAGAAACTGTTAGGAACAGTTCATCAACAACTTCGGCTTGCAACATCGCACCGAACAAACTGGGGCCGCCTTCGCACAGGATGTTGTTAAGTTTCCGCGCGTGCAGTTCGGTACGCATCTTGGAACAGTCGAGAGTGCGGGTTCCCGCTATCAACACATCGGCAACTTCTGACAACGTTGCGATTCGATCCGGTGGAGCCACCTCGGTTGTGACAATTATTGGTCTAGTTGGCGCGTCGGCGAAGATAGGTGATCTTGGATCCAGTTGCAGACTGCGACTGACAATCGCGAACACCGGATGAGGTGCCAGCCCGTTCGAAATTCGCCAGTGAGTTGATTCCTCACTGACTCTCATCGCACTGTAGCCTTCATCGCGCACCGTTCCTGCGCCTACGAGTACTACGTCGCAAACTCGCCGAAGAAGTTCAAAATGTCGCTTATCGGCATCGCCCGAAAGTCCTCCGGAACGACCCTCATGAGTAGTTGCACCATTGAGGCTTGACACGAAATTCACTCGCAGGTTCGGTGATGACACCACCAAAGCCGAGACAATTTGCTCATCGCTTAGAGGCTCTGAGAATACCGGCCAAACCTGTCGAAGTTCGCTGCTCATCCCATATTGTGAATCGTCCAGGCGGGTTTGCGCCAACCGTAGATTGCCTCGACCATGTGAACTGCTGCGACCGTTGCCGGCACATCGTGCATTCTCACGATCCGCGCACCTTCCAAGATGCAAAACACCGCCGCCGCGAGGGAACCCTCCAAGCGCTCACCCTGCTTGCGGTCGATGGTCTCGCCGATGAAGTCTTTATTTGAAACCGCAGCCAATGTTGGGTACCCGAGAGCAACAACTTCGCCAAGTCGTCTCGTGAGTTCCAACGAATGGAAGGTGTTCTTGTTTAGGTCGTGACCCGGATCAACAATTATGCGATCATCTGGTATCCCTGCCGCGTGCGCTCGCGTGATTCGATCCCGCAAGAACTGGATAACTTCTCTTACAACATCCGTGTACTCGGGTTTTGGTGGTTCAGCCCGGGGCGGTGACATGCTGTGAGTGAGCACCAAAGTCGCTTCGGTCTTGGCAACTTTGGAAGCCATTTGCGGATCAAATAGCCCGCTAGTGTCGTTGATCACGCTCGCTCCAGCCGCGATCGCAGCTTCGGCAACGTTCGCGTTAAACGTGTCGACCGAAATCACAACATCGGATTCCGCTGCGATCGCCGCAACGACAGGAACCACGCGATCCAGTTCTTCTTGCTCAGTGACCACCGGTCCGCGACCAAATGGTACTCCGCCAATGTCAACCCAGTCGGCGCCATCTTGGGCGGCCTTCAGTGCTGCTTGAACGGCTTTGTCCAGCGCAAATGTTGCGCCTTTGTCGAAAAATGAATCCGGTGTCCGGTTGATTACCGCCATGACTGCGACTTCTCGAGCAAAGTCGAAGGTTCTGGTACCGATTCTTCGCTGCAACTAGATCTCCTCTAGCGGCACGGTTGCGTCAGTGAGCTTTGACAAGTCAACAACTTTCTGCGACTTGATTAGCCGCTGAACTTGCTCGTTGACATCCCAAACGTTCACGTTCATGCCGGCGACGACTCGCTCATCCTTGATCCAGAAAGCAACGAACTCTCGAGCGGCCTTGTCGCCCCGGTACACGATTTCAGCCCCGCGAGTCATCGGCCCGTAACCGGAATACTCCATTCCAAGGTCGAACTGATCCGTATAGAAATAAGGGATGTCTTCGAAACTCTCATTTTGACCAAGCATTCCGCGCGCAGCGGCCGGTCCTTCGTTGAGTGCGTTCGCCCAGTGTTCACTACGCAGTCGCATGTTCGCCAGCGGATGGAACGCATTTGCAACGTCACCTGCGGCAAAAATATCCGGGTCGCTAGTTTGCATTGCCTGGTCCGTGACTATGCCGTTTTCGGTGATGATCCCAGCGTCGTCTGCGAGCGCAACGTTTGGCACCGCTCCAACACCGATCAGCACCATGTCCGCCGGAACTACCTCTCCTCCTGCTAGCTCTACTCCCGTAACCTTGCCGTGGTTGCCGAGAATGCGCTCAACCATGACTGAAGTGCGAAGCTTGACTCCTTTTTCGCGGTGATAATCCGCGAACAGCGTGCCCATTTCGTCCCCGATTGCGTTTGCCAGAGGGATTGGGTCGCGTTCTAGAATTGTGACCTCGCTGCCAAGCGTTCTCGCTGTGGCACCGACTTCCATTCCAATCCAACCAGAACCAATTAGCACAAGGTTTCGACCGCCTTCTGCGAGCTCACCGCGCAACTTCTGCGAATCCTCAAGTGTGCGCAAATAGTAGACGCCGCCAAGTTCGGCACCGTCAATCGTCAGCAATCTTGGCGAGGACCCGGTTGCAAGTAGAAGCTTGTCGTAACTCAATGGCCGACCGCCTGAAATCGTAATTTCTTTGTCTTGCGCATTTACGCCAAACACCTTGGTGCCAGTCATGAGTTCTATCGAGTTTTCCCCGTACCAAGTTTCGGGGTGAACGTAAACGGCATCCAATCCATCGCTTCCGTTCAAATAGCCCTTTGAAAGTGGCGGACGAATATATGGTGCGTGGTTTTCTTTTCCGACGATTTTGATGCCGCCGTCAAATCCTTGCTTGCGTAATTCTTCCGCGGCCGATACACCGGCTAGGCCGCCGCCGACAATAATGAACTGCTTCTTTTCAGACATATCTCTTCCATTCCAAACTTGTGAGCCGGTTGTTGCTCAGCTATGCGGTCAAATCGCCCAATGCGGGTAAGAATCGACGGCGCAAAGCGCTGTCTTTCGTTAGCGCACCCTTGAAAGTCGAAGTGGTAGTTATTGAGCCAGCGGCTTGCGCTCCCCGAAGTGTCATACACATGTGCTCCGCCTCAAGAACCACACCTACCCCGCGCGGTTGCAACTTGTCTTCTAAGTAATCCGCGATTTGCTTCGTTAGCCGTTCCTGCACTTGTAGATCCCGAGAAAACAGTTCGACGGTCCGGGCAAGCTTTGAAATCCCGACGATTCGATCCCCCGGCAAGTAGCCAACGTGGGCAACTCCTCGGAATGGAAGCAAGTGGTGTTCGCAAAGTGAATGAAATGGGATGTCTCGAACTAAAACCAACTCGTCGTAACCGTCATCGTTTGCAAACGTGGTCATGGAAAATTCGCGCGGAGTTAACTGCTCGACAAAGCTAGCAACTACACGCCTCGGCGTTTCTTGCAGGTTTGGATCTGAAACATCACGACCTAAAGCTGCAAGTAATTCTGAGACTGCCGCTTCAGCCCGCTTTACTTGAATCCCGCTATCCGAAACCTCAACTGCGTGAAGTGGTGAAACGGAAGCCGACTTTTCTGCGGCGCGTTCTCGTTCAGCACGGTTCGTTGCTTCTGCGTCTTTACTAGTCACGCATTAACAGTAGTTCCAAATAATTTCTTTTGTCAAGATTGACTATTTTAGAGTTATGATGTGTTTGTGAGTGAGTCGAGAAGTGAACAAGTCGCCGCCGTCGCTGCAATCAGCGACCCACAACGGCGTGCACTGTTCGATTTCGTTTGTCGAAGTGAAAACGCGGTGAGTAGGGAGGATGCTGCGAAGGCCGTCGGGGTACCTCGCAGCACCGCCGCGTTTCACCTCGACCGACTCGAAGAAGAAGGGATGCTTGAGACCGAGTTCCGTCGCTTGAGCGGGCGAAGCGGTCCGGGGGCAGGGCGTCCATCTAAGCTCTATCGGCGAGCGGCGCGGGAAATTTCGATTTCGTTCCCCGCTCGCCGGTATGAGCTAGCTGGAGACCTTTTGGCTGCCGCCGTTGAGGAATCGGATCGCTCCGGAAAGCCGGTGCGAGAGGCGCTCACCAAGGTTGCTGTTGAGACCGGTCGAAAAATCGGCGAGCAATCAGGCAAGATCGAAACCGCTCTGGAAGCTTGCGGCTATGAGCCCCGAAACGACGCCAACGGCACAATCACTCTTACAAACTGCCCGTTCCACCAGCTTGCCCAAAGTCACGCCGAAATCATCTGCCACGCAAACTGCGCTTTTCTCGAAGGTGTTGCGACCGGAGTGGGCGAAGACCCAAAGCGAGTGCGATTCATCTCCCCGGCTGGTGGATGTTGCGCAGAGATCTCATCAACTCGGGGCGACTAGTTCTCCGCACCGCCAACACTTGCCAGGCAGTTGCGCCTCGATCAAAGCTCCGCATTCTGGACAAACCTGTCCGAGCCAACAAACTGACTCACCTTGGGATGAAAACTCGCTTTGGACTTCATCCTCGCGTTCGCGGTCGACAGATTCCATGATTCAAGTTTGCACCCACTGAACTCAGATTGTTCGCTACAAAGAATCAACTCTCACTCAGGTAACACACAGCGAACACGCAGATACTTTGAGCATGAGTAATGGGCCAAAGATCCTCATCGTAGATGACGAACCAAACATCAGAGACCTGCTAACCACGAGTCTGCGATTCGCTGGCTTTGCGGTGCGAGCCGTAGGCAATGGAGCTCAAACCATTTCTGCGGTACTTGAAGAAGAACCTGACCTCATCATCCTTGACGTCATGCTCCCCGACATGAATGGCTTTGGAGTGACAAAGCGATTGAGAGCAAGCGGTTATACAGCACCGATTTTGTTCTTGACAGCCAAGGATGACACCGAGGACAAAATCACCGGACTAACCGTTGGTGGGGACGACTATGTAACAAAGCCGTTCAGCCTCGACGAGATTGTTGCCAGAATCAAGGCGATCCTGCGCCGGACAATGCAGGGCGAAGAGGACGCAATCATCCGAACCGGTGACCTCACGATGGATCAAGACACGCACGAAGTCACGATCGGTGAAACCTCAATCGAACTAAGCCCAACCGAGTTCAAGCTACTTCGGTACTTGATGTTGAATCCAAATCGAGTGCTCAGCAAGGCCCAAATTCTTGACCACGTTTGGGAATACGACTTCAACGGGGATGCCGGAATCGTCGAGTCATACATCTCCTACTTACGGCGCAAGCTTGATCAGTTCTCTGACGAGCCGGTAATTCAGACCAAGCGCGGCTTTGGCTACATGCTGAAATCAGCAAAGGTTTAGACTGCTCGGGTTCGATTTTCAGACAATCCCGTTAGCCTTGTGAACTGATGCACGATCAGCTATCACAGTGGTGGAACCGCGTTTCGCTTCGAACGAAGACGACAGCGGTGACGGTCTTGCTGTTAACCGTTGGGTTGTTGGTTGCCGGCGTCGGAACGATGACGGTTTTACGCAACTATCTCGTAAACGAAGTCGACCGAAAGGTCTCCGCAACCGCTATCGATCTTCGCGCTCTCGATCTCGGCATCCAAGACACTTGTGATCGGGCTTCCGGCCCAAGCCAGTATTTCGTTGCAATCATTTCGATTTCTGGAAACCTGCTTTGCAGCAACCGGCCAGACGATTCAACTCAGCCTGTTGTCGACGGAATGAGTCTAGATCTCGTGAAGGCTCAAGGTGGAGTACCGCTAACTCTCTGGAACTCGGATCGAACTAAGCAGTGGCGCGTGGTGTCCGCTCCGTATCAGGATGACGCAACCGGCGCAATTGTCACTCTTTCGGTTGGACTTGGCCTCACTGATATAAACGCAACGATTTCGCAATACACTGCCGTGTTCTTGGGGTTCGGACTGACGGTTGTAATTCTTGGCGGTGCCTTGACTCGGCTACTCGTTACCGCAACGTTTGCTCCGCTTCGTGAGGTTGAGGCTACAGCGGCAGCAATTGCTAGCGGAGACTTCAGTCAGAGATTGCCTGGCGCTACCCCAAATACCGAAGTTGGCCGGCTCAATCGAAGTTTGAACACCATGTTGAACCGAATTGACCGCGCATTTGCCGACCGCGCTAAAACTATCGATCAAATGCGTCAGTTCGTCGGCGATGCAAGCCACGAACTTCGCACCCCGCTTGTGACGGTTAGAGGCTACGCCGAGCTTTACCGAATGGGTGCCCTGCAGACTGGTGAAGACGTCGCCCAAGCTATGGACCGCATCGAGAAGGAAGCGGTGCGCATGGGGGAATTGGTTCAGGACTTGCTTGTGCTTGCAAGACTTGATGAGGCTAAACCCCTGCAATTGGCACCGGTTGACCTTGTGCCACTTGCGAGGGATGCTGCGCTTGATGCAATGGCATCCGCCCCTGACCGCGCCGTCGAGGTAATCGTCGCCGCACCCGACTCGGTACCGCCACCGCAAGCCCCCGAACCGGCGACTTCTAAACGTCGCGGGGGCGGTAACGGTAAACCGGTTCCAACCACAACCGGCCCGATCGCGTTTGCTGGTGCGACGCTTTCACGACTTCGCTCTCGTCGCGAAAAAGCGATGCCGAAAGTTGCAGACACTGGAAAAACCATCGAGCCGGAACTCGAAGTGCCAGCAATTGTGCTCGCAGAGGAAAACAAGATTCGCCAAGTGATCACAAATTTGCTCGGAAACGCGATGCGGTTTAGCCCAGCGGCTAGCCCTCTAGAACTTGTCGTTCACGTAAATCCGGCAAAAGGACTAGGGATGCTAGATGTTGTCGATCACGGCGACGGCATCCCACCACAAATTCGCGACAAGATTTTCCAACGATTCTGGCGGGCGGACAACTCACGCACTCGGCAAACGGGAGGCACGGGACTTGGACTAGCGATCGTTTCCGGCATCATCGCTGCACACAAAGGATCGATTGAAGTTCTCGAAACTCCGGGAGGCGGGGCAACGTTCCGGATTGCTCTTCCGCTACTCCTAAACAACTCCTAAATAGCATTCGCTTTCCCCAACCTTGTTACGGCGCTTCCGAGTGCTCGCTCGCGAACTTAGGTTTCTGAATATCTCACGAGAAAGGTTGCAGACTTTGACCAGATTTCAAGTTGATAGTGAAGCCGTACTTGGTGCACACGGAAACATTCAAAGCACCATGTCGAGGATTCAAGCCGAGGCAAACCAATTGAAAAGCCAACTTACCGACCTACAGTCCTCGTGGACTGGCCCCGCCGCAACTGCGTTCCAATCGGTGCTCTTAGACTGGACGACCACTCAGGCAAAGGTTGAACAGTCTTTGGCTTCAATCGGTCAGGCACTCGGGCAAGCGGGACGTTACTACTCGGAAGTCGAGATAGCCAACGCTCGCATGTTTTCCGTATAAGTCCCCCAAAAAGTTCAAGGGCGGCCCCAATCGGAGCCGCCCTTGATGTTTGTGGATCTTGGTCTAGAAGTCCATTCCGCCTGACGGGTCACCCATCGGAGCAGGAGCGGCCTTCTCAGGCTTGTCCGCAACAACAGCTTCTGTCGTTAGGAACAGTCCGGCAATGGATGCGGCGTTCTGCAAGGCAGAGCGAGTCACCTTCACCGGGTCGTTGATTCCAGCGGCAAGCATGTCGCCATACTCGCCGGTCTGGGCGTTGAGGCCCTGACCCGCCGGCAAGTTGCGAACCTTCTCGACTACGACGCCTGGCTCGAGGCCAGCGTTCAGAGCGATCTGCTTTAGCGGAGCGTCAACTGCAACACGAACGATGTTCGCACCGGTTGCCTCGTCGCCAGTCAGAGCCTTTAGGGTCTTGCCTGCGAACGCGTCGGCACCAGCTTGAATCAAAGCAACGCCACCTCCGGCGACGATTCCTTCTTCAACAGCTGCCTTTGCGTTGCGCACAGCGTCTTCGATGCGGTGCTTGCGCTCTTTGAGCTCAACTTCGGTAGCAGCTCCTGCCTTGATGACGGCGACGCCACCGGCGAGCTTCGCGAGTCGCTCTTGGAGTTTCTCACGGTCGTAGTCGCTATCGGTGTTGTCGATCTCTTGGCGGATTTGCTTCACGCGACCGGCGATAGCGTCGGCTGCGCCGGCGCCTTCGACGATTGTGGTCTCATCCTTGGTCACGATGACCTTGCGGGCTTGACCGAGCAAGTCAAGGGTTGCGTTCTCGAGCTTGAGTCCGACCTCTTCGCTAATAACCTGACCACCGGTCAAGATTGCGATGTCTTGCAACTGGGCCTTGCGACGGTCACCGAAGCCCGGAGCCTTGACGGCAACCGACTTGAAGATTCCGCGGATCTTGTTGACCACTAGGGTGGCAAGTGCTTCGCCGTCAACGTCTTCCGCGATGATGAGCAATTGCTTGCCGCTCTGGATCACCTTGTCGACGATTGGGAGCAAGTCCTTGATGCTCGAAATCTTCGAGTTAACAATCAAGATGTACGGGTCCTCGAACACGGTCTCTTGACGATCAGGATCGGTCACGAAGTATGCGGACAAGAAGCCCTTATCGAAGCGCATTCCTTCGGTGAGTTCCAGTTCGGTGCCGAAGGTGTTCGACTCCTCAACGGTAACGACGCCTTCCTTGCCAACCTTGTCGATGGCCTCTGCGATTAGCGCACCGATTTCGGTGTCACCGGCTGAGATCGATGCGGTAGCAGCGATCTCTTCCTTGGTCTCGATCTCCTTTGCACCGGCGACGAGCGAGGCGATGACCTCGGTCACAGCCTTTTCGATTCCGCGCTTCAGTTGGATCGGGTCAGCGCCGGCTGCAACGTTGCGAAGTCCTTCGCGAACGAGCGCCTGGGCTAGAACGACGGATGTCGTGGTGCCGTCACCGGCAACATCATCAGTCTTTTTTGCGACCTCTTTGACGAGCTCCGCACCGATCTTTTCGTACGGGTCCTCAAGCTCGATCTCCTTAGCGATGGAAACACCATCGTTAGTGATCGTTGGGGCGCCCCACTTCTTTTCGAGCACTACGTTGCGACCGCGAGGGCCAAGCGTTACTCGGACTGCGTCGGCAAGAGTGTTCAAGCCGCGCTCTAGGCCACGACGGGCCTCTTCGTTGAAAGCAATGATTTTTGCCATGTTTGCTTCTCGTCCCTCCCGGACGTCGTGAACAGACAGATTTGGCACTCAGAGTATGAGAGTGCTAAATAATTCTGGCACTCTATGCCCGAGAGTGCAAGCCAGGCATCCGAAAGCATTCGGATGCGACAACTCTCCTTACGGTGTAGCTGGAGGAGCGGGCGTGTAGTCCGCTCCAATTACAACCGTGAGCGGGGCACCAGTGAAATCTGTTGAAAGCTGTATCTCGCCAAATCCAAGTGCAAGGACTAGGCCCCGAGCTGCTCCCTCATAGGAGGGATCTGAGTAATACACGATCGTCTTGTCGATATCTGTCGAGGATGAATTCGCACGACTTCCTACGCCGATCGCTGCGCCACCCCAACCTTTCTCAACGAGAAGATCGCCTACTTGATTCGCCAATCCCGTGGTCGGGGTCCCGTTCAAGACCGAAATCGGCACATCCGGCGCGATTGTCGGTTCAGCAGTCGGAGTCTGGGTTGGCGAAGGAGTGTCGATCGGTTCGCCTCTAAAGAACGGCAAGTCAAAGTTGATGCTGCTGTTGATCGCCGCGAGTCCAACGAGACCACCGAGAGTCAGTATCACTGTCGCTAGTGTCGCCCAACCGAACGCAATCCAACCACGCCCTCTTTTCTTGGGCGCTCTGTGAGACCCGACTCTTAACAGGTCGGTTGGAACTTCATCAAATCGATCTCGGGGGTAAGAAGGCATCGATCTCTCATCCGGTTGTCGGCACTAGTTTGCCGAAACTTTTGTGCGAATTGCGAACCTTGCTTTCATTCTGCTCTCGCGAATCCGAAGTAATCTTCGAATCAACATCGGATCATACGCAAGTGCAGCGGGGGAATCGATAACAAGATTCAGTACCTGATAGTAGCGTGCGGCTGAAATTCCAAGCTGAGTTCTTACTGCATCCGCTTTAGTTCCACCGGTTTGCGGATTCCTACGTTCAAATTCGAGGACACGCAATTCGAATTCGCCGAGAGAATCTTCGACAGGGTTCACAGGCGACGAATCAACCGAAATCACGTTTCCTCCTGCAATAAACAATATTTGCAACCGGTCACACCGCCGTTTAGGCGAGCCGACTAAATCCATTCGATAAATTGACCGTGTGCACCGACGTTGGCGAGAGGGTTCGAATTCATTGAGAGAGTGAACTGGAACGGTTTCGGATCTTGAAGTTTCGCATCAACCTCTGGAAGGACCCTCAAAGCGTCGAGAGATATCCAATCGATGTCTCGAGAGACAATCTCTTCGACGAGTTCCATCCGTTTGAGATAGGGAAGATAGACGAGTACGGCCGGTGTAGAAACGACAATTCGAGACTCGGATGGCGCTAACTCGAGCAATTGCTTCAACCCAAGCAGGGCGTCGGCTTTGATGATTCTGGGAGGGTCTAATCGTGCGATCTCGATCGCAAGCCGCACGCGCTCAAGCCTGTCTCTTTGCTCCGGCCAAACCAGAGTTTCAAGCCATTTGACATCCGTGTCGTTTAGAACATTCAACGGATTGAGGTCAACCCCTGCACGCCAAGCGATGTTTGGCATTGCACTTGGAATCGGGACACTTGAACTTGAAGCGCTCTCGATCAACAGCCGGGATGGACCGCTCACCGGGTCAAGTCTCGCTTCACCAAATTGATAGCTATATCGATCTGGTTGCATGCAAAGCCCAGCACTTGCACCTATCTCGATGAGCGAAATTGGTTCTTCAATCAAGCCAAGCGCGGCAATTAGCGCCGCACATCTTCTTGGCTCATTTGTCTGGGTGGAGCGAGTGGCAGCCTCGGCTGAAACTTGTTGCCAATTGCTTACTAGCCACGTTCGAAACTCTGCGAACTCCGAAACTGGCGCACCGAGCAGTCTCGAAACAGCAAAGATCAAATTGGGTTGGCGCTTCTGAAACGGAAGCGAATCGATGAGGCTAATAATCTGGGGATCTTCGGCAATGCCCAGGGCCCAGTCCTCGAAGATCGCACTTTGGTCTTTGCATTCTTCCGCGAATTGTCGATACCAATCCGCAGTGCCTCGTTCCAAGTTCGACCACCTTCACGCAACTATTTCGTCAATTGTGAACCCAACTAGCCTTGCGGATTCGCATCCGTCAATTCAACCTGTTTTTTAGAACAATCCACCCCGGCCATGGAACAACTCAACATTGTTCATAGTTGAACTATCTTGAAAACAGTTTGAAAGGACTTGAACATGGAAGCCGCAAAGAACCTTACCGAAGACCAATGGCGGGCGAAGCTGAGCCCCGAAGAGTTTGCGGTACTAAGGCAAGCTGGTACAGAGCGCCCTTGGACTGGAGAGCTCCTCGACGAACGTCGAGAGGGTGTTTATAGCTGCAAGGGATGCGGAGCCGAGTTGTTTCGTAGTGATGCGAAGTTTGACTCGCACTGCGGTTGGCCGAGCTTCTACATCCCGTCTCAAGAGGATGCCGTGGTTCTGTTGAAAGATTCGACTCTCGGAATGCAACGGGTCGAGGTTCGTTGCGCTAATTGCGGTTCACACTTGGGTCACGTTTTTGATGATGCTCCGCAAACGCCAACTGGAGATCGATACTGCATGAACTCTGTTTCTCTTAGTTTCCAGCCGAAAGCGTAACTCGGCACCGTCTCAACCATTTAGCATTGGTTGAGTCAACGCCTCCTTAGCTCAGTTGGCCAGAGCACCGCTCTTGTAAAGCGGGGGTCGTCGGTTCGAATCCGACAGGGGGCTCCACAAAAAAGCCAAGAGTTTGGCTTTTTTGTGGAGCCCGTCAGTAGCGCAGTTATAAACACAGCGCCAATGATTTGGCTTTATTTTGGAGCCCGTCAGTAGCGCAGTTATAAACACAGCGCCAACGACTTGGCTTTATTTTGGAGCCCGTCAGTAGCGCAGTTGCCGACTAAGGAGTCGCGGACGGGCTTGGGCTCCCACTCGGGCTTGGGCTCGGTGTTGATTGGTTCGAGAAGTTCGATCCAAGCACCTGCACAAGGAACGTCGAGAACTCGTCAGGGTCGAACGCGCCGGTTTGCTGGTTTAGCGTGTACGGGTAAAGTTGCCCGTTCACATAGATGGTTGGCGTGCCCTTTTGCGCTGGCTGTGTCACAACACCCGGTATCGCTTTGTTGATGAATCGATCCGTGGCGCCTTCAACCCAGCTGTCAAAAGTGCCGCTATTGATGCACGAAGTGATGTCTTTCAACTTGTCGACACCAGCTTGTTTTGCGAACCCGATAATTGTTTCGTCATCAAGGCCGGGAGTGTTTTCAGCTGGCTGGTTCTTGAATAACAAGGCACTGAAGTCAAAGAAGTTGTCTGGCGAGAAGTTGGCGACACAAGCGGCAGCGTTCGCCGATCGAGTCGAATACTTGGTTCCTTGGGACAAACGGTCAAGTATCGCGATTGGGTGAATTTCAAGGGTCGCCGCCCCATCGCTGACAAGTTTTTGAATCTGATCCGCATTTGCTGCTTCAAAACCACCACAAATTGGGCACAAGTAGTCAACATAAACGCGAATGTCCAATACATCCGAGCTTGCATTTGAAGCCGAAGGGATTGGTTCCTTGTCCGGAAGGAGCGAGCCGGTGCGCTCGGCCTTGAAACCCTGCCCGATCTTGACACCGTCGCTGAGCATGTTTAGTGGGCCCGCCGCTGGTGGCTTTATCGAACTCGTAATGACAAATGCGACAACGGCGACAACCGCGAGCAGCGCAACGATGAGCCCCCCTTGAACCAGGAGTTTGTTTCGCTTCTCCTTTTTCCGTTGCTCTTCGCGCAGTTGGCGCGCTTTCTCTCGTGCAGCGTCGCGCCTGTCATTCTTGCTTGGGCGGGAATTACTTGTGCTCACATCGAACCTCATTCAAGGGCGGTAGGGGCGTTTTCACCAATTCTCGATGCTAATCCGCTGAGTCTGTGAATCCGCAGAAAAGCACCTGAACCAGAATATCGAGTGTTTGGCTGCTCCGGTTTCCATGCGCTGCGCAATTGGTGCCATAATGGCGCAGGTGCTCCAGAAAATGGAGTGCTAATCCATTCACTACGGATCGTCCGGCACGTACCTGCCGGTGAAGGAGATGTACACCCATGGCAACTGTCACTTTTGACAACGCGACTCGAATCTATTCCGGTCAGTCTCGACCGGCGGTCGACAAGCTGAACCTCACTGTAGAAGACGGCGAGTTCCTCGTTTTGGTCGGGCCTTCCGGTTGCGGCAAGTCCACTTCATTGCGGATGCTCGCAGGACTCGAAGAAATCGACGAAGGTCGCATTCTCATCGGCGATCGGGACGTCACCGATGTTCCGCCGAAAGATCGAGACATCGCGATGGTGTTTCAGAACTACGCGTTGTACCCTCACATGACCGTAGCGGAGAACATGGGGTTTGCGCTCAAGATCGCGGGAGTGAGCAAAGAGGAACGCGCTGCCCGCGTGCTTGAAGCAGCCAAACTTCTTGACCTTGAGGAATATCTCGGCCGCAAACCTAAGGCGCTTTCCGGTGGTCAACGTCAGCGTGTCGCTATGGGTCGAGCAATTGTGCGTAGCCCGCAAGTGTTCCTAATGGACGAACCTCTTTCCAACCTTGATGCAAAACTACGCGTCCAGACGAGAACTCAAATTGCCTCGCTAACTCGCCGGCTCGGTGTCACAACCGTGTACGTGACTCACGACCAAATCGAAGCTCTCACCATGGGTGACCGAATCGCAGTGTTGAAGGATGGGCTGCTCCAGCAAGTGGGTACACCGCGTGAACTCTACGCGAACCCCAAGAATATTTTCGTTGCTGGATTTATCGGCTCCCCCGCAATGAACCTATTTGCCTCGAAGCTGGTTGAAGGTGGCGTTGCGTTTGGTTCCGAAACCGCGAAACTCGACCGCGAGACTCTAAGCGCCGCTAAGGGCAAGACCGTAACAATCGGCATCCGCCCAGAAGACATTATTGTCTCGTCAAGCGGCAAGGGAATCGAAGCCGTCGTTGACATTGTCGAAGAGCTTGGAGCTGACGGCTACTTGTACGGTACGGCAACGGTTGAGGGCCAGAAGATTGAAATTGTGGCCAGGGTTGATGGTCGTAACCATCCGAAAGCTAAGGACAAGGTTGTGATTTCTCCGAAACCTGAACACATCCACGTTTTTGACACGGATTCAGGCGAGCGACTAAGCAAGACTGCCGTCGAAGTAGGGGATTAAGGTCACTTTCTCGGGGAAGGTCCCACGGTGGGCAGCGCGCTGAACATCACCGCCACAGGTTTTGATCCAGCACTGCTGGATTTGCCGTGGGAGCTTCCTCTCGAATCTTGGCCAGACCATACGATCGCGGCGTTACCGAAAGGCATCTCACGCCACATTGTCAGGTTTGTACAACTGAGCGGTTATGTCGTTGCCTTGAAGGAAACCTCTCCTGAACTTGCCGAGCGCGAATACGAACTGTTGCGTACCCTGCAGCGACTCGATGTGCCTTGCGTTGAACCGGTTGCAGTAATTAGCGAACGGCGTGATGCTCAAGGTCAGCCACTCGAGGCGGTGCTTGTTACAAGACACTTGAAGTTTTCGCTTCCGTATCGCGCGCTTTATTCCCAGACGCTCAGGCCCGATACGGCGACTCGACTAGTTGACGCACTTGCTGTCCTTTTGGTGCGGCTTCACATCGTCGGCTTTTTTTGGGGAGACGTTTCACTCTCAAACACCTTGTTCCGTCGAGACGCTGGTGCGTTCGCTGCCTATCTCGTTGATGCGGAAACCGGCAGATTGCAACCTCCGCTATCTCAGGGACAGCGGGAACACGACCTTGAAATTGCGAGAGTGAATATCGCTGGCGAGCTACTTGATCTTGCCGCAGGCGGCCGCCTGGACGAGAGCATCGACCCCGTCGATGTCAGCACTCGGATTTTGGATGCTTACCGCACTCTTTGGCAGGAACTCACCGGTTCTGAATCGTTCGACTCCGCCGAGCGTTGGAGAATCGCAGAACGTGTCGAGCGGTTGAACCTTTTGGGATTCGATATCGAAGAGCTGTCCATAGGTTCGGATGCTGAAGGCAATCAAGTGAGAATCCAACCGAAAGTGGTAGACGCCGGTCACCATCAGCGGCGGCTACTTCGGCTGACGGGCTTGGATACTGAAGAGAATCAAGCGCGACGCCTGCTAAATGACTTGGATGCTTTTGCCGCGAGAAAGTATCCGGGTCGGGATGAAGAAGCGGTCGCTCACGAATGGCTTTCAACGGTGTTTGAGCCGGTTGTCGGAGCAATCCCACGGGAACTTCGAGGCAAACTCGAACCCGCAGAAGTGTTTCACCAGATGCTCGAGCATCGATGGTTCCTTTCGCAAAACGAAAGTCGCGACGTGCCTTTGGCTGAAGCGGTGACCTCCTACATTGAACAAGTGCTCCGGCACCGAAGAGATGAAGCAACAATGCTAAATCCGCCAACCGAAGCGTTCACCGCACCGATCGGAATAATCGAAGAGTCCGACTGGCGCGATCGAATCTAGCGAAGAATCTCCTCTAATCCACTGCCAACGACATGTTCAAAAATTAGGTTCGTTTCGGTGTTTGCCACAGCGGGATGAGAAGCAAGGTGCTCCAAAACAAAGTCCCTAAGCTCGATCGAATTTCTCGCGGCGACATGTAGCAAGAAATCATCCGCGCCCGCCATGTGGAACAGAGCCAAGACACCCGGCCAGTTCGGAGCCTCGCGCCTGAAGTTTTCGACATCCTCTCTCACTATCGAAACTAGTCGCACCGAAATCAACGCCTGAACTGTCATGCCGATAGCCATTAGATCAAGGTCAATTCGAGTTGAGAGAATCACCTTGTCTTGTTGCAGTCGCTTGAGCCGAAGTGAAACCGTCGACTCCGCTGTACCTGTCGCTGTGGCCAGTGCGGCTCCGGAGGTACGCGAATTAGTTGAGAGCACACGGAGGATTCTTCGATCCAGTTCATCCATAGCTGAAGATTCTCGCAGATTCTTCAAGAAATTCGAGCGATACCTGTTGATCCTTCGATGTACTTGCGTGAAACCGGTGATCCTGCTTGAGTCAGAGCATGGATGCATCGAAGCAACACATGGAAACTCGCGCCGTTCACGGAGGAATGGAGGGCCTCGAACAGGCCGGTTCACACGTACCTCCGATTGACCTTTCGACAACAAACCCGCTACCAAGCATTGCAATCGGTGGTGAGTCTTACGATCAAATGGCTTCTGGCGGTTCGATTCTGCCCGGCCAGTCCGCCGTGTATCAGCGACTTTGGCAACCAGGAGTTGCACGCTTCGAAGACAGCATCGCGGGACTCGAGGGCTCGGATGCGGCCGTCGCGTTTGCGAGCGGAATGGCCGCTTTGGCGGCAACCATCATCGCGATGGTGAATGAAGGAAAAACACACGTAGTTGGGTTGCGCCCACTCTACGGTGGCACCGACCACGTGCTCGACAACGGGTTGCTCGGTACAAAAGTGTCTTGGGTGCACGCAGTCGATGAGATCCCGGCAGCGATAACCCCCGACACGGGACTCGTGGTCATTGAAACCCCCGCCAACCCGACTCTCGAACTCGTTGATATTGCCGCGGCCGTGAAGGCTTCCGGAACTGTGCCTGTGATTGTCGACAACACTTTTGCGACACCGGTTTTGCAGCGGCCGATAGAACTCGGCGCTACCTTGGTGTTGCACAGCGCGACGAAATACATCGGCGGGCACGGAGATGTCATGGGCGGTGTAATTTGCGCAAACGACGAATGGGTGCACCGAATCCGACACATTCGTGCGCTCACAGGTGGATTGCTACACCCATTTGCCGCTTATCTGTTGCATCGTGGACTGCGCACAATGCCTTTGCGCGTTCGCGCTCAGCAAGCGACAGCGCAAGAAATTGCCGAGCGGCTCGTCGGCAACTCAGCCTTGAACCGAGTGCTGTTCCCGGGACTACCTGAATGCGATCCGCTCGGTCTTGTCGGGCGTCAAATGGAGGGCCCTGGTTCAATGCTTTCGATCGACTTGAAGGGTGGCTATAAGGCGGCTGCCAAGTTTGTCGAGTCGCTTCACTTGATCAGCCACGCGGTTTCGCTCGGTGGAGTAGACACTTTGGCTCAGCATCCTGCGTCTTTGACTCACCGTCCAGTAGCAGCTGAAGCTAAACCGGGAGAGGGAGTTGTGAGACTTTCAATCGGACTTGAGCACGTCGACGATATTTACGCCGACATAATTCAGGCTCTCTAAGTCCAGGCCGATTTTCCTAGCTTCCAATATCCGCTAAATGTAATTTGCGCCTTTGGCACACCTCGTTGGGCTACCAGGTGTCGCCTTACGCCAGTTGCCAATGCGGATTCCCCGACCGAAAACGCGTAGGGAGTTCCCGACGGGAATGCAAAGCGCTCAAGGGTCGGCAACAATTTGGAACCCGGCGCTTGAGTGGCAGAGCGCTCCAACCAGTGAACCTGAAACCCCTTTGGTGCATTCAGTTCCTGACGGTCCCGTTTGTCAAACAGTTCGATGAATGCGTGCCCGGCACTTTCGTCTGGGAGATCTCGGATGATCCCGGCCAAAGCAGGCAAACTACTTTCGTCCCCCGTCAGCAAGTACCAATCAGCAAGTTTCGGATGCCATCCGCATCCTTGATCGATTAGTGCAACCTCGAAATCGGACTCGACGCGCGAGGCCCACGGCGCTGCAATACCTTCGCTACCGTGCACAACGAAATCAATATCAATTTCTGCCGGAGACGGCCGGTAAGACCGAACTGTGTAGTTTCGAACCACGGGTCGCACGCCTTTTGGGAGCGATAGATAACGCAAGAAGCCTGCTACTCCGAATCGTTGCGGCATTAAGTCGAGTCGATCGCCTTCGTGCACAGGAATGACTAATCGGAACCATTGATCGGCACCGACAAATTGAAAGCGAGTCAAGTCAGCACCGCCGAGTGTGACTCGAACAAAGTTTGGGCTAATTTGTTCTTTCTTTAGAACTTGAGCATGAAGCAACCCGGAATCCGAGTGAGTAATGGTGATATTGGTCACCGTATTACGCCTTTCACATAGGTAAGGCTAACCTAACTAGTTGCGGTTCGTCGAAATTGCATAGAGAGCGACGCTGACCGCGATTCCCGCGTTCAAAGATTCCGTCGAAGCGCTAATCGGAATAGAAACTATCGAGTCGCAAGTTTCGGCAACAAGCCGCGATAGGCCCTTACCTTCACTACCCACAACAACGATCAAAGGGCCGTTTGCGAAATTCGACTTTGGCAGTGAAACGGGCCCGGCACCGTCGAGTCCAATAACGTGCGCCCCGCGTTGCTTTAGCGCCTTCAAAGTTTGAGTGAGATTTCCGGCCATGGCGACGGGAACCCTGGATGCCGCACCAGCGGAAGTTTTCCAAGCGGCCGCTGTCATCCCAGCGGAACGACGCTGTGGAACAATGACCCCTTGACCACCAAACGCGGCGACTGAGCGGATTATCGCTCCAAGATTTCTCGGATCGGTTATCCCGTCCAAAGCGACGAACAATTTTGTCGCACCCTTGACCGATTCAAATAATTCAAGAGGATGCGCGTACTCATAGGGCGGGACTTTGAGTGCGACACCCTGGTGTACAGCATCGTGGCCGACCATCCGATCAAGTTCCGGTCGCATGACTTCAAGCACAGGCAACGACCGTTTCGTGGCTAGACCCAGGATTTCTTTTACCCGATCGTCATACTCGATCTTGGATGCGATGTACAACGTAACGGCAGGAATCTTCGCTCGAAGCGCTTCCAAGACCGAATTCCGACCGGTAACTATCTCACTTTCATCTTTCGACTTCGGTCGAGGGCGCCGGTCAATTCCAGCACCGGGCCGTTGATTTCCCTTGGCTTTTTCTGCTCGGGCCTTTCGCTTAGCCGCGGGATGATGCGGCCGGTCTTCCGCTTTGGGTGTCGGCCCTTTGCCCTCCAAAGCTTGTCTGCCCTGACCACCGGAACCCACTTGGGGTCCTTTACTTTTCTTTCGAATCGCCCCCGGTCTGCCCCGTCGCTCCCCCGGTGTTTTCAACTCAAACTCCAATCGGTGCCGGTCGCGGTGTCTTCTAGCTGGATGCCAGCGCTGGCTAATTCACTTCTGATTCTGTCGGCCTCAACAAAATCCTTGGTGCTTCTGGCTTGCTCTCTCGCGTTGATTCGAGATTCGACCAATTCGGCCAAGGCTGCAGAACTTGCTCCACTCTCGTCGGATTCAACTTGAAGACCGAGGACCTCAGTCATTGCCAACACCTGACCGAGTGCAGAAGCTGTGCCCTTCAGGTCCCCTGCGTCTAGGCAAGAATTCCCCTGACGAACCCGTTCGTGAAGAACCGCGAGCGCTTGTGGCGCCGCTAAGTCATCATCCATTGCAACGGCGAATTCGTCTGGAACGGTTTCTGCACCAGAATGCGCGCCAATTTCCTCAAGTTTCTTTTTCGCTCGCGCTACAAACCCTTCGATTCGTGAGAACGCTGCGGTGGCTTCGTTCAATGCACCATCGTGGTAGTCGATCGTTGTGCGGTAGTGCGCCGAACCCAAGTAATAACGGATTACGGCGGGCTTGGCGGCCTTGGAAAGCTCGGATGCAAACACCGAGTTGCCAAGCGACTTGGACATTTTCTGCCCTGCAACATTTACAAGCCCGTTGTGCACCCAATACTTTGCAAATGCGTGTCCAGCCGCCGCAGATTGGGCTAGCTCGTTTTCGTGGTGAGGGAATCGCAAGTCTAGCCCGCCGCCGTGAATGTCAAAACTCGTTCCAAGATAACGACTAGACATCGCCGAGCACTCAATGTGCCAACCCGGGCGACCCGCACCCCAAGGGGAATGCCAGCTAGCTGAATCTGGCTCGCTCGCTTTGTGCCCTTTCCAAAGCGCGAAATCTCGCGCATCCTTCTTGCCTCTCGGATCAGCATCCGCAGCCGGTTCCATGTCATCGAGCGCTTGCCTAGTGAGCTCACCGTAGCCCGGCCACGACTTCGCATCAAAGTAAACATCGCCCGAGCCGTCGCCAGCCGGGTAAGCATGGCCCTTGTCAATCAAACTTTGAATCAATTCGATCATTTGGCTAATGCTCGCGGTTGCGCGAGGTTCATAAGTCGGCGGCAGTATTCCTAACGCCGAATAGCCAGCCGTGAATTCGAGCTCAAAACGGTAAGCCAAAGCCCACCACGTCTCGGTCCCTGTGGCATTCGCGAGAATCTTGTCGTCAATATCGGTGACGTTTCTAATGAACGTGACTTTGAAACCGCGATAACTAAACCAACGCCGCCACAAGTCGTAAACAAGCGCAGAACGAAGATGGCCGATGTGAGGCGAAGACTGCACGGTCGGTCCACAAACGTAGATGCCTACTTCACCATCAACTAATGGTTGAAAATCAACTACCGCTTGAACCCGCGAATCGTAAAGCCTTAAAGCCACAGCCAAAGCCTACTTGTCTTGGCTTATTGAGCTTTGCTTTAGCCAACTACCATCGAGTAATGCAGGTCACCAGTCAGAGTCAGTTTGAAGCGGCTGAACGAGACGCAGTCCCCCCGCTCGAACGAATTACTGACGGTCTTTACAGTCTTGGCGTCGAGTTTCCCGGAGTGAAGCCGCACGCAACGCTTTGCTATTTGCTTCAAGTTGGCAACGACATCCACATAATCGATCCGGGATGGGACTCTGATCAAAACTGGCAAAGGCTTGTTTCGAGTCTTGAAACTATTGGCGGACGCCCAAACCAGATTCGCTCAGTTACCGTAACCCACTTGCATCCGGATCACCTCGGCATGGCGCAGCGAGTTCGAGACGAAACGAACGCGCTAGTAGCAGTTCATCCAGCGGAACAGCGCGCCCTCAAGGAACTTTCTGCGCCGCAACCAAAACAGCTAGTGCTTGAAAGATTCAAGAACTGGGGAGTACCGGATTCGAAAGTTCAAGATCTTCTTAGTGCTTTTGAGCGTCGCAGTAATTGGCGCGGCATCGACGCTGATTTGCTACTTGAAGACGGCGAGAATTTGCCGATCAAGAGCCTAGGAATAAGCGCGCTACATCTACCTGGCCACACAACGGGCCACCTCGGATTGGTCGATGCTAAGCGAGGATACTTGTTCACTGGTGATCATTTGTTGCCGAACCAGTTTTCCGGAATCGGACTCGGCGGTAGTAGTGATAACAATCCAATCGAGGACTATCTTCAATCTCTGGATCGGATGCTGGAATTCGACGAGTTCGAGGCTCTCCCCGGTCACGGCTACAGATTCAAAGGCATTTCGGAGCGCACCAATCAAGTTCGCTCACACCACCTTGAGCGCGCTAGAGAAGTATCAAATCAATTGGGCGAGACGTCGGTATGGAAAATTGCCGAAAAACTCAGCTGGACGGATGGCTGGCAAAACCTCTCCGGGCTCGCTTTGCTTTCAGCTCTCTCGCAAACGGAACTACACGTCGACAGGTTGCGAAGCCTGACCTAGTTGCGTTACGAAAAGAAATTGCCGCAAATTAGGAAGCAAGTACCTCGTCGAGCACGTCGGAAGCGCGAGCCTCATCCGTCTTCTCAGCCAAAGCGAGTTCTGAAATCAAAATCTGGCGAGCCTTGGCAAGCATCCGCTTTTCTCCAGCAGACAAGCCACGATCCTGATCCCTGCGCCACAAATCACGCACAACCTCGGAAACCTTGATGACGTCACCAGAAGCGAGCTTCTCCAGGTTCGCCTTGTAACGGCGAGACCAGTTGGTTGGTTCCTCAACAAAAGGTGTACGGAGTACTTCGAACACCCGGTCGAGTCCTTCTTTACCAATTACGTCACGAACTCCGACAAGATCAACGTTGTCGGCAGGCACCTCGATTGTGAGATCACCCTGAGTGACGTTGAGTTTCAGGTAAACCTTTTCTTCACCTCGGATCGTTCGTTTCTTAACCTCAGTGATGGTTGCTGCCCCGTGATGGGGATAGACGACTGTTTCGCCGACCTCGAAAAGCATTGATTTGGCTCCATTCCGCGGCAATTAGTTTACCACAAGGCCCCGTTTCACGGTCAGGGGGTCTACCGTCTCGCGCTTGGCGCTAGGCTAAACTCACATTGGGTTCTTCGGGAAAGATCCCTGAAACTTGTGTCTACCGTTCGGAGGATACCGTGAGAGGTCGTCTCGTAGCCAGTGCCGTCGTTGCCGCACTTGTTCTTGGTGCAACTGCCGGGTGCACGTTCATCACCCCGCAAGTTACGATGGACCACTACGACCCAAGCGACGGAATCGGCGCAAATATTGACGGACTCGAAGTGCGCAATGCCCTATTGCTGACCGCTGACGGCACTACCGCGAGCCTGCTGATTAACGTTGTAAACCCAAACAAGTACGGAACTAATGTTCACCTTCAATACTTGAACTCGACCGGCGCGAAGGTTGACAACACGTTCTACATCAACGGCAACGCGGTAAAGAGCTTCGGCGGCACGGATCAAGCTCAAATTCTTCTGACCGGTGTCGACGCCAAGGCTGGAACTTTGTTCAACGTGTTCGTTCAACCGGAAGGCGAAACTGGAAAGCAACTCGCGTTGCCGGTGCTTGACGGTTCATCGAGCGAATATGCATCACTAGTTCCAAAGGGCTGAATCGGCTAGTCGCTTAGAGTTCAAAACGGTAGCCGAGCCCTCGAACTGTAGTCAGTGACGTGGGGTTTGACGAATCGGCTTCAATGCGTCCCCTGAGGCGCTTGACGTGAACGTCGAGGGTCTTGTCATCCCCGAGAAAGTCGCCGCCCCAAACCAAGTCGATAAGTTGCCCTCTAGTTAGAACCTTCCCTGCGTTGCGCAGCAAAACTTCAAGCAACTCGAACTCTTTAAGCGGCAATCGAACCTCTTGACCGCGAACCCAAACCTTGTGCTGGTCTAAATCCATGAGCACTCCGGATGCCGTCAAGGTCACGTCTTCTGTCTCGCTTGGCTCTAACCTTCTTCGCATCACCGCGCGGATTCTGGCTAGCAACTCCTTGGACTTGTAAGGCTTCGTCACGTAATCGTCGGCACCCAACTCAAGCCCGACGACAATGTCAACCTCGGTATCCTTGGCGGTGAGCATGATTATCGGCACATCCGACTGGGCGCGAATTTGCTTGCACACTTCCAAACCTGAAAAACCGGGAATCATTAGGTCAAGTAGCACGAGATCGAACCCGCCTGCATTGAAAGTCTTGACAGCATCCGGGCCGTTCTTGGAAACGCTTGCCTGGTAGCCTTCGCGCTCAAGAAGGTAAGCCAAGGGTTCGCTAATAGCGGGTTCATCCTCGACGACAAGGATTTTTGTCACTGATTTGCCTCTAGCTCGGATTCGGATGTCGCCCGCTTTGAGTGCGCTTGCTCTGCGCTAGCCCCACCAAATTCGGTAGCGAGCGGTAGCCGAATTGTGAACGTCGAACCGAAGCCCGGTTTCGACCACACCGCGATCGTGCCTCCGTGGTTTTGAACAACGTGCTTGACAATGCTTAGTCCGAGTCCGGTGCCGCCGGTATACCTGGACCTTGCGGGGTCAACCCGATAGAAGCGTTCGAACACGCGATCCGTTTCGCTCGCATCCAGCCCGATTCCCTGATCTGTTACGGCAATCTCGAGCCAACCGTCCGCACTACTCACACCGACCCCGACTCGGGAATCCTTAGCTGAGTAGCTGATTGCGTTCGAGATCAAGTTCTGAACGGCCACGATCAAGAGTTCTTCGTCTCCGTAAACTTTGAGACGACCTTCGCCGCCGCTTGAGATTGTGACGCGGCGTGATTCTGCCGCGACTCGATTCAAGTCAACAGCGGATGCGATTACTTGATCAATTTCGACCAGTTTCGGTTCACTTAGAGCGTCCTCCGCTTGCAGTCGCGACAATTCGATGATCTCTTGAGTGATTTGCGCTAGCCTCTCGGATTCCTTGGTAAGTCGCTTCGCGAACTTTTTCACTTGCTCGGGATCTTTCGCCGCAGCCTGAAGTGCTTCAGCTAGAAGACTTACTGCACCGATTGGAGTTTTTAGTTCATGGGAAATGTTGGCGACAAAGTCGCGTCGCACGGCATCCAGTCGATGACTTTCTGTTCGATCTTCCGCGAGGATGAGCGTGTACCTAGTGCCAAGGCGCGAGGCGCGAACCGTGAACACTTGATTCGCCTCGCCAAACTTGCGAGGCAACACTAGTTCGCGGGTTACAGTTTCTCCTGAGTTGCGCGCGTCGTCCACGAGTGCGACCAGTTCGGGAGCTTCAAGGTAACTCCCGCGCACTAACCCAAATGCGACGGCAGCCTGACTAGTCTTCAGCACGTTGTTCGAAGGATCGACAACTATTGCCGCGGATTCGAGAACATCAAGAACTTCTGACACACCATCCGGGACCACTGGCGTTATCACTGAAACGGCCCGCTCACCTTTCGAGCGCGCAAGCACCAGAAGGATCACCGTCCCTGCCCCCACCAAAACACCCAGGGTCACGGCACCGAGGATGAGCCAGACCGGGTCCATAACGTCAAGGTTAGTTTCTCCGCAACGCAAACGCGTTCAGCAAGGCGTCACCTGCTGTTTACCTCGACAAGGCAGACTTGACTTTAGATGCATCAAAGGGGCAAGCAAAATGCGCGAATTGTTTCAGCAAGAACTGCGAGAAGTTCAAGATCGTCTCGTAGAAATTTCGACTCTTGTCGAAGCGTCGATATCCAACGCGACTCGCGCTTTCGCCGAGTCGGATGTCAAACTCGCCGAGCAAGTGATAACCGACGACACAAAAATTGACGAGCTAACCGTGAGCTTGGATGAACTCGCGATAAACATCCTCGCCCGTCAGCAGCCAGTGGCTCGCGACTTGAGAATCGTTGTGAGCGCATTGAGGATTTCTGCATCCCTTGAGCGGATGGGTGACATGAGTGAGCACATCGCCCAACTGACCAGGTACCGGTTCCCCGAAAAAGTCATCCCAAAGCAACTCCGCACGATTTTCGGCGAAATGGGCAAACTCGACATCGAGGTCGCGCGAAACTTGACGATCTTGCTAAGAACGGAGGACGTCAAAGTAGCCGAGCAAATCCGTATCGACGACGACAAGATGGACGAGCTGCACCAGAGCGTGTTCGACAAAGTACTTGGCGATTCCTGGAAGGGTGGCGCCGAAGACACGGTGGATGCGACGCTCGCCTCCCGCTACCACGAGCGTTTCGCAGACCACGCCGTCTCAATCGCGAAGAAAGTGCAATACCTCGCCACCGGCGATTGGCAAGTCGGCTACATCGGCCACTAACCCCCGTTCGTAATTCAGGCAAAACCGAGACCGAGCATCGGCGAGGGCACGAAACCAGGGCATACGTATGGCCGGAAGTCCCAATCAGCCTGAATTACGAACAAGAAGGGATGTGGTTGGGGTGTTACTTTTTGCCTTGCGCTGCTACGGCGGCGGCGCCGGCGGCAGCGGCCTCGGGGTCTAGGTACCGAGAAGGCGCGAGCGGCATGAAGTCTCGCCCGAGTTCGTAGACGAGCGGGATGCCAGTTGGGATGTTCAGTTCGGCGATCGCGTCATCCGAAATTCCGTCCAGGTGCTTCACGATCGCGCGAAGCGAATTACCGTGAGCAGTAACGAGCACCGTCTTACCATTCGCTAGTGCAGGAGTGACGGCGGAGTCCCAATAGGGCAGCATCCGCGTGATGACATCCTTTAGGCACTCGGTTCTTGGCAGGTCGGCGCCCAAGTCCGCATAGCGTGGATCATGAGCTTGAGAAAATTCGCTGTCGTCGACAATCGGTGGTGGCGGCACATCGAACGACCTGCGCCAGGTCATGAATTGTTCTTCGCCAAACTCGGCAAGAGTTTGCGCTTTGTCTTTGCCTTGCAGCGCCCCATAGTGTCGTTCGTTCAACCGCCAACTGCGCTCCACGGGAATCCAGTCACGATCCGCCACCGCAAGCGCATCGTTTGCTGTGTGAATGGCGCGCTTTAGCAAACTCGTGAACACAATGTCCGGCAGCATGCCGCTCTCAGCAATTAGCTCACCAGCACGTCTCGCCTCTTTGCGACCCAATTCGGTGAGCGGCACATCCACCCAACCGGTGAACAGGTTCTTTT
This sequence comes from Cryobacterium sp., assembly GCA_019639015.1. Classification (GTDB taxonomy): domain Bacteria; phylum Actinomycetota; class Actinomycetes; order Actinomycetales; family Microbacteriaceae; genus Terrimesophilobacter. Next base: position 2,908 of record JAHBSS010000009.1, on the reverse strand, counting down.
CGTTCCAGTCGCTTTGACCGTGACGAAGCAGGATGAGGTTGTAAGCCATGATCTCAGCCTAGCGAGCACCCAGTCGCGGCAATCTCGGTGCAGGGGCCGTGGCACCAGCACCCACCGGCACAATGATCTCCTGGGTTGCAGGAATCCAGGCACCTTCGACCGAAACACGCAACGGTACGTCAGGGGCGGTGTTGCGCTTCACGACCGCCAGGGCAATCGGCCCGAGCTCGAAATGGTTTGCAACGCTCGTGACCGAACCGACAACTTTATCGTCAAGCATTACCTCAGCTCCGAGGGTTGGCATCAAGTTCTCTGAACCATCAAGTTGCAGCAACACGAGCCTTCTTGGCGGGTGCCCAAGGTTGTGCACCTTAGCCACCGTTTCTTGACCGCGGTAACAACCCTTCGTCAAGTGAACGGCCGAACGCAACCAGTCAAGTTCGTGAGGGATCGACTTCTCATCCACTTCGGTCGCGAACCGCGGTCGCCAAGCCGCAATCCTAAGAGCCTCAGCAGCAAGGGTCCCAGAGAACTCGCGGTGGTCGAGGTGCGAAAGCAGTGATCGTTCCACCAGAGATTCGCGCCAAGTCCACTGGCGATATTGCTCGGCATCAGCCTCGGAGTATTGATAGCCACCAGTCTGTACTTCGTTCCAAGGGTCCCGCCAAGTCAACTCAACACCGTGTGGTGAGGCAACTTGCAGACCGGGGTCGACGCCCGCAACCTCGAACCAACCAATAGTCGCAAAAGAGTCGGTTCGGTCAACGACTTCGACCCGAAGCATGAATCGCATCGAGTTGAGCCACGAGAACACGGGCTCAAGCTCTGAATTTTCAAGCAGGATCCAAATTGACGATCCATCTTCAATCAACTTCAACACATGATCGATTCGACCGGTGGGACCCAAGAGCAACGCTTCTGCGCTCTGACCCGGTTTCAAAGTTGTGAGCCTTTGCGACGTCATCGACTCAAGCCACGAAAGTCGGTCCACACCAGATACCTCAATTACGGGGTTATTGGTGAGATCAACTACGGATTTGCCGGCTTTGAGGGAGCGTTGTTCGGCAAGCGGGTTCCCGTAATGCGCGGCGACACCGGCATCCGGCCCTGTTGCTTCGACCGCACCGGGTAAATCTAGGAACTGCGAGTTCACTTCAAGTTGCACTGAACCGTTCAGCTTTGCCCGCGAAACAAGTTGTAGATCGTCACTACCGCTACATACGCGATCCCAAGTGAAGCCAAAACAAGTAATCCAACGAAGAACAGTTCAAGACCAAGGATCATGATTCAATCCTAACCACCGAATAGTCGAACCAAACAGTGTGCCCCCGAGGCAACAATAAACACCAGAAGCGATCCGCCAACCGAGGCCATCGAACGTTGAACGAAACCACTCTTAATCTGCAGAGAAAGCTGAATACAAAACGTGAGCAGAAACGCGCCAGCCAAACCTAAAGAAATCCAGGTAAGAAATTCGGATGCCGGTGAGACCAGCCAAATAAGCAAGGCAACTACGACACTGTAAACCCAAACCGGAATCACGGAGCCGAACTTCAACTCCCAACGTTGGCTTTCAATTGACATGGCTAAATCCTGCCTCAAAATCTGTCCGCGTAGAATATGAGCCTAGTTGCCGCTTGCAAATAGCCGGAGGTGCTCTTGGCGCGATTGCTAATACTCAGCTCTGCAAAAGAGCTAGAAGTGTTACCCGCGCTCGAATTCTTGAGACATCAAGTGAAAGTGATTCCTGCCGAGCCGGCAAGGCTTGTAAATGCGCCTGAATCCGATGTGATTTTTGTTGACGCCCGATCAGATCTTTCAGCAGCTAAGTCACTTTGCCGCATCCTCCGAACCACCGGAATTGGTGTTCCGCTATTTCTAGTTGTGAAGGAGGCCGCCTTGGTCGCGGTTTCAGCGGATTGGGAAATTGATGACCTCATCATTTCAACAGCGAGCCCGGCAGAATTGGATGCCAGACTCCGGCTGAATCTTTCCCGCAAAGAGACCGGGGTCGAACGAGTCAGCGCGAGTGGCATCGTGATCGACGAAGCAAACTACTCTGCAAAAGTGAAGGGCAGAACACTCGACTTGACTTTCAAAGAGTTCGAATTATTGCGGTTCTTGGTCGCCCATCCGAGCAGAGTATTCACGCGAGAACAACTGTTGACAGAAGTTTGGGGTTACGACTATTTCGGTGGCACGAGAACAGTTGACGTGCACGTGCGCAGACTGCGCGCAAAGCTCGGTGACCTGGAATCCGTGATCGGCACCGTACGAAACGTTGGCTATCGACTGAATGTCTATGAAGAGGATGAGATTGATCGTGGTGTCCAAGCGTTCCATTCCTGAGCACTTGGCCAGTCTCATCCAAGAGTGCTTGAAATCGGATCATCAACCACCTTTTTCAGATCAGAGCCTCGTTGAACTCGCACGAGGTGATCGCTCTCTAATTGATTCGGACTCCGGTGCCGCGATCATCGCGAGCTCAGAGTTTGAGTTAGCTGTGGCACCCTCCCGACGAAGTTTAGGGTTCGGAAGCCAACTTGTAGAGCGCGTGTTGAGGGTGCATCCAAATCTTCAGTCAACTTGGTCACACGGGGACCATCCTGCGGCGAGAGTTCTTGCGAAACGATTCGGCTTTGCCCCGGTGCGAACGCTACTGAAGCTCGGCACCGATCTTGAAGACCCGAGCTTGCAAGGGGCCCCCGCACGAGCACCAAAAGCACCACATCCAAACGACAACTTCACGATTCGAGCGTTCATCCCGGGAACCGATAATCAAGAGTGGTTGAAACTAAATGCCGAAGCATTTGCTAGCCACCCGGAGCAAGGACAAATTACCAATCAGGACCTATTGGATCGCATCGCAGAGCCTTGGTTTGATTCAAACGATTTTCTACTCATGTTC
>JAHBSS010000089.1 GCA_019639015.1 Cryobacterium sp. | reverse complement strand
ACCGGTTGTGGGATATGTGGCTGGTTTCACTGCACCTGAGGGCAAAACGATGGGGCACGCTGGGGCCATTGTGTCTGGCTCGTCTGGAACGGCACAGGCCAAGAAGGAAGCTCTAGAGGCTGCCGGGGTGAAGGTCGGAAAATCTCCCTCGGAGACCGCAAGCCTTATGCGGGAGATTCTCGCCGCAGGTTAGTTGACGAGAATCGACTTGCTCCAAGTAGCAGAGTGGCAACATCCGTCAATCTAAGCGAGGCGGTAGGCTCCCTCAGGTATGAACCGCCCAATGACGGCCCTGATCGCCGCGTTAGAAGCACTCTTGGTGGTCGGTTTAAGTATCGGAATTGTGTTAATTCCTCTGTCGGCCGTTTGGGCAATTCAATACGGACTGCAACCGGATTGGATGTTGTTTTGGAGGACAGCGGCTGGTTCATGGCTTATTGGACACGGGGTTGATTTCACGTTCCAGTTAAGTTCCAGTCTGGCGCCAGGTTTGGATGGTTTGGGTGAGCCATTTCGAGTTTCAATTGCCGCGCTCGGGTTCGCTCTGCTTACCGTTCTTTTGGCCGCTCGCGCAGGCCGCAGGTTGGCGTCGCTGAAATATAAGCGGCTAGCTGTTTGGGTTTGTTCGGCAACATTTCTGATCCTAAGTTTGGGGCTCACGTTAAGTGTGGCAAACCAATCGGCGCTACCCTCACGACCGCAGGGAGTGTTGCTACCCACGGCCGTTTTCGTGACTGGACTACTTGTTGGGGCCCGGCGATTCACCAAAACCTTCCAGAACCAGAAACTTGAACCGAATTACGTTCGTTCTTGGTGGTTGCGTCAACCGCAATCCCAACGGCTGGTTCTTGTTGAGGGAGCACGAGCCGGTTTGGTTGGAGTTCTTGCTTTGATTGCAAGTTCGGCTGTTGTTCTCGCCGTGGTCATTGGTCTAAGTTTCGCGAAGATCGTTGCGTTATATGAGGCGATTCACGGGGAAGTTATCGGAGGAATCAGTATTACTTTGGGCGAACTGTTGCTTCTTCCAAACTTCGCAATTTGGGTAGCAAGTTGGATCATCGGTCCGGGTTTCGCCGTTGGCACCGGTTCATTGGTTAGCCCGCTTGGAACATTTCTTGGACCGATACCCGGCTTGCCTATTCTGGGTGCGCTGCCGCAAAGCTCAAGCTCGATCGGGTTCCTAATGTTGCTACTACCAGTGGCGATAGCGTTCTTTGCCGGGGTGTTGGCGCGTAGAAAATTTGAAGCGTCGAGCAAAGATCCACTCACACCAGCGAGTGTGGCATCCCTTGGAGTTGTAATTGGAGTTTGCGCTGCCGCAGCGATGTCGCTTTTGGCAATGGCTTCTGGTGGCTCCGCGGGTCCAGGAAGGCTTGCGCAAGTTGGACCGGACCCCCTTCAAGTACTCATTTGGACATTTATTGAGTTCGGCGCGACCGCAACAATCGGCGTTATGGCAGGACGGGCTCGAGCAAGCAAATAAGCTATCCACATGCTTTCCCTCGTTGTTCTCATTTCTGGGGGAGGATCGAATCTGCGAGCATTGCTTGAAACCACCTCGACAATTAGTTTTCCCGCTCGCGTTGTCGCAGTAGGTTCAGAGCGAGAAGCCGAAGGATTCCGTCACGCGCGAACTTTTGGGGTGCCAACGTTTTGCCTTCCTTGGGATGCGTTTCCTGATCGGAATCAATGGGGTCAAGCACTATTGGACCAACTCAACATTTGGAAGCCTGATCTGGTTATCTTGAGCGGGTTCATGAAACTTCTACCGGCTTCGGTCGTGAACAAGCTTTCACCAAGTTTGCTAAACACTCATCCCGCGTTCTTGCCAGAGTTTCCTGGCGCCCACGCGGTCTCCGATGCAATAGAAGCGGGAGTGGAACAGACCGGAGCGAGTGTCAATATCGTCGACGAAGGCGAAGATACTGGCCCAATTTTGATGCAAGAGCGAGTTGCCATATTGCCGGATGACAACCACGACCAGTTGCATGAACGAATCAAAATGGTGGAGCGTCGAATACTTGCAGCAGTAATCCGAGACATTGCCGAGCAACGCATCGACCTAAAGGAGTTCCGTTGACAAATCGATTGGGTGGCGGGATGCGAAATGATTCAGCTGGTAAAAGCCAAGACGTTGGAAGCCCCCGAATCCCCATTCGAAGAGCTCTAATCTCAGTTAGCGACAAGGCCGGTCTTGATGAGCTAGCAGTGGCGCTCGCGAATGCTGGCGTAAACATTGTGTCAACGGGTTCGACCGCCAAGCTCATCGCAAGCCTTGGAATTGCGGTTCAAGAGGTGAGTGAAGTGACCGGATTTCAGGAGTCACTTTCTGGCCGTGTCAAGACACTACATCCGTCGATCCACGCGGGGATCCTGGCTGATTTACGAAACCCAGAACATGAGACTGAACTTTCAGAATTGGCAATCGAGCCGTTTCAGCTTGTAGTCGTGAACTTGTATCCATTTGTCGAAACAGTTAGCAAGGGTGCGACGTTTGACGAGGCCATAGAGCAGATTGACATCGGTGGTCCAGCCATGGTGCGTTCGTCTGCGAAAAATCACGCAAACGTGGCGATCGTTGTCTCCCCGGCAAACTACTTAGAAATTATTGACGCTCTCGCAAACGGCGGTACTACCTTGGCGCAGCGGCAAGATTTCGCCGCGAAAGCGTTTCGTCACACGGCGAACTATGACGAAGCAGTCGCAAGATATTTTGAGAGTCAAGTTGAAACAAACG
>JAHBSS010000088.1 GCA_019639015.1 Cryobacterium sp. | reverse complement strand
CGGCTGTAGTGGTCGCAGGGTCTCCCGTGCCGGTGTCGTCAAAGTACTTGTTTTGCGCCATTATCAAGATTCGGCCAGTGCCAACTTGCACGGAAGATGCAGCGGCGCCGAGGTCAAATCGGGATTCATCCGGCGGTGCTTGGGCGCGAAGGTTTTCCTCAGCAACTGCTTGTTCGTCGAGATCAATCGTTGTGTAAACCTTCAGCCCGCCGCGGTCCCAATTTGCTTGTCGTTCGTCGGGTGTGGCTCCTAGCATCTCGAAATCTTTTACGGACTTCACGACAAAGTCACAGAACGTTTTCGCTGCTGTCGCATAAGTGCAACCGCTTGAAGGTTTCGTGATTTTCACATACGACTCAACGGGAGTGTTCACGGCTTCTTTGTATTGCGCCTCAGTGATCATTTTGAGTTCGAGCATGTTTCCAAGAATGAAGTCACGCCGCTGCTTATTTGCTTTGTAGAGCTTGGGATCCCCAAGGTTTCGATCGTTTGGCAACTGCACAATAGCGGCAAGGCTTGCCGCTTCAACAATTGACACATCGGAGGCTGGTTTGCTGAGGTACTGTTCCGACGCTGATTCGATTCCGTAGGTATTGCCACCGAAGCCAGCAATATTCATATAAGCAAGGAGTATCTGATTCTTTGTGTACTGCTTTTCTAGACCGATAGCCAGCTTTGCTTCTTTTAGCTTTCGATCGATGGTCTGCGCTTGCGCTTCTGCTATTGCCTTATCCCGCTCCTCTTTGGTTGGGAGCTGAAGAGCGTTTTGAATATTGATGTTCTTAACCAACTGCATCGTGATCGTCGACGCACCACTCGCTATATCGCCGCTTCCGACGTTACTTAGCGCGGCACGGATGATTCCTTGAACGTCTACACCGCCGTGGTCGTAGAACCGGCGGTCTTCACCAGCGACAATCGCATCCTTGATGTGTTGCGATACTTGATCCCAAGAGACCTCTTCACGGTTTTGCTTGAAAACTTCAGCGAACGGCACCCAGTCATCACCTTGTTTTGCGTACAGGGTGTTCTTTTGCGAAAGCTGCCCGATCTTCAAATAATCGGGCAAGGCTTCGAATACTCCAATGGAAGAATTGGCCGCCATGCTAGTGAGCGCCAATCCCGGGGTGACGAGTGCGGTGACCAGAATTCCGGCGACGGCGCTGAATCCAACGAGTCCAGCGAGCGCTCCAATCGTGCCGAGAGGGCCTGAGGTTTGTCGAGGCATAGGATACAGAGTAACGGGTCGACCGACGATAGAACCTGAATGGATGCCGTGATGACGCGCTGGGAATACCTTACAACTCCTTTGATAATCCACAATACGACCGCAATCTTGAACAATTGGGGCAGTGAAGGCTGGGAGCTTGTTCAAATCGTTACTGGCCCTGAAGGTGGATTAGTTGCTTACCTAAAGAGAGAAATACAAGACGACGAGAGGAACGATTAATGTCAGCACTTGACGACCGTTTAGCAGAATTGGGACTAACAATCCCGGAGGCCCCGAAACCTCTTGCCGCGTATATCCCGGCAATCGTGAGTGGAAACCTTGTTTACACTGCGGGGCAACTCCCAAGCGTCGGTGGGCAACTTCCCGCGACAGGCAAAGTTGGGGCTGAAGTTAGTCCAGAAGATGCAAAAAAGTATGCGGGAACTTGTGTCTTGAACGGTTTGGCCGCTGCCAAGACTGCGATCGGTTCGCTTGATCGAATAACCCGAGTTGTGAAGGTCGTCGGTTTTGTCGCTTCGGACCCAGCCTTCTCGGGCCAATCAATTGTTATCAATGGTGCCTCTGAACTACTTGGTGAGATTTTTGGGGATGCCGGAAAGCACGCGAGAAGCGCCGTAGGCGTAGCGGTTTTGCCACTCGACGCCCCGGTTGAAATCGAGTTCGTGTTCGAATTCGCCTGATCTGACTTCTTGGATTAAACACTCGGGCGCAACGGAAACTTAGATCCGTTGCGCCCGAACCTTTGCTATTTGAGTTTCTCAGTAATGATGTTCATGACTTGGGTGTCGGCAAGTGTTGTCGTGTCGCCAATTTCTCGACCTTCTGCAACATCCCTAAGCAACCTGCGCATAATCTTTCCTGAACGGGTCTTGGGTAATTCAGTCACAAGCAACACATCCCGTGGTCTGGCGATAGCGCCGATCTGCTCAGCAACGTGCACCTTCAGCAACGCGACAGCCTCAGCCGGAGAATAAGCCTCGACTTGCTTTGCGCGAAGGATCACGAACGCGACTACTGCCTGACCGGTCGTGTCATCGGATGCCCCAACTACCGCCGCTTCCGCGACGATTGGATGCGACACGAGTGCCGACTCAATCTCCATGGTTGAAAGTCGGTGTCCCGATACGTTCATTACGTCATCAACTCGACCCATTACCCACACATCGCCGTCGTCATCTAGCCTCGCCCCATCGCCGGCCAAATACATGCGACGGTTTGGCGAGCCAGGAAAGTCGAACTTTTCCCAATAAGTCTTGATGTAACGCTCAGGGTCTCCCCAAATGCCGCGTAACATCGAGGGCCACGGTTCGGTTACAACCAGCAGGCCGCCGTTTCCGTTGCCAACTTGATTGCCCTTCTCATCGAGGACATCTACGCTAATGCCGGGTAAAGGAATTTGCGCCGAACCCGGTTTTGTAACAGTTATTCCCGGTAGGGCCGACACCATGATCGCTCCCGTTTCGGTTTGCCACCAAGTGTCAACAACCGGGGTCTTGCCACCGCCGATGATGTCCCGATACCAGATCCAGGCCTCGGG
>JAHBSS010000087.1 GCA_019639015.1 Cryobacterium sp. | reverse complement strand
TCGCAGATTCGGCCAAATCAGGAAAGGCCAATTCCCAACCCGTGAACGGTTACCTGGCTAACAATGGGATCTGAACACGACACCGCAGAAAAACTCCGCCAAACGTTGATCGAAGAGGCTAACTTTCAGCCTGATTTGATCGAACGAGATTATCGTTTTGCGCAGGGGAAGACGATCCCGCTTGCGGGGTTTGCCTATCGTCCATTTGACGCTCGATCCGCCTGCATAGGAGTTGTGACATCTGACGCAAGACACAACGAGGTCTCGGAGTATCGAGATCTCGGCGCTCCGTTATTGCTCATTGAAGGTGAGAGGGGGTTTGATCTTTGGCGCGTCGGTTCCGAAGAAGCACGCAATGAGAGAATCGCAGAATCGCTCTCGGTTGACAATATGGCAAGGTACTTTCGTGATCGTCCGGAAACGCTCCGTCCGATGCGACTGAATGAGGCCAAGACAACCGCTCGCATTCACGAGCCGAAACAGTTGAACCTTTTCTCGAAGTTCGTTGATCCGAATCTCTTGCCGCTTCTTGAGAATCGAGTCGGCGAACAGCTGACTGCTACGGTCGTTTCTGGAATTCAAAAACTCGTTTCCGAGTTTGGTCTTCAAGAATGGATCATTAAGGCTGTCTTCAGACTGCTCGCTGGCAAGATTTTGAAAGACAAGCGGGTTCCCCGCTTTAAGTCGGCCAACTTGTCTCAGGTGGAAGATTTGCTCGATAAAGTGGAACATCATTATGGCTCAAAAGATCCCCTTCACATCCCTGAGAGGTCAATTTCGGTACTGACGGCAGTCATGCGTACCCTTCAGTCACTTGGCGATCTTCGTAACTTGACGACAGAATCCCTGAGTGATGTCTATGAGCGTGCGCTAATCACTCCCGAAATTCGTAAGGACCACGGCACGCACAAGACACCGGGATACCTCGTGGACTACGTCGTGTGGCAATTGGCACGGTGGATCGAAGAAATTCCGGTCGAGGAACTACGGTTTTTTGAACCTGGTTGCGGCCATGCGCCTTTTCTCGTTTCGCTAATGCGTCTGTTGCGAACGTTTGACAGTCCACCCCCTGACTTTAGTCAGTTTGTGCGGAGCCGCTTCACGGGCGTTGAAAATGACCCTTTCGCGCTTGAAATAGCAAGGCTTTCCTTGACCGTCGCAGACGAGCCAAATCAGGATGGTTGGGCCGGACTTGTCCAAGCGGATATGTTCGCCCCAGCATTTCTTGAACAGGCTGCGGCTAGGTCGACAGTGATGTTGACGAATCCTCCTTATGAGAGACGAAAAGCTGAAGAATTGCTCTACCGCACGCTACCCCATCTTCCGGTAGGTGCTGTATTCGGTGCAATTGTTCCTGCAACCCTTCTGTTCTCAAATAAACCTCGGGCGATTGAACTGCGTTCTTGGATGATAAAACGCTGTCAGCTTGCCGAGGTGGACTTATTTCCAGACGGACTCTTCACGTTCGGAGATCACGAATGCGCACTTATCGCGGGACGTGTTCTTCCTGAAGGAATACCGGCGAACTCGTATCAGACTCGCCTTCGTCGCGTTCCGGATAGTAACGCGGGAAGAACTGCATTCAAGTGTGACTATCAGTTTGGAACGAGTCGGTTGGTTCCGCAATCACATTTTGCGGAGAATGAGGATCAGTCACTTTGGATTGCCGAGTTTCAAGAGAATATTTGGGCATATCTTAAACACCTGCCCCAAATTTCCACAATTGCCACAATCGGCAAAGGAATGGAGTTCAAGAATCAACATGGCTTTCTAAAGAAAACAAAGACCATCGAGGACGCTCCTTTTCCTGGTTCAGTCGAGGGGTTTACTTCCAGTTCTGGTAACTGGGGAATTCACGAACACCCAACAATTCAGTATTTTTACCTCGTAGACGATGTGATTGGCCGTCGTCGTAGTGGAACCGACTGTATTCCGCAAATCCTGATCAACTCCCATCCAGTCAGTCGTGGCATGTGGTGTGTGAAGCCCGTGCTCGATGAAGTGGGTCGCGCCTTTCTGAACAGTTTTTTGTCCGTTAGACCTCAACAAGATCTTCCTCTATTATACGTTTGGGCCCTGCTCACATCCCCACTGGCAAACCTCTTTGTGTTCACAAACACTCTAAAGAGAGATATATTCCCTCGGATTCTGCTGCGATTTCCGATACCAAAAGTGACCCAGGCCGATGTTGCCCGGATTGTCGCGCTCGCTCGTTCGTACATCGAACTTTGCACTGCGGGACCGAGAGAGATGTTTAATCATGATGGCTATGGTCCTCAGGACGTTTCACGACAACTCTTGAGACTGGATGCGGAGGTTCTTAGGATTTATAGACTGCCAGCCAAGGCGGAACGGCTCCTTTTAGAACAATTTCGCGGCGAGCAGCGTCCCGGAGTTCCGATCCCATTCACGGAATACTACCCCGCCGATACTCCAGATGTTCCGTTGTATGCATACATTTCAAGGGCTTACCAGCGAGCACTTGCGGGTGGCGATCCTGAATTGCCAGCACACGATCTGGCGCGATATGAGGCATTGAGTGCTAAGGCGGACGCTGGAAATCTCACTAGTCGAGAGGTGGGTCGCTTGCATGAACTGCAGGCCGAAATTGATGGGCGTGATTATTGGAAGCGGTACTCTGGAAAACGGTCAGAAGCGATCGTCGAGACCGTTCAACTCGATGAGTTCGATCGGCGACTGTTTGAGTTGAGTGATCGCGCTGCTTCGGCATCCATTAAACGGCACAAGCAATGATTATTAAGCGAGGCGATGATCCAGGCCCTTTCTCACAACCTCGATTTTACATTGAGGCCCTCCGAATACTATTTGGTGGCCGTTGTGCGTAACCGTTCACGGGTTGGGAATT
>JAHBSS010000086.1 GCA_019639015.1 Cryobacterium sp. | reverse complement strand
CGCCGGCCACCCACCGACTTTCGCCTGCTTCAGGCCCGCGCCCCTGCTCGCCGTGGCGGGGGACTCGCTACTCTAGGCCGTCGCCGGGGCTGAGGACGGCCCTCGGGACCGGTGCGCCCCGACGCCATCGGTCGGGGTATCTTCCTGGGGCCAGCGTGCTCCCGTCGTCTAGCGGTTTAGGACATCGCCCTCTCACGGCGAAGATCGCGGGTTCGAATCCCGTCGGGAGTACCACCTCTTTTTGAACCTAGAATCGCCGTCACACCGGACGGGATTCGAACTTTCGACCACGATTCAAACGAAAATGCGATTGCTAGGGTGCGTGGCTATTTGATAATATAGGTAACTTTCACTTTAACATTTCCTACACTCATCGAATCCAGTTTCTTGAAGACTTGATGTTTGGATGGAACTGCCACTCGTAAGTCACCTTGAACCCAGGAAACCGCAAGGACTTCGGGCCTCTCCACACTGTCGATCAATAAAACTTCACTTCCTTGCTCACTGGAACCCGCCTTTCGAATTCTTACGCTGTAGCTTGTGGACACAGTTGCACCAGCGTCCCGCTTGACAATGACGCCTTCCCAATTTCTAGTGGCATCAGGTACTTCTGCAATCACTGTTTCGTGTACTGGAAAAGCAGATTCAAGAGCTATGTACGCACCAATTCCGAGGAAAAGAAGAGTTCCAGTAACGACGGTAACTATTTTGACTACCTTAAATCGCATCAGGGACGACTACCGCTCCCACCAGCGATTTGGGGCGGGCAACTGACCTCCCTCGTTGGTGATTCGGTCAATTTCCCGATCTCGCCAGTTTGTATAGTCTTCATAGCAGCGCTCCATAGCACCACGGCTACACTTTCTATCTAACTCGCCACTCCACTTCTGAGCATTCCGATAGCCTTCTTCGATGTTCCTTTGATCCTTTGGATCACCTCCATATGGTGGTCCACCCCATGGGACTCCCCAGCCAGGTTGAGTCGTGCCTGCCCTCCACTGAGCATAACCAGCTGCTCGCAGAGCATCAGCCAAAGGTATTCCCATACAAGCAGCCATGAAGCCGTAGTGATAGTTGCCAGCAACTTCATACTGTTTGCCGTGCTGCTTAAAGTCCCATGGCCCTCCATTGCGCACCTGGTCATAGAACCACTTCAACCCACCGGGATGCTTTCTTGCTTCACAGCAATTACTCACATAACCATTTCCAGGCGGTAGGACTGGGCGGCCCGCATAGTCTCTTTGGGGCTTGTTTCCGCTTGGGTCTGTGTAAGTGATTGGGTTGTTCATCGCGTAGGCATAGGGGTGCTCGCCGCCAAGCCACTCGGCTTCTCGAACGCGGGTCAGGAACCTTGCCGTTCCTGCCATGTAGAATCGGCGAGGCTGGCCGGGGAAGGTCGGCATTCCGTTAGGTGATTGCTGCTTCATTTGTCGCTCTCTGTTTTGGCGGGCCATTTCGTTGATTCGCTGGATGTGGTTAATGTGGGCGGCGGAGGCTTGTGAGTGTTCAAGCGTCCAAGGTCCTTTAATCGTTCCATCGGATAACTCAAAGGAGAGGAGACTTGCGTTAAGTGGTCCTTGAGCGAGCGACCATCTTGAAGTTTCGGGAATATCCTCCCGGGCCATGATGCGGCCAACTTCGCATTTCATCTGCGGCGAGGCACCTTCTATCCATTGCGGGTACTTGTCAAAATCCGGCTCTGGGATTGGCGGGATCACCAGGTCATGATCCAGGTCGATCTCGTCGCCCGAGTACTCGAATGCAAGTTTCAGGCATTCATCAATTGAGGTGCGAATCTGATTTTTGCTTTGGTATCCGTGCCGCGTTACGGCGTCAGCAAAGCCGGTTGCCAAACGTGCCAGTTCAGGGTCAAGGCGAGTGACCTTCTCCAAGGTGTCATCAAGTTTGGCAAGCGCACTTGGGCCTGACCTTCTGTCTTCGAGAATTTGAGCGGCTAGGGCAAGCGCCATAAAGACGCCCTCGCGTGGGTTTTCAGGTCGGTAGCCCGCCTCGATCGCTCTGCCGAGTGAAGCAATGCTTGCTGACTGGTCCTCAACAATCACCGAAGCGTCAAAGCCTTTCTCAGCAATTACTTGATTGACTCGAAGATCGGCAACGAATGACTGAACAAAGTTGAGCTGGTGCAAACGGCCAGCATCGCTCACGTCCTCCATCACTCGCTCATCTTCAGCCTGATCTATATACTGAACCCAAAGGTGGCCGATCTCGTGGGCAAAATGGGTTTCATGAATCTGAGCGGCATCAATGAAGAGCAGGTTAGCCCCGCCGTTCCCAATCGTATCAACCCAATGACCATCGGGAACTCCCGCGTCTCTTCGGGCGTGAGGCATTGTGTCAAGCACCAGCAGCGTCTTAGTCGTGCAGCGATCCACTGCCGCAACAAAGCTAGTTAGCCTCTGACTGAGATTTTTAGGGATGATGCTGGGGAACAGGTCTGCTTCGGATTGGCTGCCTTCGCGCCACCTTTGAACTGAGTTAGCCGTCGGCACGTGGACGTGGCTCTCAACTTCGAACTCTAGTCCATATCGGTTGACGAGTTTGGACCCGACGGCAGGCAAGCCGCAACGTACGGCTGAGAGATTGTTCTTCTCGCGACGGGCAGCAACCTCAAGCGCAAGTTCGGGATCATCTATCCGCGTGAATCGCTTCGGCTCTACAGCGACAGGAACCACGAAGTCCCTTCGCACCCGGCGAAGATTGCTCGCCATAGTTCTCATTGTATCGCAAACTTGCGAGGAATGAGTTTGAGCCGCAGCAAATCTGTCAAGAAACTTCTAAGCGCGTACACTTCGGTGTACCACCCATCCCCAAGTCCTCAAGAGTCGGCCTGGCGCATCCCGTAGGTG
>JAHBSS010000085.1 GCA_019639015.1 Cryobacterium sp. | reverse complement strand
GCACTGAAATTTCCGAATCCCTGATACTTGCTCCCGAACCCGAATTAGTCTCCAAGGTCTGCTGTATCGCTGCGCCAACAAATCGCCCAATCAGTTGACTTGTGAGATTTTTTAGTCTGCTGTTCGCTTGGCGAGTGCCGTCATATCCGTCGATCCAATATTCAAGCGAATCTAGACGGTCGAATGCTTGAATGAGTTCGTCGCGAGAGTGCTCGCCGCCGATCCACTCAAACATTGAATCAACCAGATCTTGGTGATCGACTCGCGCCCCGAGAGCGGGAACATCGATGTACCCGCTTTGGATTGCATCCTCAAAATCGTGAACCGAGTATGCGATGTCGTCAGATAGGTCCATTACTTGGGCTTCAATGCAGGCAGAACTCCTACTAGAACCAGATTGCATCCAATTGAAGATTTCTAGGTCCTCTGAATACACCCCGAACTTTGCTCTACCGCTCGGATCACCAATTGCGCTTGAGGCCGGCCAAGGGTATTTGCAAGAAGCGCTAAGGCTCGCGCGAGTCAGATTTAGTCCCACCGATCGACCATTTGAATCAAACACTTTGGATTCGAGCCTGGTCAAGAGTCTGAATGTTTGAGCGTTTCCCTCGAATCCTCCGATATCCGAACACCAGTCATTCAAAGCCCTTTCGCCGTTGTGCCCAAAGGGCGGATGACCGAGGTCGTGGGCGAGACAAGCTGCGTCGACGACATCCGGATCTAGCCCCAGACTCGATGCCAGTTCTCTGCCAACTTGCGCAACTTCCAGTGAATGAGTGAGCCTGTTTCTGGCATTGTCGACGCCAGCCGTTGGGCTAAGCACTTGCGTTTTTGCCGAAAGTCTTCTCAAGGCGCTCGAATGCAAAATGCGCGCCCGATCGCGCGAAAAATCGCTTCGCTTGCTTGAATGAGCTTCGGCGGCGAACCGCTCGCGATCAAAGTTCGAATACTTCGCGCGCGAACTTTCAAACTGACCCTCAGCCACCGGTAGTGTCCGCTTCCCCTTCAACCAAACTTGCCCGATCCTGACTTGGTAATTGCCGGGAATCAAGCCAACCGTCTGGAAGTACGGTGCGTTTTGGATGACCGGCTCGTCCTCTAGGGCCCTCGGCGTCACTGCCCGGATAGGCGGCAGTCCAATCAAGTTGACCAAGTAAATCGTCGAGTTGTTGAAAACTTTCCACTCTCGCGAGGGCAGAACGAATATCCCCGCCAACCGGGTAACCCTTGAAATACCAGGCAATGTGTTTACGAATGTCTCGACACGCCCATTGCGTCCCGTCCTGATTCTCGTCAGAAAGGAACTCGGCAAGTAACTCAGCGTGGCGTCTAATGGTTCGTGCAACCTCGCCAAGATTGGGTTTTGCCACTTCTTCAATCGGCGCGCCTCTGCCGGCAGAAAACGCTGCGACCAAGTCACCAAAAATCCATGGCCTACCCAAGCAACCGCGGCCAACTACGACCCCGTCGCAACCCGTTTCTGCGACCATTCGCACAGCATCAGAGCCGCTCCAGATGTCACCGTTTCCTAGGACCGGAACACCATTGATGGTTTCTTTCAGTTTTGAAATTGATTCCCAATCGGCCTGTCCGCTGTAAAACTCGGAAGCGGTTCTCGCGTGCAACGCGATGCTCGCCACACCTGCGCCTTCAGCGATTCGACCGGCCTCAAGATAAGTCAAGTGCCCCCGGTCAATTCCCTTTCTCATTTTTATTGTTAGCGGAATTCGACCGGCGGCTTTCACCGCGGATTCAACAATTTCCCGGAACAAGTCAAGTTTCCAGGGAAGAGCAGCGCCTCCGCCCTTGCGAGTGACTTTTGGGACTGGGCAACCAAAATTCAAGTCGATGTGATCTGCGCGATCCTCTGAGGCAAGCATCTTGATCGCTTCAGAAATTACAAACGGATCGACACCGTACAGTTGGATGCTGCGAGGAGTCTCAGACTCGTGGTGCCGGATCAGACGCATAGTTTTTTCGCCGCGTTCTACGAGTGCCCTACTCGTGATCATTTCGCTCACATAAAGCCCACCGCCGAACTCGCGGCAAAGTCGCCTGAAAGCTGTATTCGTGATTCCTGCCATCGGGGCAAGCACCACTGGCGAATCCAGCTCAATTGGTCCGATTCGTAAGGGCTTCGTCAACGTCTGGGTCATGCGCCAAGTAGTCGCTCTGCAAGGTAGGGCTGGATGCGGTCAAGCGACACTCGCTCTTGCTCCATTGAGTCGCGCTCGCGCACTGTCACGGCTTTGTCATCCAGCGTGTCGAAATCGACCGTTATGGCGAACGGAGTTCCGATCTCATCTTGTCTGCGATAGCGACGCCCGATAGCTCCCGCATCATCAAACTCAATATTCCAAAATGCACGAAGCGAGGCTGCCAACTCTTTTGCTAGAGGTGAAAGTTCATCGTTTCTAGACAGCGGGAGCACGGCCGCCTTGACCGGGGCGAGCCTGCGGTCGAGTCGCAACACCGTGCGCTTGTCAACGCCACCTTTCGTGTTTGGTGCTTCATCTTCGTGGTACGCATCGACCAGGAATGCCATCATCGAACGAGTCAAACCAACAGCCGGTTCAATCACAAATGGCGTCCAGCGCTCGTTTTGGCTTTGGTCGAAATAGGACAATTCGGTGCCGGAGTGTGCGCTGTGGGTCGACAAGTCAAAATCGGTCCGGTTTGCGACCCCTTCAAGTTCGCCCCATTCGCTTCCAACGAATTGGAAGCGATATTCGATGTCTACCGTCCGTTTCGAGTAGTGCGACAATTTCTCTTTCGGATGTTCGAACAAGCGCAAATTCTCGGGCGCGATTCCGAGATCGACGTACCACCGCATCCGCTCGTCGATCCAATACTGGTGCCATTCCTCGTCA
>JAHBSS010000084.1 GCA_019639015.1 Cryobacterium sp. | reverse complement strand
AGGCTCGCGGAGTTCACGTCGTGTTCGGCATCCACCCGGTTGCTGGCCGTATGCCTGGTCACATGAACGTGTTGCTCGCAGAAGCTAACGTGCCCTACGAGTCGCTGAAGGAACTTGACGAGATCAACCCCGAGTTCAAGAACACGGATGTCGTGCTAGTTGTCGGCGCTAATGACGTCGTAAACCCTGCCGCGAAGTCCACTCCCGGTTCGCCAATCTACGGAATGCCAATTCTCGAAGTTGGCGATGCAAACCAGATTGTGTTCTTGAAGCGCTCGATGCGACCCGGTTTTGCCGGCATCGAAAACGAGATCCTGTTTGATCCGAAAACCGAGCTTCTGTTTGGGGATGCTAAGGAGTCCCTCAGCAAGGTACTCGCAGCGGTAAAGGCACTGTAGTCAAGACGTAGTAACCGACTCCTGCGTTACGTCAGCATTGCTTGCCTGAGCTTTTGGCGCCCTACGAAAAGCTCCGGCGATCGCAATTAGCACGAGCCCCAAAAGCGCCCAGCCGGCAAGCACAAGCCACGGCATTAGCGCGTCCGCGTTGGGGAAGTAGGACAGATCTCGAAGCAGGGTACCTGCGGCCCCTGGCGGCATCCACTGGCCAACTTCGCCCCACGGGGCAACAATGAATTCTTTCGGCACTGCGGTTGCCGCTAGTGGATTGGCAAACAGGATGAAGAAGACCGCACCCAAGGCAAGCCCACCTCTGCCAATGAGGGAACCGAGTCCGACAACTACCCCACCGATCGCGAAAACGGCGAGGCTAATTGCTGAAACGTTCATCCAGTATTCCCCTTGGAGTCCGCCAAACCAGCCTTGAAGAATTCCAGCAATCGCAAAGCCAGCAACTACCGCAAGCACTAGTAGCGCGCAAAGCCGACGCCAAACTCCCCCGATTAGCAAGGTAATGATTACCCCACCGATTACTCCACCGATCACTAGTGGGAATGCGGAGGCCGAGATGATCGCTCCGCTGGAGTCGTTTGAGGAAAGTGGGACGACATCGGTCACAGCGACGGTTATCGGTGCTGGCGGGGTTATTCCTTGCGCAGCCATCGCTTTCGTTATATGCGCCTGAAGAACTGGCGCGAATCCGCCAAGCTTCGCCGCGACGGCCGCGCTTGCCGCGGTGCTAACAAGCACTTCGGGTTTTTGTGCGAGAACGATCGCGCCATAAACCTGCCTGGACTTCACTAGGTCAACCGCGGCATCCCGATTCTCGACAGTCGAAATCTTGAACAAGTCAGCGGAATCTCCCGTGATCGAAGCTTCAATTTGTGAGGTTTGCGCTTGTGGACCGGCGAGAGCCAAAGGCAGGTTCTTGGCTTCAGCCGTGACCGCTGGCCACAAGAACGCCAAGAGGATCACTGAAACTAGTGCGGCTAACGCGACTCCTAGTCCTAGAACTTTGCCGACGTTGGCGTGTTCATCCGAATTTTGCATGGCACTCTCCTTGAAAGCGAATGATCGTTCTCTTATTGTGCTCCTCTGCGCGCGAATAATCAAGAACAATCATTCTCTTTTATACTTGAGTATGCCCAAAGTCTCCGAAGAGTATCGATCAGCTCAAAAGTCCAAGATCGCGAGCGCTGCACTTCGAGCATTTGGGCGAAAAGGTTTCCAGGCAACCTCAATGGCGGACATCATCACGGAGTCAGGCATGTCGGCAGGCGCGATCTACGCCTACTTCCCCGGCAAAGCCGAAATCATCGTTGATGTCGCTTCGCGAGTGCTAGGTCGAAGAATCGCCAATCTTGAAAGCGCAACATCAAACAAATTGCTACTGCCACCGAGCGAAGTTGTCCGGGCGATCCTGACCGGGCTGAAAGAAGAGATCGGAAACCCGAGCGTAATCCCGCAAGTCTGGGGTGAAGCGGTAGTCGACGCTGCCCTACGCTCCCTAGCCAACAATGCCTTCAGCGGGCTTCAAAACGCGCTCACACGATATTTGCAAAATTGGAGCGTCCAAGAGCACGAAATGGATGCCGACACCGCCGCCAAGCGAGCCAGAGAACTTGCACCACTCCTAGTCTCGGTGTGCCAGGGTTACATCCTTCAACTCGCCCTAGTGGACGATTTCGATTCTGACTTCTATTTGAACCGAGTAATCGAGAACTTGCCCCGCTGAATCGTTGGATTCGCTCATCCGCGCCGAGAACGCTTTAGCCACCACTCGATCAGGTAGCTTCCGAATAGCGCAACGACGGCAAGCACGAGCGCTGTGCGAAACAAAAACCTAAGCACCCCAACTTGAAGCGTGAAGGCGAGCACCGCAGTCGCAACGAGAATCGCAAAGATCATGAGCCGAAATAGGCTCACTCGTGCCAGAGCGCCAGTTCGACGCTTCACTCAGTTTTGCTTTCGCCTCTAAACAGCAAAGCGCGAAGCGCGAAGAACACGACTGCGGCGACAATTGCAACAATGATGATTTTCCAAATTAGCCAAAGCAAGTGGAAAAGAATCGTAACTAGCCACCACGCAATCACGACCGATATGACCACACCGGCTAGCGTGCCGATTAGTGACC
This sequence comes from Cryobacterium sp., assembly GCA_019639015.1. Taxonomy (GTDB): domain Bacteria; phylum Actinomycetota; class Actinomycetes; order Actinomycetales; family Microbacteriaceae; genus Terrimesophilobacter. The sequence continues at coordinate 353 of JAHBSS010000084.1, read as the reverse complement.
AAAACTTTTTCACGATCAAAGTCTAGGCGAGATACGCGCGCCTACTTCGGATGCCCGATCGCTCTCAGCAAGCGCCGAGAAGTTCATACATGATCGGAGATTCGAAGGTCTTCACAACCCCGTTTTCAATGTTCGCGAGGCCTCCCCAGAACTGTTCAGCATTTTCAAGGTTAGGCGTCAAGCTTTTCGTTCCGTGAGCCACTGAGTAATACACATCGAATTGTCCGGCTGGGGCATAGACCTCAACAATGTTTTCCTCGGGCACGAACGCTTCGAGGTTTGACAATTCATCGCCAACGCCAAGTCCGTTACTCATAAGAATTGGCATGCCGTTGTTCGTGGCCTTCTTTGTT
>JAHBSS010000083.1 GCA_019639015.1 Cryobacterium sp. | reverse complement strand
TTAAATCTCAAGTGCAAACGAACTCTCCCCAAATGTTGTGGCTTTCGATGTTGCCGACTCAATCCTGATGTCACACGTGAAGCCTATATTCGAGAAGCGGGATTCAGCGTGCCGGGGGTCAATTTGCGGGGTCGCTCAGTACTCTAGTGTGAAGGAGGAGACTTTTTGCGTGAACTAACGATGATTGACCTTTACGCCGGAGCCGGCGGCTTGACAGAAGGTCTCCGAGAGGCTGGATTTCGATCACTTTATGCTAACGAACTGGTTCCAACATATGCGGAAACATTTATGGCAAATCATGAAGGGTCAGTAGTCGACGCGAGAAATATCCGAGAAGTTGATGCGTGCAATATTCGAAAAGCGCTGGGCCTAAAGCAAGGGATGCTGGATCTAATTGCGGGCGGCCCGCCGTGCCAGGGTTTTTCAATCAACGCCCCCAAGCGTTCGGCAGAAGATTTACGAAATCATCTTTTCCGCGAGTTTTTGCGGTTTGTCGATGAATTTCAACCCCGGGCAGTATTGATAGAGAATGTCCCTGGACTCGTTTCGTTTGAGCAGGGTGCGACTCTCGAATCAATACTTCGATCTCTCTCGGAACTCAACTACTCCGCTGAAGTGCAGATACTTTACGCGCCTCACTACGGCGTCCCACAAACGCGGTGGAGAACAATAATCTTGGCCCTTAGAGGCAACAACCAAGACGCTCTCTCTGCGTACCCCAAGCCGATTCATCATGCGCCGATGAGGATAAATTTTACTTCTCGTTACGCAGGTAGGGATATAGTTGCAATTCCTCGATCAGTATTGTTGCCCACATATACATCAATTCACCAGGCAATTGGGGATCTTCCGGTTCTTCAAAACGGTGAGATTGGACCGAAAGTCAAACCGTATAGAACCGCCCCAACGAATGAATTTCAGCGTGCGCTCAGGACTGGGTCTGAAGGTGTATTTAACCATGAAGCAGCTCGGCTGTCGGATCTAAACTTGAAGCGATTTTCCCACATTCCACAGGGTGGAAATTGGACAGATATCCCAATTGAGTTGCTCCCTAAGGGGATGAGGTCAGCACGTCGATCCGACCATACGAAGAGGTACGGAAGAATTAGGCCAGATGGGCTCGCATCAACAATCTTGACGAAGTGTGATCCACATTGGGGTGCGTTTATTCATTATGAACAAGATCGCGCGTTTACCGTGCGCGAGGCCGCCAGATTACAGAGCTTTCCTGATTCCTATCGGTTTACGGGTTCTCGGGTGGAACAATACGAACAGGTAGGCAATGCAGTGCCACCACTGCTCGCAGCCGCAGTGGGGAGATCAATCTCTTACATTTTGGGTTCAAGTTCGACAGAACTCCGACGGGTGGTTTAGGGCCCGTGTCTGGAACGATCTACGAGTTCTTTGGCTATAGATCCTCGGATCGTTCAGAGATCGCGGTGAGAGCGGCTCACGAAAAAAGATGCCCTTTCATCAACGACATCTGCCAAAAGAGACTTTCTGATGGCACAATTTCAGGCGTATGCACAGTGAAACCCGTTACCTCGAAGCCAGTTATTTGTTGCCCAATCAGGCTTTATGCCGATGAGTACAAGATTTTGAAGGACATTGCTGAGTGTTCGTTTGCATATGGCATACCGATTTTTGCTGGTGGAGTTGCAGTTGCGGAGGCCCGTCTACGCGGGGCACCGGTAGTTGCGGTATTTGGTAAACGTTGGGGAGGTGAATTGCGACTTCCTCAGAAGGACGGTGTCGGAAATTATTACGTCGATTGGGTTCTCGCGCTACTCGACAGTGAAGGCGTCTTAAAGGAATTCGTTGCGGTTGAGGTTCAAACTATCGACACAACGGGAAATTATCGCGCAAGCCGTGACGGTTTGCTCTCCAAGTCACGTGACGTTATTCAGTCAACTGTGGGGCTCAACTGGGAGAACGTCAACAAGAGAATTATCCCTCAATTGGTTTATAAAGGTCAGGTACTTCAGCGGGAAGAGAAATGTCGCAAGGGCCTCTTTTTCGTTTGCCCTACTCCGGTTTATGAAAAGATCGTCGCTCGACTCGGAGGCGAAGAGAACCTCGTGAAATATGCTCTACAGCCTGCGAGTATTACGTTTCTTGCATATGACCTTTGGGAGCAGACAGTCACCGGAGAAGGCGAACCGCTCGACGTTGAACTCGATAAGACTCGATCAACGACGGTTTACAAAGTTCAGGAGGCTTTTAACAATGTGACACTCCCTAGCGAGAATATTTACGAGACGGCCATAAAAGTGGCTCTTGATTTCAAACCCATTTAATTCTTATTTGGCCATCCGTCTTGCTCGGTCGAATTTCATCGCTTCTCGCGAATCTCTCGGACAAGGATCCTGGATTCGCTTTCACAAGGTTCAATTTTGTCGCCGGTAAATCCCAACACGTTCCGCACAGTCAACCAAGGTTTGCGGCGAACGCAAATAACCAAAGACAAGAAACACTTCTTCTGGAAGTCTGTCATTTCAAGGTTGCTTAATGCCTACTTCAGGGTAGGGTACGTCGAAATCGGCGTTGTCCCAGTCTTCCCGAGTTGGAACAACTGAAAGTAGGTCGGTTGCACCGCCACCGATCCCGAGCTGTCGATCACTACGGCACCAATTGTTTAGAGATTCCTGCTTCGTGTCTTCCGAGGTCAAACGCACCGAGACTTGAGTGATTCGACCGTCATGACCGCTTGCGATTTCCCGAACAGCGTTTAGGGCATCCGCCAAAGTTTGGGCTTGAGCGACATCCTCGTTCTCGTTTTCGAAAGGAACCACTGCACAAATTAGCAAGTGGTATTGACCGGCCATTCCTTCACCGATATCGAATGCTTGAGCCCCCGCCGTGAGCCCTGCCTCTGCGAGAGCGGTCCGAGCATCCTTCTCGATCTCGCTCTTGTAAGCCAGGTTTGCGCATCCGGTAAGGCTTAGAACTAACCCGAGCGCGAGCGCGCCAACGATCGCAGTCTTTACTTTGGTCATCATGATGCGCTCGCTTTCAGGGATTGTTTCTCGAACTTTCGGGTCAGTAGCGCTGGTGTTCCAATACTTACAAGTGCGACAAAAAGAACTATCGAAATCCAAATTGTGATTCGAGCAGTCCAAAACAGGATGTCGCCAAAAATAAACTCGCCGTCAAACGGGACAAAACCACCCACCGCAAGAATCGCGTGAAAGCTACCGCCTCCGTCGCCAGAGAAACGGACTCCGGCGATAGGTAGCGCAACAGACAGCAAAAGTATTGGGAGGAACGCCACGACGATAATCCACGGCAGCCGGTCCTTCGATCGATCGCTCCGCCCAATACCGTATGCGATGCCGGCGGAAGTGCTCACGATTAGTGATGCGACGGCACCGATGGCCCACCCGGCAAACCAAGCGATTCCGATTATTACTACAAACAAGGGGGAGAAGATGACGGCTATCCCTCCGAAGAGCTGCGAGAGTCCGACTGTTGCTGGGATGCCCCCAGCGATTCCCGCGATTAGCGAACCCC
>JAHBSS010000082.1 GCA_019639015.1 Cryobacterium sp. | reverse complement strand
TGAGGCTCGCTTTCGATTGCAAACCGTCATTTAGACGCTCGACCGCATCAGCGGGGTCTGTAGTGAATGGAATGTCGTCATAGTTGTTGTTTTCATCAATTCGCAACGAGACGCTGTCTCCATCAATCACAATTGCCGTAATGAGGTCCCGCCGGTCTTCTTGAGGTGCTTGTCGGGTGGGTTGGGTCGACTCACTTGAGGTCGGTGAAGGTTTGGCTTTGGTACCAGGGTTCCCAAGCTCATCGGGTAGTTGGACTCCAACACAGCCCGCCAGCAGGCTCACAACAGCCACCGACAGCCCGCCCAGAATTACACTTCGTAATCCGTTCATGACGACAAGATACAAATATGGCCAAACGAAAATAACGGAAAAAATAAAATATTCTACAAACCGTTTCGTCGTCGACGTCGTCCGAATTCGTGCAGCGGCTAGCTTATTTGAGCACGAAATTGCGGAACGTTAAATGTGAAAGGGCCGCCACCCAATCGGATGACGACCCATATTCAAAGCCACGAACTAGCGGCGCAGTCCCAATCGCTCAATTAGCGAACGGTAACGCTCGATATCGATACCGGAGAGGTACCCGAGCAAACGACGACGCTGGCCAACAAGTAGCAACAGTCCACGACGCGAGTGGTGGTCGTGCTTGTGCTCTTTCAAATGCTCGGTGAGGTCCTTGATTCGTGCGGTCAACATAGCAACCTGCACTTCGGGGCTCCCCGTGTCACCTGGGTGAGTTGCATACTCTTCGATGATGGCCTTCTTGGCTTCCGGTGCCAATGGCATAGAAACCCCTTCCTCTAGTTGCGCGGTGCTAGACACCCTCTGTGCTAGCTCTCTTTATCCGCGGCCGTTACACGGCAACCTTGAGAGTCTAGCAGGCAACTTGTCGCTCAAGCGGCCTGTTCGCGAGTTTGCGCCTTATGTGGAACAAGATCGTCGAAACTGCCAGCACGAATTGCCTGAAACACCTCAGTTGCGGTTTGCTGCAATCGACCTTGACGATGACTTGCTAGGTGCCCAGCTCGCTTGCAATCTATTTCGGTGTAAACGACATCCGCATCCGTTTCGTCGTCAACCAGGACTCCGCCACGAAAAGTGACCCAGGCGGCGACAACCGGCTTTAGGATCGCGTTTGAGAATGCGAGGCAAACCCGCTCCCCTTTAGCAAAGGGTCTAACTTGGGTGAGAAGCGCATAGCTAACTAGTCCCGGGCCAAGAAGCTCAGCAGCTTGCTGGTCAGAAACATTCTTCGGAATTCCGACAAGCAAATCGACTTTGAGGATTTGATCTTCGCCAAGGCTTCTTGGATAAACAACTCGATCGCCTCTTACGAAACCCTCCGCTGTAGACCCAACGTCCTCAATTACCGCGGCAATCATGGTTCCAACTTCGCTCACACGAACGCGAACTTCGCCCGAATGTGGTCTGCGCACGGAAACAGTGTTCATGCTTTCAGAAACCAAATTTGTACCCCAATTATTCCGAGGGCCCGCCTAAAACTCTTCGTTCGTTTCTGGGTCTCCTCCCCAAAGCCGACCAGATTCGAGTGCAGAAATTGCTGAAACCTCGTCGGTGGAGAGTTCGAACTCAAAGACGTCAAGATTCTCGCGCTGGCGGGCCTCTTGAGCCGATTTCGGTATTGGGATTGAGCCAAGTTGCACGTGCCACCGCAACACCGCTTGAGCAGGTGTCACGTTATGATCGTTTGCCACCGATACAACTACTGGATCCTGAAGCACGGATCTTTGACGAGCAAGTGGAGTCCAACTCTCGGTTTGGATTCCGTGCTTCTTGTGGAAAGCCAGCATTTCACTTTGAGGAAAATGCGGATGCAGCTCTATTTGATTCACGGCAGGCACAACGCCGGTTTCGTCAATTACTCGAAGCAAATGAGCTTGCGTGAAATTACTCACACCGACGGAACGAATTAGACCCTCTCGTTGAAGCTCCAAGAGTTCAACCCAAGTCTCCAGATACTTGTCGATTCGCGGCAACGGCCAGTGAATGAGATACAAATCGAGATAATCGAGGGACAGATTCTTCAGTGACTCGAGAAACCCGCGCCTTGTCTCGCCCTTCCCATGGAATCGACCCGGGAGCTTTGACGTGACGACCAGTTCGTCTCTCAGAACGCCCGAGAGTCGAATGGCTTGTCCAACGTTTTCTTCGTTTTCATAATTGAGCGCCGTGTCGATGAGTCGGTAACCGACCTCGATAGCGGTCAAGACCGAACTAACTCCCTCGTCACCGGTGAGTTGGTAGGTTCCAAATCCGATTGCCGGAAGAATGTTGCCATCGTTTAGTTTGATTTGCGGAATAGGCATGTCTCAAGTTTGGCGCATGCTGGGTAATAACAGTTCTGCGATTTAGCTTCTACAAAGTGGAGCAAGCGAATGTCGTTAGCGGGGATATTAGACGCGGTAGTCGTCCTTATCCTGCTTGGCTACCTGAGCCTAGGTTGGATTCTCGGTTTTCTTCGAAGCGCCTTCGGTTTGATCGGACTTGCCGCTGGCGCAATTGGCTCGTTCTTCTTTGCCCCACTTGTCGGTTCGATGACGAACTCACCAGGTTGGCGAATTTTCCTAGTTATTTTCGCGGTAGTCGCATTGCTGGCTCTTGGACAAATTTTGGGACTTGTAATCGGGCGTTCGATTGCCAAGAGCTTTGAGGATGTTGGGCCGCACATTCTTGATCGGCTCGCCGGCATTCTCCTAAACGTTCTAGTAGCGGCCCTAGTGATTTCCAGCGCAGCGTTTAGCGCAAACTCACTCGGAGTCCCATGGTTATCTCAAGCGATTTCGAATTCCGTAGTCTTGCGTGGAATTGATCAATTGACACCGAACCCAGTCAAGCAATCGATGGCGCAATTGCGTTCGATCGTCGTGCATCAGGGTATCCCACAAGTAGTTTCAGCGGCCGAAGGACCAACTGAGCCCCCAAAAGCGCCTGCGACTTTACCTAACCCCGATTCGCACTCGCTTGAATCAGCAGCCAGTTCGGTAGTTCGAGTTTCCGGGAGCGCCTACCAATGCGGTCAGAACCAATCCGGAAGCGGTTTTGTGGTTTCCAAAGAGCGAGTCATTACCAATGCGCATGTTGTTGCAGGGGTTTCTGAACCAGTGGTCGAGATGCCGGGTGTCACTGCTCTTCCAGGAAAGGTTGTCTACTTCGACCCTGAACACGACCTCGCGGTAATTGCTGTCCCAGGACTTAAGCTTTCGCCGCTCGACTTAGGTTCCCCCCTTGGCCCAGGCAGCCTCGCTATTTTCGATGGTTACCCATACGGTGGACCGTTCCAGTCTTCACCGGCGCGCGTCGACAAGATATTGATTGCAAACGTAAACAACATCTACGGCAAGAACGCTCAAAGTTTGGAGGTGTACCAATTGGCGGCGGATGTTCGCGAGGGAAACTCTGGCGGCCCACTCTTGGATCAATCCGGTGATGTTGTTGGAGTGGTTTTCGCGAGATCCGCAAACACTTCGGGGGTGGGTTATGCACTCACGCTCTCAGAACTTGAGCCGGTCGCTCAAGCAGCAACCAGCTTGGATGCAAAAGTTTCAACCGGCGCTTGTATCCAACACTGAAACTTCAGAAGCACGATTCTTTGGGCTTGGCTTCAGGATCAACGCGAAAATTGAAACTGCCAACAGCAGTAAGACT
>JAHBSS010000081.1 GCA_019639015.1 Cryobacterium sp. | reverse complement strand
CTGCGGAGTTTGGTTGAGCCGGGCTTCGAGATCGTCCAGACGCTTCAGCAACGAGTCTACAAACGCCCGCACCGCAGGCGTCACCTCCACTAAAATATCGTCCGGTCTCCGCGACATACGTGCCTTGCACGATGTATTTCTGTTCTCCCCCGTTCAGTAAAGACCAATTCCGAATTGTGAATCAGTGCGATGAAGGATTCCAACTTAAAGAGCAGATCTTCAAATTTTGAAATATTTTCAATTCTTCTGGCGGTTTATACCCATTCTTTGCGAATTAACGGATGTAGCGGTGAACATCTCGCTATGGAATCAATGTCTCATCTCCATCCAGCGTGCTCCCCCAAGTTTGGCGGATCAGGCTGACTTTTCTTTCCACAGATCGGACACTGATTCCGAGTTTCTTTCCTATTTCCAGGGATGTATGCCCCTCAAGTTTCATGACGGCAATGCTTCGAAGCAGGTCATTTCGAAGCGTGGAAAGCAGTCTGTCGTATTCTTCTTTAAATATGAGCAAAAACTCGGGAGTTGGTTCCTTTGAAACCGGGTCAAATGACCTGGTTAACGAGTCTTCCGAACTCTGGCGTGAATATACTGATTGAGTCTGTTTCCAGCCGCCTCTCTTGTCGGCGGTTTCTCGTCGAATCTGACTTACTGATTTTCGGTGGGTGAGTGAAAGCAGCAGCCACCATAAGTCTTCGCGGCATTGGATTGTCGCAAATTGTCCGTTTTGAGCACCATTGTAAAGGGCTGCAAAAACGCTTACTAACACATCTTCTTCGTCGGCTGCTTGTTGAGGCGAGTGCTTCAAATGCTTTCGGGCGGTTGCAATCAATGCTGGGGCATACCGATTCCACAGATGGTTGGCTGCTTCGGTGTTGCCGTTCCTCAGATCGAGGAACCACTCCGTGACAGAAACCGGCTCATTCTCGGGTCGGTGGGGCATTGGGGGGATTGCCTTGAAGACTTGAGCACGACAATTGGCGGGGTTTTCTGAGGTTGGGTGTGGAATTGCTCAAGCTGAGCTTGGCGCGACGCACGTCTCTAGGTTCGCAAAGGGACTCAATCGTGTCAAGTGTACTTGTGGTTAGTGTTTTAAGGTGGAGCTAGCGTTCCTTGCGGTTTTTGCGGGCTTCCGAGCTTGCGCCTGAACTGTTAAGAATCAATCCAGAGAACTATTTTCTTTCCCAGTTCGAACGACGTCTGGGGAGAAAAAACGGAGAGATTCGGCAGTGTAAAGGATTGGCGCATGTTCATGTCGCGTGTTCGGTCAACAGGAATGACGCTCATTGAGTTGTTGATAGTAATTGTCATCATCGCAATTCTTTTGTCGTTGATTATCCCAGCGGTTCAGCAAGCGCGAGAGTCCGCGCGAAGAGCACAATGTCGAAATCATCTCAAGCAGTTGGGGTTGGCCTTTCACAATTATGAAAGCTCACATGGCACTTTGCCTATAGGAAGTCGTCGACAAAACGGATTTGGGCCGTCCTGGTGGGTAGGATTGTTGCCTTACATCGGGCAGGGCTCACTTGCGGCACGTTTTGATCATGATGGCGTGTCGAATGGACATCCTGCTGTCAGCATGGTGAACGGGGGGCTCGTTGACAATCTCAAGATTCCGATTATGCGATGTCCAAGTAGCACGCTTCCGGAATTTCTGCGAAGTGGGGCATTCCAGTCGACCGCCCCTTCATATGTCGGAATATCTGGAGCAACGAATGGAGTAGGGTTCGCAGAAGATCGGATTAATTCATGTTGCTTAACGTTGCCTCCATTGACAAGTGGACAGATTAGCGCCGGTGGTGTCTTAGTGCCCAACCGAAGCGTGACGATATCGGAAATCACCGATGGAACTTCGTATGTCATCATCGTTGGAGAAGCATCGGGGCCTATCTGGGACGGCGCTGGAATTGCGAAACGAATTGATGCCGCCTACTTAGCAAGTTGGATTACAGGGACCGCGGGTTCTGGGACTCCTCCTCTGTATACTGGTGGAACTCAATGGAACGCTTTGCCGGCCTATAATATCACTACCATTAATCATTCTCCGAATACACAGTTTTACGATCCCAGTTCAGGAATGCATGAGAATCATGGAGCAAACAATCCTCTCACATCGCTGCATGCTGGAGGAGTTCATGTACTGCTATGTGATGGCTCGGTACGTTTCGTCAGCGACTCGATTAACTTGATCACACTGAAGCAAATTTCAACGCGCGATGATAGTTCGCCCGTCGCAAGCTTCTTGCCCTAACACATTTCAGGGCTCTTAGTAAATGGCGTCCCAAATATAGCCGCCAAGGATTCCGCGTGGCGTCTGCCATGCTGAGAGGTAGGCTATTTCCATGTCCAATTCACGCGTGTCTCTATTTATCGAATGGACTCTTGTTGGAACTCATTTCCTGGTTTAAGGAAGAGCCGGGCATCATAAGTTTGACTGGTGTCGTGGTTTCCGTGACGAAGCGCTTTGCGTCGTCAAGAGGTATCTAGACCCGGGAATCGCAGGAAATCAGTCAGCCACTGGGATAGTGTGTTTGGGTTCTTTCTGACTAGGATCTCTCCATGACCAAGTTGTTTCGTTGCCTGAGCATCGTCGCGCTAGTTGTTGGGCTGTCTACAAGCAATCTTTTTGCCCAGCAGGTCAACTACGACTGCGTGCTGTTCCCTCTTTTTCCGCTTGACGAAGAAAACTGGGCATACATTTGTGAAGGTGTCAACTACAATCCGGAAAATACCCCAGCGTGCACGGCGGTCGTCAGTACCCTTTGGTTCGGGTTAACGGACCTCTGGCCTGCTGAGAACTGTCCGGACGATTGCGAGGGACCGCGGTTAAACCCCATCGGACATTTTGATCCACTTTCTGGTTTTCGCAAGATGGAATTCGTTGGACACACGGAAGAGATTTCAGCGACGACCGGTACCTTCAAGTTGGCTTCCGACCGAGCCAACCAACTATTCAAAGATCAGCCACTTCCTGATGGCTTTCCACCTTTGATCAAAGCGCGCATTTCGAAAACGGGTCACTATCGCTACTTTCGAGTGTTCTGTCGAACTCAGCAAATCAAGGCGAGCTGTTGCGCCTGCGTGCCAAAGGATCGATACATTGCGTTGGAAGTGTCCCCTGGAACTTTACCGGTTTCCCCCTCGCAGATCCCGGTCGTCGTTGATCCAAAGCGTCTGACGTCCAACAAAGGGGAGCAACCAATGGTGTGGGAAGGAAGATCGCATTCAAACAAGGTGCTGTTGATTCTGAAGAAGCCGTCCAAGGCGTTCTCGTTGCTTCGTCCGACCGATGAATAGTCGACTTGTGGTGAGTTATCGGTTTCGCAGAATCCTTTGATGACAGGATCCTTCTTTAAGCTGTTGTTAGACTCGCTGTTCTTGAACGGAGATTCTCATTTAGAACGTGCTGGTCTTACAAGAGGTTGTTTTTCTCCGGATGCCGGCGTTGTTTCGCCGGCATCGAGTTTTTTATGAAGATGACAATCTGCCTTGAACGAACGGCGAAATAAAGCTCGCCAAAGAACGTTAAGTGTCGCAAATATTAGATCACGATGACGTGAGCCAATGGCGTGTAGGCGCTTATGTCTCTCGTTAGATGTGAATGTTGAGGAGCGTCAGGGGTTCCGTGACTCCGCGAAATCGGAGCTGAGCAAGTGAGGTGTGGCACTTCTCACGCAGCGAAATCCAATTCTCGAGTCGGTCTGAAAAACACGTACGAACCTGCGAGAAAGTGTCAGCTTCTCATGTCGGCTGCTAGGAGATGATTGGAAGAATCCACCACGTACAACGCGC
>JAHBSS010000080.1 GCA_019639015.1 Cryobacterium sp. | reverse complement strand
AGTAGCGGACTTCCGGGCCCGACTATGGCGCCACCTTCGATTTTCTTGAAATATCCCTCGATCGAGGCTTGATCGTAGATAATTTCCATTCCTCGGCCACCAAGTACGAAGGATGGACGCACAAGCACCGGATATCCGATTTCTTCGGCGATCTTCACGGCGCTAGAAACATCTATTGCTGTGCCGTTTCTGGGGGCTTGGAGTTCGGCAGCTCTCAATATTTCGGCGAACTGACCGCGCTCTTCTGCAAGATCAATGGCTTGCGGTGAGGTGCCAAGGATCGGAACGCCAGCTTCTTGCAGGCCCTTCGCTAAGCCGAGCGGCGTTTGGCCGCCTAGTTGAACAATTACGCCAACCAGTTCGCCACTTTGGGACTCCGCATGGATAACTTCGAGTACATCCTCAAGGGTCAGCGGTTCAAAATAGAGTCGATCGCTCGTGTCGTAATCCGTCGAAACCGTTTCGGGGTTGCAATTAATCATGATGGTTTCGAAATCTGCGTTTGAAAGTGCGAATGCAGCGTGCACGCACGAGTAGTCGAATTCGACTCCTTGACCAATTCGATTCGGTCCCGAGCCCAAAATTACGACCTTCTTGCGGTCGCTTGGGGTAACTTCGGTCTCGAGATCGTAGCTTGAATAGTGATACGGGGTTAGAGCGGGAAACTCCCCAGCGCAAGTGTCAACAGTTTTGAACACCGGACGGACGCCTACTTCGTGGCGAATTGCACGGAACTCCAATTCCGTCATTCCCCGCAAACTAGCTAACTGGTGATCGGAAAATCCGTAGTATTTCGCATTCCTTATAGTTCTTTCGTCGAAGCGTTCTTCGCTTCTGAACTGCTCGGCGACTTCATTTATGAGCACGATTTGGTCGATAAACCATGGGTCGATCCCGGTTGCTTCGTGAACTTCTGCAATCGTGGCACCAGCCAATAGCGCTTGTTGGATCGTGACGATCCGACCATCGGTGGCTTCTCGAATTTTGGAAAGCAATTCTTGCTTCGAGGTCTCAAGCCGATCCCAGTGGAACGACGATCCACGCTTCTCCAGTGAACGAAGAGCCTTTTGCAAAGCCGTGGCATAGTTTCGACCAATTGCCATGGCTTCTCCAACAGACTTCATTGTTGTTGTGAGCGCCGGATCTGCCGCCGGAAACTTCTCAAATGCAAAACGCGGAACTTTCACGACCACATAATCAAGCGTCGGTTCAAAACTTGCCGGAGTCACTTGGGTGATGTCATTTGGGATCTCGTCAAGCCGGTAACCGATAGCGAGTTTCGCCGCAATCTTTGCGATTGGAAAACCGGTTGCTTTGCTTGCAAGCGCGCTTGACCGCGACACTCTTGGATTCATTTCAATGACGATTACCCGACCGTTTGATGGATCGACCGCAAATTGGATGTTGCAACCGCCCGTATCAACACCAACGAGACGAATGATCTCGATACCAATATCACGCAGCCTCTGATACTCACGATCAGTAAGAGTGAGTGCTGGCGCTACGGTAATTGAGTCACCCGTGTGCACACCGACCGGATCAACATTTTCGATCGAGCAGACAACAACCGTGTTGTCTGAAGAATCTCTCATTAATTCGAGTTCGTATTCCTTCCACCCGAGAATTGATTCTTCAAGCAACACTTCGTTTGTTGGGCTTTGATGAACTCCGTCTTCAACCATTCGCTCCAGTTCAGCGCGGTTGTGTGCAAAGCCGCTTCCAAGCCCACCCATCGTGAACGACGGTCTAATGACCAGTGGGTAGCCGAGTTCCTCGGCAAATTCGATTGCCTCACTGACGGAATGTGCAATGAATGATTTTGCAACCTCCGCACCGGCCTCAATGACTAGGTTCTTGAACAATTGCCGATCTTCGCCTCTGCGGATTGCATCAAGATTCGCGCCGATGAGTTCAACCCCGAACCGATCTAAAACCCCGTGTTCGTGTAGCTGTACTGCTGCATTTAGAGCGGTCTGCCCACCGAGTGTTGGTAGCAGCGCATCCGGTCGCTCTTTTTCGATTATGGATTCGATTACGCGCCAAGTTATTGGCTCGATGTAGGTGGCATCCGCAAAATCAGGATCGGTCATAATCGTCGCAGGGTTCGAATTGATCAGAATCACCCGTATGCCCTCTTCGCGAAGCACTCTGCAAGCTTGGGTGCCCGAGTAATCAAACTCACAAGCCTGACCGATGACGATCGGTCCGGAACCGATCACCAAGACCGACTTAATGTCCTCCCGCTTTGGCATTAGCCCAGCACCTTCTTATCCACTACTAATTGCCGGAATCGGTCAAATAGGTAATCCGCGTCGTGCGGTCCTGCCGCAGCTTCCGGATGATATTGCACCGAAAATGCCGGAATATCTAGCGCTTGAATTCCCTCAACAACACCGTCATTTAGGTTCAAGTGGCTCGCCTCAACCATTCCAAATCCAGCGGGAGATTTCACGGCACCGTCGGTCGGCATCTTCACAGCGAACCCGTGGTTGTGTGCGGTGACTTCGGTTCTACCGGACTTTCGATCTAACACTGGTTGGTTTATTCCACGGTGCCCGAACGGTAATTTGTAGGTTTCGAACCCAAGGGCACGCCCCAATAGCTGGTTTCCGAAACAAATACCGAAGAACGGTATTTGTTGACGCAGCACCTCTTGAAGGACAGCAACCTGGCTGTCAGAAGCCGACGGGTCTCCAGGGCCATTCGAATAGAACACCGCATCCGGCGCAATTTCGGTAAGAAATTCGATTGTTGAAGACTCCGGGATAACCACCACATCGAAGCCGCGCTCGCGCAACTTGTCGAGAGTCGAACGCTTCACTCCCAAGTCAAGCACCGCGACGAGGCCGACCCGATCGCCTATTGCATCGAGTCGATACGCGCTCGTCGTCGAAACTGTCGAGGAAAGATTTTGACCTGTCATTTGAGCACTACCCAAGACTTGATCCAATTGTGTTTCGGGATCTTGGCCGTATGCTTTGCCAGAGAAAATCCCGGCACGCATTACCCCAACGTTTCTGAGCCTGAGAGTGATCGCCCTCGTATCAATGCCGCAAATCCCAACAATATTTTGATTTGCCAAATACTCGTCAAGACTCAATTCAGAACGGTGGTTGGAAGACATCCGCGACGGATCACGCACGACAAATCCGGACACCCAAACCCTAGTTGATTCGTCATCCGCTGCATTAACACCGGTAATTCCAATGTGTGGAGCAGTCATCATGACAATCTGACCGGCATATGAGGGATCGGTAAGTGTTTCCTGGTAACCCGTCATCCCGGTAGCAAATACCAATTCACCGAAACATGCGCCGGTTGCGGCGTAGCGGCTCCCTTCGAAACGACTACCGTCCTCAAGCACTAATACAGCGGAATCGACCGTCAACAGTTATCACCAACTTCTTGATCCAATTTCGCTGCGTTATGCGCTTGCACGATCCACACTGATGGATCGCCATCCGGCCGAAAATAGCTATCGACCAATTGGGCCCCAAGTCTCCAGCGAATCTTGATCAAACCATCAGGTTCAACCCCCGAGTCAATAGTCCACGATGCTCGCTCAACGCTAGAAAGGTCCTCTGAGGGGATAAGTATTGGATTTTCGGAAGTCAGGTGAACCGCTATCCCCTGAGGCCCAATTTCGAATGTCCCATTCGATTTGAAACCAAGACCGTGAACCACAATTCGTTCGAGTGGTTTGTCGGCAAGCGTAGTTGCTAGATAGAGGCCTCGCAAACTTGAGGTCGCGTGAAACTCATGGGGAAGCAATTCCGGAGTCGCGATGTGGCTTTGCCTCTTCTTCAAAGCTCGCCAACCGAAGTACATGCCCGCAAACGCGATCAAGACGATTGCGAGAACCACCAAAGCGGCACCGAGCCTAGTCATTTGATTGCGCCTGTCCGTCGGGAATCGGGCTATCGACAGCCGTTTGGTTACGCGCGGTGATTCGAC
>JAHBSS010000008.1 GCA_019639015.1 Cryobacterium sp. | reverse complement strand
ACCATATTGACTGGGCTCTGCTTTAGTACCCAGAAGATCGCGAATGCTTCAGCCGCAATGGCAAGCACCCACAACACCGCCGCAATAATGCGGAACAGGGTCGCCTTTTTCTTCGCCTCAGGTGAGGGCTTCCAATTGACGTTTCCGTCACTTGTGCTGGTGGTTCCAGCGGATGTTGAAGTCTTGGTCGGCTTGACGCGCACAACCTTCTTGCCAGACTCGGCCAATTTGTACCTCCTAATAGGTGCTTGCAAGAAGTTTAGTGGTCAACGGGAGCGCAATTCGTCTCCCAATTTGGGGGTTACGGGATTGGATGATTCCCGCGAACGTAGCTAGATCATTCGATCGTGCTAATCCTCGGCAAGCACTATTACTTTGTCACCTTTAGAGAAGCTCAGTTGCTCAGATTTCACGGGATTTAGCCGTACGCCATACGCTTCTGAAGAATCATGCATCCTCGAAGCAATTCGATACCCTATTGCAGTTTCGCGAAAGCGAGTCGCGGCCGCGGCAATTGTATAGAAATCAACACTCTCGCCAGGGTTCACGTACAGTTCTGCGGGCCTCAAGTAAACCTCACTACCAGCGCTCGAGAACAGCGAGTCGAACACCTTCGAGAGCACACGGTTTTCCGATAGTTGCGAAAGCGCCAAGCTAATAAGTTTGTCGCTCACAATGAAGTCATCGGCTTTCGTGACTTCGGCGATCTCACGGTTGCGGTTGTCGAGCATTTCGCTGACGATACTCAATTCGGTTCCGGCAAGGTCTCCGATTTCACGAAGATGCAGCAAGGTCACTAGCGTCTTCGCGTCGGCTCGTTGACTTTCCAATTGATCTTTGTAAGCCAAAACGATCACGTGGTCGAAGGACGGCACATCCAAGGAGTCCAGTTCACTGCGACTAGTCGTGTCACCTCGCTTCTTAACCAGCTTCAAATTCGAGACTTCTGGCAGCTCGGGGAGGTCGTAGTCGCTAACAATAGTTAGCTCCGATCCTTTTACAACGTACTCATCCAATTCGCGAACGATTATCGGCAAGTCCGGGTTTGAGCCGAGAATCAGTGTGCGCTCTCTTGAATGTTTTGGTTCCGTAAGGGCTGCAAACTTCGAATCATCGGGTGTTCCGGGTTCCGAAATGTGAATTGCGGAGTCATCCTTTGAAATTTGGATGAGCAGGTCGCCTTTTTGGATCTTCGAGTCGGGTAGCGGATTGATAGTGACATCGTCGCCACGAACGACCCCAATTACGGTCGAGCTCGCGAATGCCAATTGCGCCTCAAAATAGGTGGCTCCAACTAGTTCGGGAGCTTCAGCCATATAGATTTCATCGCCGTCGAAATCAAGTAGCTCTGTATAGACACCGCTAAGTCCGCTTTGACGGCAAGTCTGAACTGTAATCCGGCTTATCAAATCTCGAGTGAGGATCCAACTGACTTCATCGTGACCAACAAGTCTCGCGGCTTCTAGGTTTCGTTCGTTTTGGAGCTCCCCAACAATGTTGAGTTGACCCTCGGGTCTCTTTGGGTTATTTGTCAGCGCGAGAGCCATCTTGATAACCATCGAGTCCGGGTCTTCGCTTCCTTCAGGGGCGATCAGAATGATGCTTCGCGCAGAATATGGGTTTCCCATTTGAAGACTTGTCAGGTCCATCGGGTCGCCATTACGGACGATCACGCGAGTAGTGGTTTTCTTTGGGAGGATTATTCGAAGTTCTTCCTCCATTTCAACTTTGTCTCGATCCGCGAGAATTACGATCGCAGCTCGTTTTCGTGACTCGTTTGCGACGCAAAGCTCGCTAACGATCGGGAGTACCTTTTGACTCCATCCGAGAATCAAGGTGTGATCGCTTTCTAGAACTCGCGACTTGCCTTTCCGCAATTCCTCAACTTTGCTGTCAAAGGCGCTCGAAATGATACCGATCAAGCTCGCAACCATGATCAAGCCACCGATTGTAACGATGAGCATGGCGGCCCTGAATCCCCAACCCTGGTCACCGCCCATGGTGCCCGGGTCAAGCGTTCGCATGAGATTGCCCCAGAAGATTTCAAAAAATGTTGGTTTTCCTTCACCCGCTTCGCGTGGCGGGAAGAAATGGAACACCACAACGATCAAGGCAACAATTGAAATGAACACGAGCGTAGCGATTCCAAGCAGTCCCATAACGGCGACTGTGCCTCGAGCCATAACATTGTCGAACCAATAACGGAATCTCTCACGCAACGGTGGGCGAGTTGAATCTTTCGAAGACATGGCGGTAATCCTAGTGGCGACTGGGCGCGAATGACATTGGCTTGCTAGGCTTGGCCGACAACAAAATATTGGGCCGCAACGCAATGCGGGAGAGTCGCAAATAAAACTTGCGACACCGAAGGAGCAAGCCTCCCCGCCAATCTCTCAGGTCACAAGTACCGCATCGCTCCGGCCACTCTGGAGAGCGAGTCATTTGGCTCCGCCCACGGGGAAAGTCGACAAGTCTCGATGAAACTCTCAGGCTCAATACAGAGGGGGAGTTCGTCCGAATTTAAGGAGGACTCTTGAGCGCGCCCGAAACGACCCAATATCGAACACCGCTACACGAAATTCACGAGCGAGCCGGAGCGCAATTTACAGATTTTGCTGGATGGCAAATGCCTGTCAGTTACGGCTCCGATCTTCAAGAGCATGACGCGGTCCGGACTGCCGCCGGAATTTTCGACATCTCACACATGGCAGAAATCGAAGTCGCAGGATTACATGCGGCCGAGTTTCTTGACTACGCACTCGCAGGAAAACTTTCCGCAATCGCTATCGGTCAAGCAAAATACAGCTTGCTACTCAACGAGAGTGCCGGCATCCTTGACGATTTGATTGTCTATCGCCAGGACGACGAAAAGTTTTTGGTGGTTGCTAACGCCGGCAATCACGATGTGGCCTTAGCTGAGCTTCAAAACCGCGCCAAGGACTTTGACGTTCAAGTAACGGACTTGAGTTTTGAAACCGCTCTCATCGCAGTTCAGGGGCCAAACGCTCTTGAAGTATTGCAAGCGACAGCCGAACTTCAAGCAATGGATGCAGCAACACCAATTGCCGACTTGAAATACTACAGGTTTAGTTATGCGACACTTCATGGCGCCAAAGTCTTGGTTGCCCGCACAGGATATACGGGTGAAGACGGATTCGAACTCTACCTTCCGGTGGCGCTCGCCCCGGCCCTTTGGGAAGCGCTAATCAATGCAGGTGGTGCATTCGGTCTAATTCCAGCTGGATTAGCGGCTCGCGATACCTTGAGGTTAGAAGCCGGTATGCCTCTTTATGGTCACGAATTGAAAGCGGATGTTCTCCCCGAGCAAGTTGGCCTAGGCAAAGTCGTGAGTCTTGCCAAAGAGGGCGATTTCGTGGGCCGCTCGGCAGCGGAGAACGAGTTGAACCCCCAAGCCCGCAAACTCGTGGGGTTGAGTTCTGAGGGCCGTAGGGCGGGTCGAGCCGGATACCAATTATTCGTGGGTACCAAAGAAATTGGTGAGATCACAAGCGGTGCACTCTCGCCAACGCTTGGTCATCCGATCGCCATGGCGATGGTTGACCCGGCCTTTCAAACTGAAGGCACTGAAATCGAAATAGACGTCCGGGGCACCAGGATTCCGGCAAAAGTAGTACCCCTTCCGTTCTACAAGAGAGAGAAGAACTGAAATGAGCGCAGGAAAAGACCTAAAGTACACCGCAGAGCACGAGTGGCTTTCAATCGAGGGGAACGTTGCAACGATCGGAATCACCGATTATGCAGCGGAGAAACTAGGAGACGTCGTGTTCGTTGACTTGCCAAAAGTTGGCGCAAAGGTGGAGTCCGGTCGAGTCGTTGGCGAGATTGAATCCACGAAATCTGTTGGCGAATTGTTTGCACCGGTCAGCGGAACCGTTGTCGAAGCAAATGCAGAAGTAATTCAAGCTCCCGAACTGGTCAACGACGATCCGTTCGGGACCGGTTGGATGATCAAAGTCGAGGTGGAAAATGCAAGCGTGTTTGCATCCGAAGATTTGATGGACGAAAGTGCTTACAAGGCTTTGGTGGGCGAGTGAAGGCCGGCGACAGTCTGACAGGATTTGCAGGGCGGCACATTGGAACTGGGCCGGAAGCGCAATCCCAAATGTTGCAATTGCTCGGTTACGACTCGACCGACTCACTCATGGCGGCTGCAATCCCAGCATCAATTCAACTCGGCGAGGTGACGTCAAAGCTTCCTGAGGCCGCAACTGAAACGGAAGCGCTCGCGGAATTGCGAGAACTTGCCTCCAAAAACCGAGTGCTGCGCTCGATGATCGGACTTGGTTACTACGACACGTTCACTCCGGCAGTCATAAAGCGCAATGTCTTGGAAAACCCGTCTTGGTATACCGCTTACACGCCCTATCAGCCAGAAATCTCTCAAGGTCGGTTGGAAGCGCTCATCAACTTTCAGACGATGATTGCGGAATTGACCGGGTTGGATACGGCGAACGCTTCAATGCTTGACGAGTCGACCGCCGTTGTTGAAGGGATGCTCTTGGCGCGACGCGCATCGAGTGTCGAATCCAACACGTTCTTGGTCGACCAGGATTCATTGCCGCAGACCAAAGCTTTGCTCGAACATCGTGCGGCAGCGCTTGGGATCCAGTTGCACTACACCGCATACGATCAATCGCCCCCGCCTGGCGACATCGACGTGTTCGGTGCCTTCATTCAATACCCGGGATCGAGCGGTCGAGTTTGGGACCCGACCGAAGTCATCGATGCCGTGAAGGCTCAAGGTGGGCTCGTTGTGGTTGCCGCAGACTTACTCGCCCTGACGATCTTGAAGCCGCCAGGTGAGATGGGTGCCGACATCGCGGTCGGAACCTCACAGCGTTTTGGAGTCCCGATGGGTTTCGGGGGCCCCCACGCTGGCTATCTCGCGGTTCGCACCGGCCTTGAGCGCCAAATGCCGGGTCGACTGGTCGGCGTGTCTAAAGACGCCGATAACCAAAATGCTTACCGGCTAACGCTTCAAGCTCGAGAGCAGCACATCCGCCGAGAGAAGGCGACCTCAAATATTTGCACCGCACAAGTTTTGCTTGCGGTAATGGCGGGAATGTTCGCGGTTTACCACGGACCCGTAGGAATCAAGGTGATCGCGGAGCGAGTTGCCAGGTCAACTCGTGCGCTAGCCCACGCGGCTAGTGAGGGTGGCCACACGGTTCAGCACGGAAACTACTTTGACACCTTGAGTCTTGAAACAGTCAGAAGTGCAGATGACTTGGTTTCACGGGCAAGGGATGCCGGATACCTGTTCTTCAAGGTTGACGACAATCACGTTCAATTTTCTGTCGACGAAACGACCTCAAACACCGATTTGCAAAATTTGGCAAGAGTGTTGGGCGACGAGTCTTCAGAATCAATTGAAGCGAGTCAACTGGATCTCGAAACTTGGTTGCCCGGTTCGTTACTTCGCAATTCTGAGTTCTTGACGCACCAAGTGTTCAATTCGCACCATTCCGAATCAAGCATGATGAGGTATTTGAAGTCGCTTGCCGATAAGGACTACGCCTTGGATCGTGGAATGATCCCGCTCGGCTCCTGCACCATGAAGTTGAATGCGGCAACCGAGATGGAGGCGGTGACTTGGCCGGAGTTCGGAGGCGTTCACCCGTTCGCCCCAGCGCATGACGTCGCCGGATATCTCGAACTCATCGCGGAACTCCAGGATTGGCTCGCGGAAGTAACCGGTTACGATGCCGTCTCGTTGCAACCCAATGCCGGTAGTCAGGGGGAGCTGGCTGGGTTATTGGCGATCCGCACTTACCACCTGTCGAGAGGCGACGACCATCGTGATGTCTGCTTGATTCCTTCAAGTGCGCACGGAACAAATGCCGCCAGCGCGGTTCTTGCCGGCATGAAAGTTGTAGTGGTTGCGTGTGACGAGCTCGGAAACGTTGATCTGGCAGACCTGAGAGAAAAGATCGCGGAACACGCGTCAAATCTGGCAGCCCTCATGATTACCTATCCGTCAACGCACGGCGTTTATGAACAAGAAATTCGGGCAATCACTGATGCAGTTCACGAAGCTGGCGGTCAGGTTTACATTGACGGCGCGAACTTGAATGCACTCTTGGAGTTCTCCAGGTTCGGGCAGTTTGGTGGGGATGTCTCCCACTTGAACCTGCACAAGACGTTCTGCATTCCCCACGGCGGTGGTGGACCCGGGGTCGGACCGGTTGCGGCTAAATCGCACTTGGCACCGTTCTTGCCATCGCATCCGTTGGCTCAAATTCTTCCCGGTAGCTCCGACTCTGAACAGGGTCGACCTGCGCATCGAAACATCGTTTCGGCGGCACCGTTCGGAAGCCCAAATATCCTGCCAATCACTTGGGCGTACATCCGCATGATGGGCGGTGATGGCCTAAAGCGTGCAACAGCGTCCGCGGTGCTCGCAGCCAACTACATTGCTAAGCAACTCGAACCCCACTTTCCTGTGCTCTACACCGGAAAGAACGGTTTGGTAGCTCACGAGTGCATTCTGGACTTGCGTCCGTTGACAGAACGTACCGGGGTGACAGTTGATGACGTTGCCAAGCGATTGATCGACTACGGCTTCCACGCTCCAACCATGTCGTTCCCAGTGCCGGGCACTCTAATGGTTGAACCAACTGAGAGCGAAGATCTTGTCGAACTCGACCGATTCATTGATGCAATGGTTTCGATCAAATCGGAAGCCGAGAAAGTTGCTGACGGGACTTGGAGTGCAACCGACAACCCTCTGGTTAACGCGCCTCACACGACCGCGATTTTGGTCGAGGAGCAATGGTCGCATCCTTACTCGCGCGAGGTGGCGGTGTTCCCGTCGAAGCACTCTCGTTCGCATAAGTATTGGCCACCGGTTCGCCGGATTGACCAGGCTTGGGGAGACCGAAATTTGTTTTGCGCTTGCCCACCACCGGAGTCATTTGCCTAGCAAGGTTGTGGCTCTATAGCCAGCTAAATACGGATGCCGCCCACGGGTACCCCACAAAAATGGCCGCATCAATGATGAAGTGTGCAATCACGAGAGGCAACACTCGCTTTGTGCGGGAATAAAGCCAGCCAAACAGCATCCCCATTGCGAAGTTTCCGATGAACGCACCAACGCCTTGGTACAAATGATAGCTGCCACGCAAGATTGAAGTTGCGATGATGATCCACCAGCGGCTCCACCCCAAGTCTGCGAGTCGAGCAAACAAATAGCCAACAACAATGATTTCTTCGGTGAGTCCGGCTCTCAAAGCCGAAAACAGCAAGATCGGTACGGTCCACCAGTGCTCTGCCAGTGAAGTCGGGACAACGTGAACCGTGACACCGATGGCACGTCCAAATACGTAAAGGCCAATCCCCGGAATGCCAACAAGCAGTGCTAGGCCAAGACCAATGGAGGCATCAAAGGCCGGTCGCTTCGCATCCAAACCGAGCCTGGACAGGTGAGGTGCCGCGGTATTCCAGAGCAAGAAACAGACAAGCGCAACCGGCACGAGGTCGAAGAAGATCGCTAAGAATTGGTACACAAAATCGAAAAATTCGCGCGAACTTAGAGGCGCATTGAGTGTCGCGGTTTGTTTGGAAATAGTCGTAGCCTGAGTGAGTCTGTCAGCCAAAACCACTATTGAGTAGATCGCGGATGCGCCAAGCGATAAACCGAGCACGATCAAGATTTCTGCCCAAAGTTTTCGTTTAGAGGGTAGAGCTAGTGTCCCGATCACGTTCTGCGCGCCATTTCACAAGCCGGAGTCCCACCAGGAAGCTTGTGTCGGTACTTTGCCGCCAACGCGTAGGCGAGTGCCGACACCTGGCTAACGCCCGGCAACTCCATCAGGTTTCCAAGTAAGCGGAAACCGAAACTGGGTTGATGGCGAAGCACCTCGGCAACAGCTAAATGTCCGCCAAAAAGTTCGATTTCTTGATCACCCGGCAGAGCGAGCCAAACTTTCTCCGCGGCTTGTATCTCGGTAAGCCCAATAGAGTCCAATTCGGCGAACTGGTAGGGGAGCGCTTGAGGCATTGCCGGTAGCCATCTTGCCGCGAACCGCACTGAGCTCGAACAGAATCCGCAAGAACCATCGAAGATGAGAATCGGGGCGTTCGCAACAGGCGATTTTGGCGCATCCATCGACACGATGTTACGCCTCGAACATTCGAACATTTTGGAATTGAAATTCTGGCGCAACTTCAAATCGATGCGAGTTCAGGGCAAATGGCGCAAAAAAGTTCCAGAATCGCAAAATAAAACGGTTGATCGTCACCAAAAGGTAACTTTTACCCCTACAGTTTTGCGAGTGGAGTAGACCCGCCATAGGGTTCTCTGTAAATATGCCTATAGGAGTGCCTAAAAAACACGCCGATTCGCATCCATCTTGCACAGGAGGAAAGTTGAAATTCCAACGCATAGTGGCACCGGTCTCGGTTGCCGCAGTTGCAGCGATGCTCATCACCGGTTGCACAACGACTGGTGGCGGCACAGCTGCCCCGACCGGAGGGACCGTAACGGTCGCCGAGGTCAATGAAGTAACAGCGTTCACCTCGAGCACGCCTACGGCGAACCTCGACATGAACGCGAAGCTCCTCGGATACACCCGTTCGAGCTTCTTCTATCTCGACAACAAGCTCAACATCATCCCAGATAAGAGCTTCGGAACTGTCGAGAAGACCAGCGATGACCCGCTGACCGTGAAGTACACACTCGCCAAGACCGCTACTTGGTCTGACGGCACCCCGATCACTGCGGACGACTTGCTCCTCGCATGGGCCGCATTCTCGGGCTACTTCAACGATGCTTCATACGACGCTGACGGAAACGTCACCGGCGGAACCCAGTACTTCAACTACGCAGGCGACACTTCAGGTCTTGGACTGGCTGACAAGCCAGTTGTTGGCGACGACAACATGTCGATCACCCTCACCTACAGCCAGCCGTACGCAGACTGGGCGCTCATCAACCCAATCGACGCACCAATTCACGTAGTCGCTGACCACGCTGGTGTTTCCCAGAAGGACCTCGTCAACGCAATCATGACGCTTCCTCGCGGTGACGCAGCTAGCCCAGCTCCTGTGAATGACGTCTTGAAGAAGGCTGCCGACTTCTGGAACACCGGATTCGACGCAACCTCCCTTCCGACCGACAAGAGCCTCTACCTCTCGTCAGCCGCGTTTGTGCTAGATGCATGGGTACCGAAAGAGTCGATCACTCTAGTTCGCAACAAGAACTACAAGGGATCGCTCGTTCCAAAGATCGACAAGATCGTTGTCCGCTTCATTGGTGACGCTCAGGCGCAGGTGACCGCATTGAAGAACGGTGAGGTTGACGTGATCAACCCGCAGGCTTCTGCAGACACCATCAAGTCGCTCCAGGCGATCAAGGGTGTAACGACGCTAACTGGTGACCAGTTCAGCTACGACCACCTCGACCTCACGTTCAACACTGGAGTGTTCAAGGATGCTCCAGATCTTCGTGAAGCCTTCTTGAAGACTATTCCGCGTCAGCAAATTCTTGACGCAATTGTCACTCCGATGAACCCGAACGCTAAGGTCTACGACTCTGAGCTGTTCTTCCCTGGAACCGACGGTTACACCGAAACGACCAAGGTAAACGGAGCATCGGCATTCGACAAGGTTGACATTGACGGCGCCATGGCGCTACTCAACGGTCGCACCCCGGAGGTCCGGATTCTTTACAACACGAAGAACCCGAACCGCGTCGCCGCGTTCCAGGCCATTCAGGCCTCCGCTGAGCAAGCTGGCTTCAAGATCATCGACGCCGGTGCTGAGAACTGGGGTTCGCTCCTCGGTAGTGGCACCTACGACGCAACCATCTTCGGATGGATCTCGTCCGGTGTCGGTGTTGCTGGAGTTCCGCAGATCTTCAGCACGACCGGTGGTGGAAACTACAACGGGTATTCAAACGCAGAGGTCGACCAGCTGGCTACCCAGCTCCAGACCACTCTGGACAAGAAGGCCCAAGATGACATTCAGGTCAAGATCGACACCCAGTTGTTCAAGGACTTCTACGGTGTGCCGCTCTTTGTTGCCCCTGGCGTTATGGCCAACAGCAACAGCGTGACCGGTGTTGTTTACTACCCAGGCCAGGCCGGTGTTGGCTGGAACTACTGGGAGTGGGCAAAGAAGTAGCATCCTGGTCTAGTCATTCATGACTAGCTCTGGGTAATACTCAGAGCGGAGCGCCAGGACCAAATCGGTCCTGGCGCTCCGTTCGTTCGACCGGCCGCATCGAAGTAGCGCAACAATCGCGCAAGCTTCGCTAGACTTCCCGCAGGCTCGCCATCGGAGTCGGCCTGTGGATTGAAAGAGTTACCAATGGTCTCATTCATTGCGAGACGACTAATCGTCTCGGTGCTTCTCCTGCTCGGAGCAGCTTTTATCATGTATCAACTGACTGCACTTTCTGGTGATCCCCTTGAGGAGTATTACCAGAGCCGTCTGCCAAACCGAGAACAACTTATGGCGGATCGTATCGAGCGGCTTCAGCTAAACGTTCCAGCCCCGCTGAGATTTTTCCTTTGGCTTGGTGGAGCAGCGAAGTGTCTAATCCCGTTTGCTAACGCTTGCGACTTGGGTCTAACCGCACAGGGACAGCCGGTTATCCTGTTGCTGCCTCAGGCGATGACGGCGACGTTGCAGCTTGTCACTGCCTCGACCGTGCTCGCAATAATCGTCGGCTTGGTAGTTGGGATTGTTTCAGCGCTTCGTCAATACACGACCTTCGACTTCGTGATGACATTCATTTCATTCTTGCTGTTCTCGCTCCCATCGTTCTGGGTCGGTATTTTGCTAAAGGAATTCATTGCCATTGGCTTTAACGACTTTCTATCCGATCCGGTTGTGACGCCAATTTGGATTGTGGTGTTGGCGATCGTTTCAGGATTGATCTGGCTTGGGTTGATCGGCGGTGATTTGCGACGAAGGTTGACCGTGTTCGCGGTTTCGGGCGTTGCAACCGCGGCAGTGCTTACCTACTTTTCGCTGAGTAACTGGTTTACACATCCGAATATTGGCCCAGTGTTTTTCCCAATCATGGCGGCAGGAATCGGTTTTGTGATCTCGTTGCTAATCGCCGGTATTCACAACAAGCGTGCGCTTCTCACTGCAGGGATTCAGGCCGCGATTGCCTATGTGTGCTACTTCGCACTGCAAGGGTTGCTGAACATTTCAAGCATTTACACGCTCATGATTCTCGGTCTGATTACCATTGCGGTCGCATGGGTATCGGGGTACTTGGTTGGCGGACCAGATCGAGGCGTAAACATCCGAGTTGGGATATTCACCAGTTTGCTGTGTGCTGGCCTGATCTTGATTGATCGACTCATGCAGGCGTGGCCGACCTATTCGAATATGTCGGCAATCAACGGTCGCCCAATTGCGACGGTTGGATCTCAAACTCCGGGACTCGGTGGCGATATTTGGATTCAAGGCGTGGACACGTTTACGCACTTACTCCTGCCGACTCTGACGCTAATGCTCATTTCGTTTGCGGGACTTACGCGCTATGCGCGAGCTGGAATGCTTGACGTTCTAAGTCAGGACTATATTCGAACGGCGCGAGCAAAAGGTATGCCAGAGCGGGTAGTTATCGTGCGCCACGCATTCCGCAACTCGCTCATTCCGATTGCGACGATCGTCGCGTCTGACTTCGGAGCTTTGCTCGGTGGTGCGATCATCACAGAACAAGTGTTCGCGTTCTCTGGCATGGGCGCAATGTTCCAGCGGGGACTTACGCTGCCAGACCCTAACCCAGTCATGGGTTACTTCGTTGTGATCGCGATTTCGGCGATCGTGTTCAACTTCATCGCGGATATGACGTATTCCGCACTTGACCCGAGAGTGAGGGTACGCGCATGAGTCTCGAACCTGGACTGAACACAAAGGTTTCCGCGTCTGGTGACGCGGAACCACTAACTGAAGGGATGAGTCAAGGTCGACTCATTTGGAAGCGATTTCTCAAGAATAAGGTCGCGATGGCTTCGCTAATCGTGTTCTTGGCTATCGTCGTACTTTCCGTTACGGCATCCGGGGCATTCGGAATCCCCGGATGGTGGAAATGGAAATACACCGAATTGGTGCCTCTAGAAAACGGTGGAGCGCCCACGCTATCTCTAATTCCTGAATGGCTTGGCGGGGATGGAATCCATTTGGGGAACCACCCATTCGGGCAGACCCTAATCGGGATCGACTATTTCGCGATGACGATGCGCGGGGTCCAAAACTCGCTCATTGTCATGTTCATCATCGGAATTCTCTCCGCGGTGATTGGTACTGTCCTTGGCGCGATCGCGGGTTACTACCGCGGTTGGGTCGAATCCGCGATCATGCGATTCACTGACCTCGTAATCGTGATTCCAGTAATTGTGCTGGGTGCCGTTGTCGGAAAAATCGCAAACGAACACTTCAAGGGACTTGGAGTGATCGGACTTTCCATTGTGCTTGGTTTGTTCCTTTGGACGGGATTGGCTCGATTGGTTCGCGGTGAGTTCTTGACTCTGCGTGAGCGGGAATACGTTGATGCGGCAAAAGTCTCAGGGGCGCGAGACGCGCGGATAATTTTCCGGCACATCCTGCCAAACGCGATCGGCGTTGTAATCGTCTCAACAACTTTGCTAATGGCGGCCGCGATCCTTCTGGAAACAGGGCTTAGCTTCCTAGGGTTCGGTATTAGACCGCCGGATGTTTCGCTTGGACTAATCATTAGCCAGAACCAAAATGCGTTCAGCACCCGGCCATATTTGTTCATCTGGCCAGGCGTTTTTATCGTCGCTATTGCCTTGACCGTGAACTTTATTGGTGATGGAGTTCGGGACGCATTCGACCCGAGGCAGAGTCGATTCGTTGCACGAAAGATGAAAGAGCCAACCGGTTTATGACGATGTCAACCGTAAGCGAGAGAGGCAACGGTCGCGGCGAGGAGCAATCCACCAACGACCATCGTCACGATGTGCCAACGTCTGGAAGCCTTGGTGTCGTCGGCGATTCCGATCTCAATTCGATCTTCGCGTTTAAGTTGCTCCCAGCGTTCTCGGATGAGGATCGCAGCAGCACCCGAATCGGTATTAGGCAAATCGCCCGGTTTGATTCGACCGTCAGTTCCAAGTTGCGCTTTCGCGCGACCAACATCCCGTCGACTAAGAACAGTCGTGAGGCGACTTGGCGCAGGCGCGGCAGTCGCAGCGAACTTTCCTTGCGGTGTCACGATTGTCAACGCGAATTTCGTATCCACTTGGATTATCGCTGGCCACGGAATCGCGACAGTGCTGAGCACATTCACAAGTTGGACCGCTTCATCGCTGACTTCGACGGAAGGTCGCCAAAGTCCGACCCAGGCAAAAAACGCGACCAGCACGAGAGCAGGAAGGTACTCGCCGTGTTTGCTGACTCCCGCAATCAATACTGCAGTCGTCGCAACGAGACAAACCAACCAGACAATCACTGCCACAACCCGATTGAACCGCGAATGGAACATTCACTAATCGTCTCAGGTGAAGGTGCCTGATGTCGCAACGAAAGACCAAGGAAGCCAAAATGAGCAAGTCCCCCAAGTCAGAATCAAAGACTCATGGTGACGTGATCCCCGAAACGAGTGATCGTGTGCCGGTCCTGAAAGTAACCGACCTTAGTGTCGATTTCGGGGTTGACGAGCAATGGGTTCCTGCGGCAATCAAACTAAATTACGAAGTTCATAAGGGCGAAGTGCTAGCCATTGTCGGTGAGTCCGGCTCTGGAAAGAGTGCAAGCTCAATGGCGGTACTTGACTTGCTCCCGGTCAACAGCCGAATCGGCGGGAGCGTGAAACTGAATGGCGTTGAGTTGCGCGGGATTCGCTCAACGGAAATGCGCAAAATTCGTGGTGAGAAAATTGCGGTAATTTTCCAGGAGCCAATGACCGCGCTCAACCCGGTTTATACGATCGGTTTCCAGATTGTTGAGACGTTGCGCCAACACTATGGCACGAACCCGGCAGCTGCGAAAGAGCGAGCGATCGAGTTACTCGGGATGGTTGAAATGCCTGACCCGGTCAAAGCATTCAATTCCTACCCGCACCAACTTTCGGGTGGGCAGCGGCAGAGAGCAATGATCGCTCAATCAATTTCTTGTGACCCTGACCTCTTGATTGCAGACGAACCGACGACAGCTCTTGACGTAACTGTTCAAGCAGAAATCCTTGACTTGCTTAGAGCTCTGCACAAGCGACTGGATTCCGCGATTATTTTGATCACTCACGATATGGGAGTGGTTGCAGACCTCGCAGATCGTGTTGTTGTCATGCACCGTGGCCGAATCGTTGAGTCTGGTACTGCGCACCAAATTTTTGCCAAGCCAGAAAAACCATACACTCAGGAACTGCTTGCAGCGGTTCCGCACCTTGGCGCACACAAGGAGCGGTTGCTCCCAAAGGTTGAACAGCGGCAGGAGCCAGTTCTGTCCTTGGTAGACGTAACCATTGACTACCCGAAGCGTGGACGTGTCCCGGCGTTTAGGGCGGTTGACAGTGTCTCCCTTGAGATTCACCCTGGAGAACTCCTAGGGCTAGTCGGTGAGTCCGGATCGGGAAAGACGACTATTGGTCGAGCTGCCATGGGTCTGCTTCCGATCACTTCGGGTCAACTTAGAGTCGTCGGTGAAGACATGTCTGAGTTGAGTTCGAGAGAATTGCGCGAATTGAGAAGAAAGACTGGAATTGTGTTCCAGGATCCAGCATCTTCGTTGAACCCCAGAATGCCTGTCGGTCAAAGTATCGGCGAACCGATGCTGCTAGCGGGAGTTGCCAAGGGGAAAGAACTTGACCGCAAAGTTGAACAGTTGCTCGAACAAGTCGAATTGCCAATGGCGTTCCGAAATAGGTACCCTCACGAGTTGTCTGGTGGACAGAAGCAACGCATTGGAATCGCGAGGGCTCTTGCGCTAAGTCCTAGACTTCTAGTTGCTGATGAACCAACTTCTGCGCTTGACGTTTCGGTTCAATCTCGATTCCTAGAGCTATTGCTAGAACTCCAGGGCCAATTGAACTTCGCTTGCTTGTTCATTAGTCACGACCTCGCGGTGGTTGACCAGTTGGCGCACCGAATTGCGGTGCTTCGTGATGGCAAACTTGTCGAGCAGGGGACTCGTGATGAAATTCTTCGAAATGCGAAGGATCCATACACTCAAAGGCTGATCGCTGCTGTTCCATTGCCAGACCCAGAAGAACAAAAGCTAAACCGCGAGCGACGCCTCGCTGCACAAGCTCGATAATCGACCCCTAAAGTATCTGAATTGCCTGGTACCGCCTCGAGAGTAAGAGGTCCCCTTGCAATTGCTCTCGCATCCAGCTTGGTACTTTCGGCTTGTACAAATGAGACTCCGGACAACTCAAATTTGGTTTCAGGTAGTTCAGTTTCGGTCATGCTAAGCCAGGAGTTGTTCTCCATGAACGACCGAACCTCTTACGGTGATTCGCCAGCCAATACCCAAATTCTTGAAGCAACTTCATCCAAGTTCTTCAGCTATGACTCGAAATCAGAATTAGTCGCCGACACTTCGTTTGGCACAGCCGAAGTGCTCTCAAACGATCCGCTCATTGTGAAATACACGATTGCCCCAGGGGTTACTTGGTCGGATGGTGTGCCAGTAGACGCTTCAGATTTGTTACTGGCTTGGGCCGCGAATTCGGGAATGCTAAATACCCCAGAATTCGATGACAGCGGCTACGTGAATCCGGAAACAGGTCAATATTCGAAAGCGTTCCCAGACTCAGTCGTGTATTTCGACGGTGCAACAAGCGAAGGTTTGCAATTCGTTTCCACGGTTCCGAAACTGAGCAAGGACCTTCGATCGCTCACGCTCACTTGGGACCAATACTTTGTTGATTGGCCGTTGAGTCTTGAAGTTGGCCTACCTGCGCATGTCGTCGCGAGGATGGCACTTGGCTTGCCGATCCCGAAATCCACAGCAAAGCCGGATTCGATACTTAGGTCGGCGACGAAAGCCAAAGCGCTACTTGTGAAAGCGGTACAGGATCGCGAGATCGTGAAGCTCTCAAAAATCGCAAATTCTTGGAACTCTGGGTTCAATCTTGATGACCCACCCAAGGATCCAGGGGTGTTCATTTCGAACGGCCCATACACAGTCGCCTCATTCAACGCTGGCTCGAAATTGGTGCTCAAGGCAAATCTTGAATATCACGGTGAACGACAACCAAAGTTCGAGACCATCAACGTGCAGTTTGAAGCGGATCCGCTAAGGCAAGCGCAAGCGCTTGAACAAGGTGCCGTTGACGTTATTTCTCCGCCATTTGACTCGGAAGTCAGTAGCGAGTTGAGCGGCTTGGCCAATTTCAACTTACTTGAAGGTGATGCAGCAAGCTTTGAGCATTTTGATTTCAGAGTCGGTGGGCCAAACTATGCCACTCTCAAAGATCCGCGAGTGCGAAAAGCGTTCCTGATGACGATTCCGCGAAACGAAATACGGCAGGCTGCGTTGGGTGAAGCCGCAAGCGACACTGACCTGCCGTCCTCGATAGTGTTTTCGGCTGATGATCCCGGATATGACGTCTCGATCAACACAAATGGATCTGAGATGTATTTGCAAGTAAACATCGAAGGAGCAAGATCACTGCTTTCTCAAGCAGGAGTTTCAAACCCAACAGTTTGCATCCTCTACGATCCTTCAAGCCCGAGACGCCAAGAAGAATTTAGATTGGTTGCAAGTTCCGCTTCGAAGGCCGGATTCGTTGTCACGGATTGCTCAAGTCCTGATTGGTTCAGTTTGCTTGACACGCCAGGCAGCAGCGACGCCTCAATTTTCAGTTGGCAAGTACGGAACACTTCTTTCTCGGGGCTTCAATCCATTTTTGTGACAAACGGCAAGAGCAATTTCAGTGGACTATCGGATCCCAAAGTTGACGAGATCTTGGCGAAAATGTCGATCGCGACCGACGCGAAGCAACAGCTTTCTTTGAGAATCGAACTTGACTCGGAACTATTCGATTATGGATACGGGTTACGACTTTTCCAGTTCCGTCATGTTGTTGCTTTTGATTCGAAAGTGACTGGCGTGGCATTGTCGCCGTTGTCTACAGGCATTTTCTGGAACGTGGAAGATTGGAATTTGGCGACGAGTACGAGTTCGCCAGCTCCGGTCAAGTAAGATTGACTGCTCCCAATCTGGATCGGAATCACTTAGTCATGCCCAAATCTTCAAGAACAAACGTGCGAAATGTCGGCGTCGTTGCCCATGTTGATCACGGAAAGACGACTCTAGTTGATGCGATGCTCAAGCAAACGGGCGCGTTTGGAGAACACTCGCATGTTGCTGAACGGGCCATGGACTCCGGAGACCTCGAGCGAGAAAAAGGCATCACGATCCTCGCAAAGAACACTGCAATCAATTACAACGGGAAACATTCAAATGGCGAGGCGATAACGATCAACGTTATAGACACCCCCGGTCACGCGGATTTCGGCGGTGAAGTGGAGCGCGGGCTGTCAATGGTGGACGGAGTCATGCTGCTTGTTGATGCGAGCGAAGGGCCGCTACCGCAAACGAGATTCGTGCTCCGAAAAGCATTGGAGTCGAGGCTTCCGGTGATCCTAGTTGTGAACAAGACCGATCGACCGGATGCACGGATCGCCGAAGTGGTAACCGAAAGCCAGGATCTATTGTTGGGGCTTGCTAGCGACTTAGCCGAAGATCATCCGGATCTTGATTTGGATGCTGTGCTTGATGTGCCCGTGATTTATGCCTCAGGCAGAATCGGAGCTGCAAGTCGTAATCGTCCAGAAAATGGAAGCGTTCCAGACAACGCGGATCTCGAACCGCTATTTGGTGCGATTCTTGAGCATATTCCAGCACCAGAGTTTGATCCAGAAGCTCCCCTTCAGGCGCATGTTACTAATCTTGACGCCTCGGCCTTCCTGGGCAGACTGGCACTGCTTCGAATATTCAACGGCACTCTTCGCAAAGGTCAAACCGTCGCCTGGGTCAGAAAAGACGGAGAAGTTCATAATGTTCGGGTCACCGAGTTGCTTCGCACGCAAGCGCTTGATCGGCTACCGACCGAAAGTGCTGGCCCTGGGGACATTGTTGCGGTGGCGGGCTTTGCGGACATTATGATCGGTGACACGCTTGCCGATCCTGATGACGTTCGACCGCTACCACCAATCACTGTTGACGAGCCTGCGATCTCGATGACTATCGGGACAAATACGAGCCCACTGGTCGGAAAGATCAGGGGTCACAAACTCACAGCACGCATGGTGAAGGATCGGCTCGATCGAGAACTTGTCGGAAATGTTTCGATTCGGGTGTTGGATATTGGCAGACCGGATGCTTGGGAAGTGCAAGGGCGAGGAGAATTGGCGCTCGCAGTTCTCGTCGAGCAAATGCGCCGAGAGGGATTTGAACTAACTGTGGGCAAACCGCAAGTAGTCACGCGGCGAATTGACGGAGTCGTCAACGAACCGTTCGAACACTTGACAATTGACGCACCAGAGGAGCATTTGGGTGCGATCACGCAACTGCTCGCAGCCCGCAAAGGTCGCATGGAAGGAATGCGAAATCACGGCACTGGTTGGGTGCGGATGGAGTTCATCGTTCCATCCCGTGGACTAATCGGGTTCCGCACCGAGTTTCTAACGCTCACACGCGGTACCGGTATCTCTAACGCAATTTCAGTTGGTTACGGGGAGTGGGCGGGTCAAATTGTCACAAGAAGCACTGGCTCCATCGTCGCCGACCGAGCCGGAGTTGCGACACCGTTTGCGATGATTGCGCTCCAAGAAAGAATGAGCTTCTTTGTAGAACCAGGAGCTGAAGTGTACGAGGGTATGGTTGTTGGCGAAAACCCTCGAGCTGAGGATATGGATGTGAACATTACGAAGGAAAAGCAACTAACCAATATGCGCTCTTCCACAGCCGATGTATTCGAGCGAATGACGCCTTCAAGGGTGCTGACCTTGGAAGAAAGCCTCGAATTTGCGCGCGATGACGAGTGTGTTGAGGCTACTCCTGAGATGGTCAGAATCCGCAAAGTTGAATTGGATCGAAACGCCAGAGCTCGTACCGCTGCAAGTTTGAAACGCGCAAATCAATCCTGAACGTTTGCGTATTGCTACCCAAATAGCGCCAATGTAATATTCTTCCAACCCAGAACCTGTCTGGGTTAGATACCCCCTGGAGAATCCAATGTCGAACTCCCGTAAGACGTTCTCGATGGCGGTTGCAGTGATAGTCGCACTCACTGTTACGCCCATGTTGAGCGGTTGTGTTAACCCCTTTGCCGGGGGCAATCCAGTCAGAGACGCTATCAAGAACGCGACTGGAGGCAAATTGGACGTCGGTGGCACGAGTGTGCCAGACGACTTTCCAAAGGAAGTTCCTATCGCATCAGGAAAAGTGCTATTTGCCGGAGCCATTGACACGGAAGACGGCAGAGTCTGGAACTTGACCATCCAAGCAAGCGGCATCGCCGACTTCGATGGCATTGTTTCTCAATTTGAGGGTGCCGGCTTCAAGTCCGAGACCATGGGAATTGAATCCGAAAGCACCAAGACCGCCATACTTTCCAAGGACAATCTTGGAGTTCTACTGGTTGTTTCAAAGGATTCAAAAGACAATTGGGTAGCCAATTACACAGTCACCAAGAAGAAATCTGGCTCCTGATTTAGTGCAATAGGTTCTATCCCACTCGACATAGTCTTGATGGGTGAAAGTAGCCAAAAAGCTTGAGCGAGTGCTGTTCGTTCACGCCCACCCTGATGATGAAACAATCTCAACCGGTGGAACAATTGCTTTGCTTGGTGATGCAGGAGTGCAAGTTTCTGTCCTGACTTGCACTCGAGGCGAACTTGGGGAGGTTGTAGACGGACCGCTGGCTCATTTGGCGAACGATTCGAACGCTCTGACGGCGCATCGAATCGGAGAACTCGATAAGGCTTTGAAGATCCTTGGAGTTCAGGATCACTGGTTTCTTGGGGAGAATGGCGCACGAAAACATGGCCTGGCCGAGAGGCGATATTTGGACTCCGGTATGGCGTGGCTCGATGGTCGAGCGATTCCAGCGGCGCACTCTGACCCCAATTCGTTTTGTGCTGCAGATCCAGACGAGATTGAAGAGGATCTTGTTGCGGCGATTTTGATTGCGAATCCGGATCTCGTAATCAGTTATGACGCTGGCGGAGGATACGGACATCCGGATCACATGCGAGCCGCTGAAGTAAGTCGAAGCGCTGCGGAACTTCTTGGCATCCCGTTTAGCCAGGTAGTGCCAGAATCAGATCACGGTCTGGCTACCGATGTGGTTGATATTTCGGCAGCGTTAGATCGAAAGAAGCAAGCACTTCGGGCCTACGCTTCACAACTGACAGTCAAGGGGGGTTCGATTGTGCACTCAGGGGGGCAGGAACAGGAGATTTCGACAGTGGAAGCCTATTTAGACGTTGCTCAACCGAACTCAGCTGAGACTGGTTGGCGCGACATGGGCATGTTCTGGAAAATTGCTGCCGGAATTATTCTCGCTGTGATGGGTGCGGTAGTTGGAATCGTTGGCACAATCAACAGCCAAGTCACCTACAGAGGCGCGTTGACCGGTTGGCCAATCGGACTAGTGTTGGGTCTTCTCGTGAGCGCAACAGTTCTAATCGGGTTGAGGCTTTACCTTGATTACCGGCCCTTAGTTGCTTGTGCTGCCATTGGATTCTTGGCGCCGATAATTTTGTTTTCGCAACAGAGTTTTGCGGGCTCGGTTTTGATTCCAACAAATGAAATCGGCTACACATGGTTCTTCGGATCGATTGTGATCGCGATCGGGGTGGTGGTTTTCCCGCGGTTGAAATCTCGCGCTCGGGTTAGCATGAATGAAGGCCCAACTTCTAAACAGGATCGAGTACAGCCTTGACTTACATCATTGCCTTGCCGTGTGTCGATGTTAAAGATCGCGCTTGCGTTGATGAATGCCCGGTGGACTGCATTTATGAAGGCGACCGTATGCTCTACATCCACCCGGACGAGTGTGTGGATTGTGGGGCGTGTGAACCGGTTTGTCCGGTGGAGGCGATCTATTACGAAGACGACTTACCAGAAGAATGGTCGGACTACTATCGAGCAAATGTTGAGTTTTTCGATGACATTGGTTCTCCCGGTGGCGCAGCGAAGGTCGGCGTGATTCACAAGGACCACCCAATTGTGGCCGCGTTGCCGCTTGATGTTAACGATCATCTGAAGAAGTAGCTAGTGCTGCAACTACCCGATTTCCCGTGGGACACGCTTGCGCCAGTGGCGGAATTAGCAAAAGCGCATTCTGAAGGATTTATTGATTTATCTGTCGGATCCCCTGTGGATTCAGCCTCACGGCCCGCACAAGTTGCGCTTTCGAGTGCCTCAGACGCACATGGCTATCCGGCGACTGTCGGAACGGTAGAGCTTCGCGAGGCAATCGTTTCTTGGTATCGAAGGCGTCGTGGTGTTGAGCTTGGGCAAAATAATGTGCTTCCAACCATCGGGTCGAAGGAGTTCATTACAACTCTGCCTTTGGTGCTTGGCCTCGGTGCGGGGGACGTCATCGTGTACCCGCAGGTTTCATACCCGAGCTATGCAATCGGAGCAGAAGTCGTTCATGCGAACGCTGTTGCGGAGGACGATCCGAAGAACTGGCCATCGGATTCAAAACTGATTTGGCTAAACAGTCCCGGCAATCCAGATGGTCGAGTTAGATCAATTGCCGAACTCGAACGCGCGGTCTCCCGCGCAAGAGAACTAGATGCAGTCATCGTGAACGACGAGTGTTATGCGGAACTGAATTGGGAATCCAACGAACCGTCGCCATCCATTCTCGATCCGCGAGTAATCGGCGAATCGAGACACAACATCCTGTCTGTTTATTCGCTCAGCAAGCAATCTAATCTTGCTGGCTATCGGGCTGGAATTGTCGCTGGATGTTCCCAATTGCTCGCAGGAATCCTCGCGATTCGAAAACACCTGGGCTTCATGGTGCCCGCACCCGTGCAAGCGGCCATGATTGCCGCGCTGGATGACGATGCGACAGTCTCAGCTCAAAGAGAGGTTTATCGCAAGCGACGCGAGTTGCTCTCAAGCGCGATACTTGCGGCTGGACTTGAGATTGACTTTAGCCAAGCCGGAATCTATCTATGGGTTCGCGGCAACACTGATTCGTGGGACCTGGCTCGCAAGTTCGCGACTCTTGGGATTTTGGTTACCCCTGGCACGTTTTACGCAGATAGTTCGCATGTGCGAATTGCGTTGACTTCGAGCACGCACGATATCGAAACCGCGTCCGAACGCTTGAAGGGTTTCTCCAAGTAACTGGGCATTGCTTTGTATGGTTTCACTGGTGACTCCACCGCCAACTAGGCTATAAGGGTGACCGAGGAGACCCCAGCTAGCGCGAGGCTTAGTTATCCTGGCGGGCAAGTCGACCTGCCAATTCTTCAATCAACTGAGGGCGCATCTTCGATCGACATTTCTGGCTTGTTGAAGTCAACCGGGTACACCTCGCTTGACCAGGGGTTTGTGAACACTGCGGCAGCAAAAAGCGCAATCACGTTCATTGACGGCGACGCTGGCATTTTGCGCTACCGAGGCTATGCGATCGAAGACTTGGCTGAGTACTCGACGTACCTCGAAGTTGCCTGGCTACTCATTCACGGTGA
Source organism: Cryobacterium sp. (assembly GCA_019639015.1). Classification (GTDB taxonomy): domain Bacteria; phylum Actinomycetota; class Actinomycetes; order Actinomycetales; family Microbacteriaceae; genus Terrimesophilobacter. Next base: position 27,056 of record JAHBSS010000008.1, on the reverse strand, counting down.
GCTTCCAACTGCGGTCGAACTTGATCGGTTCCAAGAAACAATCCGACGACACACCCTAATTCATGAAGATTTGAAGCGATTCTTTGACGCACTTCCTCACAACGCTCATCCGATGTCTGTGTTGTCGAGTGCAGTTGGCGCTCTAGGAACGTTCTATCAAGATTCTCTTGATGTGCATGATCAAGAACAGGTCGAGATTTCGACGATTCGGCTCTTGGCAAAGTTGCCGGTCATCGCAGCATACGCGCACAAGAAATCGATGGGTCAAGCGTTCCTTTATCCGGACAACAGCTTGAGCTTTGTCGACAATTTTCTGAAATTGAACTTTGGCAACATGGCAGAGCCGTATGTTGTGAACCCGGTGCTATCTAAAGCGCTCGAACGATTGCTAATCCTGCATGAGGATCACGAACAAAATGCCTCAACCTCTACGGTTCGCCTCGTGGCATCGACCGAAGCCAATATTTTCTCTTCAATTTCTGCAGGGATCAACGCACTCTACGGTCCGCTGCACGGTGGAGCAAATGAGGCCGTTCTCAAGATGCTCGGCGAAATCAAGGCTTCGGGTGAGGGCGTGAAGAAGTTTGTTGAGAGGGTGAAGAACAAAGAAGACGGAATCCGATTAATGGGGTTCGGTCATCGCGTTTACAAGAACTTCGACCCGCGCGCAAAGCTCGTAAAGCAAAGTGCAGACGAAGTGCTTGAGGCTCTTGGGGTTCAAGATGACTTACTGGACATTGCAAAAGAACTTGAGTCCGTTGCCCTCGCAGACGACTATTTCATCGAGCGCAAGCTCTACCCGAATGTAGATTTCTATACCGGCGTGATCTACAAGGCGATGGGTTTCCCGCCTCGAATGTTTACCGTTCTGTTCGCGATTGGTCGACTTCCCGGTTGGATTGCGCACTGGCGGGAACTGAATTCAGATCCGACGACGAGAATCGGCCGGCCCCAACAGCTCTACATCGGCAAAGCCGAGCGATCCTGGCCGAGGCGATAGTTTCAGACCCGCGACCGCTTAGGCGTGCAAGGTTTTGTTGAGTTTGATGCCTTCACCGGAACGCCTTAGCACTTCGACTGCCCCAGTGAGGGAATTGCGCCGATAAAGCAAGCCGCTTCTGCCCGAGAGAGTTTCTGCTTTTGCAGTTGGCAATTGTCCTGACGCATTCACGGCCGAATCTGCGAGCACCACCTTCATTCCTGCTGTGAGGTATAAACCAGCCTCAACGATGCAGTCATCCCCGAGCGAGATCCCGATCCCAGAATTCGCTCCAAGCAGTGTCCGCTCGCCAATGATGATTCTGGCGCTTCCTCCGCCGCTGAGCGTGCCCATGATGGATGCTCCACCACCGATATCCGCTCCGTCGCCCACCACTACACCTTGAGATATACGACCTTCAACCATTGCCGCACCGAGAGTGCCAGCATTGAAATTCACGAATCCTTCGTGCATGACGGTCGTACCCGGCGAAAGGTAAGCTCCGAGCCTAACCCGATTGGCATCGGCAATTCTGACCCCTTCGGGTAGATGGTAATCAACCAGTCGCGGGAACTTGTCTACCGAGTGGATACTGATTCCGGCTCGCTGCAACTCCGCATGCAATCTCGTCGCATCCGCCAAGTCGATCGGCCCGGCATTGCTCCAGCAAACTGTCGGCAATATCGCGAATAATCCGTCGAGATTGATCGAATTCGGCACCACAAGCCTGTGGCTGAGTAAATGCAGTCGAAGATACGCATCGGGAACCGAACTCGGCGCGGAATCAAGATCGCTTTGAACTGCGATTACGTCAAGCTTTACCGCTCGCCTCGAGTCCTCACCTATTAGCCTGAGCAGGTTCTCCGGGGGCGGAACCGCTCCAGAATTCACGCCAAGTCGCGGTTCTGGGAACCAAGTGTCTAGCACTGATCCGTCGCGCTTTAGAGTCGCCAACCCGTATCCCCAGGCCGTAGCAGTACTCATAGCTTTAGGCTACCGGGGTTATAGAAACTGGATTGACCGTTGTTACTTTTGTGAAGGCTAGTCTTGAGTGGTGCCGAGACTTGACCCCCACGCCCCGATCGAAGAACTCACCAGAACAATTTGCGACATTGAATCTGTTTCCGGAAACGAATCGACCTTGGCGGATGAGATTCAGGCCGCGCTCGCGAAGTGTGCTCACTTGGAAATCACTCGTGATGCGGACGCAATCGTCGCTCGCACAAACCTTGGTCGCGACCTTCGCGTCGTTATCGCCGGGCATATCGACACTGTTCCGGTGAATCACAACCTGCCTGTTCGGCTGGAAGAAGGCACCCTAATCGGCAGAGGAACCGTCGACATGAAGGGTGGGGTTGCGATTCAACTGAAGCTCGCAGCTGAACTTGAATCTCCAAGATTTGATGTGACCTGGATCTGGTACGACCACGAAGAAGTCAGCGCCGAACAGAACGGATTGGGCAGACTCGCACGCAATCATCCTGAACTATTGGATGGGGCGTTCGCGGTCCTGTGCGAACCGACCGCGGCCGAAATTGAAGGTGGTTGCAACGGGACGTTGAGGGTAGAGGTAAAGGCGAAAGGCGTCAGAGCACACTCAGCGCGAGCTTGGGTTGGAAAGAACGCCATTCACGGTCTTGCACCAGTGCTTGAAATGCTCTCAAGCTACGCCCCAAGAACCGTGGAGGTCGATGGACTCCAATATCGGGAATCACTTTCCGCCGTCGGCGTTCGAGGCGGAGTCGCCGGGAATGTGATTCCAGACGAAGCGGTTCTCGAGATCAACTACCGATTCGCACCAAACGAAAGCGCAAAGCAAGCTGCTTCGAGGTTGACTTCACTAATTCTGGATACGGGAGCGGAAGGTATCGAAGTCGTCGTGACGGATGAGGCAGACGGCGCTAGACCTGGATTGGACGCTCCACTCGCAAAGGCGTTTGTTGATGCTGTCGGAGGCAAAGCAAAACCCAAATACGGTTGGACGGATGTCGCAAGGTTTGCCGCGCTCGGGATTCCCGCTGTGAACTACGGACCAGGTGATCCGTTGCTCGCCCACGCGGATCTTGAACGCGTTGAGATCGCACAGCTTCGATCGTGCGAACAAGGTCTTCGTAAGTGGCTAACGATCAACTAACGAGGCCGAGCCTGAGGAAACTCGGGTTTCGTAGAGCGAGCTATATCCGTTATCGGATGACGCCCTGGTGGCTTAGGGTTGTCGCAATTTGGTTGGTTTCCCGAGTGGTTACGACGTCGATCCTGCTGTGGTTTGCGGATAGGCAACCCGAGAATCCTTGGACGGGAGCGAAACCGGATTATTTTCAATTCGCCCAACTGTGGGACAGCACTTGGTATCACATCGTCGCGGCGGTCGGTTATCCCGCGCAATTGCCGACTAACGACTTAGGGCAAGTTACCGAGAACTCTTGGGCATTTATGCCTGGATATCCATTACTTGTGCGAACTCTAATGATCGTTACTGGCCTGCCTTGGTCACCCGTTTCGGTCATTGTTTCTTTTGGGTTTTCTTTGGCAGCCGCCCTCATGTGCTATCGGATGTTCCGGCTCGTGCTCGAGGCTAGTTCGAGTTTGTTTGCTGTCGCACTGGTTTGTTTCGCACCGCTTTCGCCGATCCTCCAAGTTTCATACGCGGAGTCAATGTACTTGTTCTTGCTCGCGCTCGCGCTCTATTTGCTTATGCGTCGAAAGTATCTAGTTCTCATTCCGGTTATCGCCGTCATGGCCCTTACCAGACCAAGTGGTTTGGCGTTTGCGCTTGCTCTTGGGATCCATTTCATTCTGAGGTTCGTGCGGCGCCGTACAGAACCTTTCCCACTTTGGGAGAAGATCTTGGTCGCAGGCGTCACTGTTTTCAGTGGACTAATGGGTTTGGCGTGGCCGTTTCTTGCTTGGGTCTATACCGGATCGATTAGCGCGTACACCGACACTGAATTGGCATGGCGGGCACCCTACCTAGGTCATCGAGAGCTAGTCCCATTCACACCTTGGTTTCAAGGTGCTGGGTTTTGGATTCCCGGTCCGCTTGGGATCGTAATAGTGGTCGCGGTTATCCTTGCTTTTTTCGCAATTCTGGTGTTGCCTGCAACAAGACAACTAGGAAGTACATTGCGGATTTGGGTTGCCAGTTATGGGATCTATTTGCTCGCGGTATTTTTCCCCCAATCAAGCACGTTTCGCTTACTCATCCCCATGTTTCCGTTGGCGGGTGCTCTAGCCAGGCCAAAATCAATTTGGTATCGCGTAGCAATTCTTGTCGTATTCATTGTCGGTCAGTGGGTTTGGTGCTACTTCTGTTGGTGGTATGACGGCTACGACTGGACTCCACCGTGACCTGCCGGTGCGCGAGAGCTTCAATAATGCGGGATAATAGTTAGACCACAGCGAAAGGGGACCATCGATGGCAGCCATGAAACCGAGGACCGGAGACGGGCCAATGGAGGCTGTCCGTGAGGGCCGACTAATTATTGTTCGAGTGCCGCTTGAAGGCGGGGGTCGACTGGTCGTATCGGTTAACGACGCGGAAGCGAAAGAGCTTCGGGACGTCTTGAACGAGGTAGTTCCGGCCGCGTAGTTCGAATGCGAGTGTGGCTAGCAGGGTCAGGAGCTTGTCAATCGAAGGCCCAAAGCGGTTAGTCTAAAACCCAAAAGTTACGATCGGTGTGAGCGTTTCTGCGTTCAATTGATCCAAGACGAACTGCTCATGAGGCACCATCGGGTGCGGTAACGCGGCGAGGTCAAACCAGCCAAGGTCTGCAGCTTTTTGCCGTTCTTGCAAACTCGGTTCACCCGTCCACTTCGTGCAACTGAAAAAGAAGTCCACTCTTTCGTCGATGGACTCATGGTTTTGTTGAGTTCGTTGCATTGCCGTGAGTGGGATCAGATCATGTTCGTGAATTTCGATTCCGAGTTCCTCTTTTGCTTCGCGGCACGCCGCACGCATGGGAGTCTCGCCTTCCTCAATGTGGCCAGCTGCCGCCGCCGCCCAATGCCCATCCATGAAGCCTGTTCCTTCACGCAATTGAAGTAGCACTTCGGATCCTCTGCGTAAGAACACGTAGGCGGCTGGAACGACGCGAAAACGTTCCACTTAGAGGTCATTCCGTGAGAGCAATAGCAGACCGTCACCAACAGGCACGAGAGAACTCATAACGGCGCTCGACGCAGAGATTTCATGAAGCAAGTTGCGGAAGCTCGTGACAACCTCGTCGCGATAAGCAGGATTTGCAACGTGGCCACGCCAAAGTGCGTGCGCGACAGCAACCACGCCTCCGTTTCTTACCAATCGAAGTCCGTGCTCGACATACTCGATTACAGAAATTGGGTCTGCATCGATAAACACGAGATCATATGAATCTTCATTCATTCGGGGCAAGACTTCCAAAGCACGCCCAGTGATCAGCCGGATCTTGTTTTGATTTACCCCCGCTGAAACGAAAGAACGCTTGGCGTGTTGTTGAAAATCCGCCTCTATATCGATTGTTGTAAGTGTTGCTTGGGGAGCGCCGGTCAGTAGCCACAATCCACTGACACCCGCGCCAGTTCCAACTTCGATGATGTTCGTTGCAACGGTAGCGCTAGCTAGTAGCCCTAACTGAGCACCAACACCGGGAGAGATTGAATCAATTCCAAGCTCGTTTGCGTCCGTTCTTGCTTGCAGAATCTCATCGCTTTCGACTACGAATTCTTCTGCGTACTTCCAATCGGACTCTTTGCCGGACAATCTCACTCCTAACCTTGAATCAACTCTAGGGTGCGAAGGTGCGGATTCGGGTTAGTCTGAACTGGTGTTCGGTTTGACGTTCGAGAAACTGCTACTCATTGGCGTGCTTGCGGTATTTCTTCTCGGACCAGAGCGGTTACCCTATTACGCCTCACAATTGGCAAAGGGTGTGAAGAATCTTAAGCGCATGGCCGATGGTGCAAAGGATCGGATGCGCGAAGAAATGGGTCCAGATTTCGATGACGTCGATTGGAAGAAGCTTGATCCACGCCAATACGACCCGCGCAGAATAATTCGAGAAGCGTTAGTTGAAGAAGTAGCACCGACCAAGGCCCCGCCAGTATCTGAGTCGGCTTACTTGAAGCGAAAGAGGAGACTCGAAGCTGAAGGCAAGTCAGCACCGTACGATCCGGAAGCGACTTAGCAACAAGAGTTTTCTGAAGTGGTGGCTATTGACACCTCAGCACTTCACTTTCGGTGCAACAACCTAAGGGTCTTTAGCAGGATCAACAGCAGGCCGCTCAGTTTGGAAAACTCGGCGCCCGTGTTCGGGAGCCTGATGTACCCGGTTGCATTCGCGACGGTTTGGGACTCGACGAACCTGAGTAAGCCTTCGCTACCGTTCCTGCGTCCGAGGCCCGACGATTTCATTCCTCCCATTGGCGCTGCGACGGTCGAAAAGCTCGCTCGATAGCCCTCATTGATATTGACGCTACCCGTGTGTAATAACGCGGCAATTCTTCTTGCTCGACGCACCGAACCGCTAAAAATGGATGAGTTCAGCCCGAATTCTGAATCATTGGCAACAATTACCGCCTCGGTTTCTGAGTCAACAACGGAAATTGCAACAACCGGCCCGAATGTTTCGTTCCCTGAGCAGCGCATTTCACTTGTGACGTCGGTCAGCACTGTTGGCGCAAAGAACAACGGACCGAGTTCTGGACGTGATTGACCACCAGCGAGGAGCTTCGCACCCTTGTCGACGGCATCTTTGACATGTTCTTCGACTCGCTTGAGTTGGCTTGGCAAAGTTAGCGAACCAACATCCGACGAGTAATCGAATGCGGCGGATTGTCTCAATTCCCGGGTTCGTTTTGCGAATTCCGTAGTGAATGCTTCGGCTACCCCGCGAAGCACGTAAATTCGTTCAATCGAAACGCAAAGCTGCCCCATTGAAGAGAAGCAAGCGTAAACGGCAGCTCGAGCGGCTTTCACTGGGTCTACATCATCCAAGACGATCATTGGATTCTTTCCGCCCAGTTCTAACGAAGCACCCCGCAATGCTGCAGCTGCGCGCAAACCGACCTTGGTGCCGGTCGCGGTGGAGCCGGTGAAGCAAATGTAGTCAGACACATCGTTGATCGCGTCACCGATCTCGGCTCCGTCTCCGGTAACCACGGCCCAAAGGTCTGCTGGCAACCCGGCATCAACGAACGCCTCCCTGAGTGCTAGTACCGACAACGCTCCTTGATTGTCGGCTTTCTGCAGTACTCCGTTGCCTGCAGCAAGCGCTGGGATCACATCCATTGCCGCAAGGCTAAGCGGGTAATTCCATGGCGTGACTACACCAATGAGGCCTTTCGGTTGGTAGTTAACTCTCGCTCGAAGCACAGTCGGAATCGCCGACCGGCGACCCCTGCTACGCAAAACTCGGTTTGCCGAAAGCGCGTAGTATCTCGCAACGCTTGCCGACTGAAAAATCTCTTCGAACGCCTGGCCGCGAGTTTTGCCAGTCTCTGATTGCAACAAATCAAGCAAATCTTCCCTGCGCTTGACGATCAGGTCGTGTGCCTTAAGTAGCACCGCTTTGCGCGCGGCGGGTGTTGAAGCTTGCCACGCTACCTGCGCCAGCCGGACTTTGGATGCTGCGGCTGCGACATCCTTGGCGGTTCCCGTCGGGAGGTCGTAGAGTTTCTTCCCGGTAAACGGCGCATTTATCGGCGTAGATTTTCCTTCTGCATTGCTTAGTGCCGAGCAAAGCATCTGAATTCGTTTGTCGCTAGGGAATGTTCCTGACATGTTCTCAACGCTACACTCAGTCAAATGAGCGCAACGGAGCGAGCAACGCCAAAGACTAGGCTTTCAAAATCCACGATTGCAACTTATGCAATCGGTTCGATCGGTACGGGGGGCTTCTCCACGCTGCCGGGACTCGTACTTGTTTACTATTTGACTGACACCTTGAAGGTTCCAGCACTCGCGGCAGGAATCCTGGTTACGGCAGCCAAAGTTTGGGACGTAATCATTGATCCGGTTATCGGTGGTCGAAGTGACCTTGACTTGGTTCGTCACGGCACTCGTAGAAGGTTCATGGTGCTCGGCGCCGTCTTGTTGCCAGTGTTTTTCATCCTCACGTTTGCTGTCCCGATCGGGTTATCCCCAGTGGCAGCGGGCGGTTGGGTGTTAGTTGCATTCGTTCTCGCCGCTACCGCGTTTAGCTTGTTCCAAGTGCCATACATCGCTCTACCGGCTGAACTGACTGACGACTACGACGAGCGCACGCGATTGCTTACGTGGCGAGTTGTCGTTCTCACGTTCGCAATTTTGCTGTTCGGTGCGGGCGGACCGATGCTGCGCACGCTCGGGGGCGGCTCTACTTTCACCGGCTATTTGGTTATGGCTGTGATCGCGGGATTGATTATCGGTCTCGGCCTGTATGTTTCAAGCTCAGTAGCCAGAAAAGGCAAGATTCCTTCAAATCTCAAGCAATCGGCATCCGTCTGGGAAGCATACAAAGAAGGATTCGCCGCACTCAAACGCAGTCAAGCGTTCAGGGCGCTGCTTGGAACGTTCTTGCTGCAGGGTTTAGCGACTGGACTCATGCTTGCTGGCGCTCAATACGTAGCAAAGTGGGTACTGGTTGATGAAGACGCTGTCAGCTACCTATTCATTGCCCTGATTGCACCGGCGCTCATAGCAGCACCGCTTTGGGGTGTAATAGCGAATCGGATCGGCAAGGAGCGTGCGTTTGTACTCGCAAGCATCATCTTTGGGCTCGCTGCCTTAAGCATGATCGGTTTGCTTTGGACGGCAGGCGCTTGGGTTTACGGTCCAGTTGCTATTGCGGGGGCCGCCTATGCCGGAATGCAATCGCTACCGATGGCGATGTTGCCGGATGTCATCTCCGATGATGCTGCAAAGCACAAGGATGGCCAAGCGGGCACCTTTGGTGGAATGTGGACAGCGGGTGAGACAACCGGAATGGCGTTGGGTGCAACAGTGCTAACGATTGTGCTTGCGATTTCTGGCTATCAGGCATCTTCAGCAAGTGAGAAGGTAACCCAGACTGCTGGGGCAATTGACGGCATAATCTACAGCTTCAGTATCGTTCCCGCGGTAATCATTCTGTTGAGTCTTCTGACTCTCGCTCGTTATCGATTGCGAAAAGGCACTATCGCGAAATGAGTATTCAAAGGCAGCCCGCCGAGATTCTAAGCAGGCTTCAAGAACTTCGAAAATTGGATGCCCCAACTCACGGCGGGCGAGTGTTGTCCTACGTTTACGACAGTGGATTACCTCAGATCGATGCTCTTGCCGCAGATGCAGCCAGAATGGTGCAGCCACTCAATGGGCTGGATCCCACGGCGTTCAAGTCGATTGCGGTGATGGAGCGAGAGGTGCTTCAATTCGCTCGAGAGATGCTTTCCGGAGACGAGAGTGTCGTCGGAACTGTGACGAGCGGTGGCACCGAGAGTTGCCTACTGGCCGTAAAAACAGCCAGGGACTTGTGGCGTAGTACCCACAGTGGTTCCGCGCGCCTTCTTGCCCCGACAACTGTTCATGCCGCGTTTCAAAAGGCCGCCCACTATTTTGATTTGGAGTTGGACTTGGTTCCCGTTGCTCAAGACGGCAGCGTAGATCCGGCGCACTTGATTGCCCGACTCGGTGATGATGTTGCGCTTGTTGTTGTTTCGGCGCCGAGTTATCCGTTTGCAACCCTGGACCCTATCGCAGAGGTAGCAAAGGCTGCTTCAGCGAAGGGGATCTCGTGTCATGTTGACGCTTGTATCGGGGGATGGGTGCTTCCTTGGTTGAAGACTGATCCGTGGGACTTCAGTCTCAAAGGGGTAACAAGTATTAGTGCTGATTTGCACAAGTTTGGTTACTCGCCAAAGGGTGCGTCAGTGCTCATGCAACGCGACCGCGACCGACATCGAATGCAATTTTTCGCGACAACTCGTTGGCCGGGGTATCCCGTTGTGAATCCAACGATGCTTGGTTCAAAGTCGGCAGGGCCGCTAGCCGCGAGCTGGGCGATCATCGCCGCCTTAGGAAACGCCGGGTACCAGGAACTCGCCGAGAGTTGTGATAGATCCACCGTTTCGCTAAGGAACACGATTGATTCAATCGAAGGGTTGAAAATCGTTGGCAAACCGGTTGGACCCCTCTTGGCTGTCGCGACAGACGAAAGCGTCGAGGCCGAGCGGCGAGTGGATCCGCATCATTGGGCGGATCAAGTGCGCGCGAACGGGTTCATGCTGCAACTTCAGCCGGGCCTAGTTCAATCTGACGGCAGCAAATTGCCGCGAACGACACACTTGACGATAACGCCTGTCACGGAAAGCATCCTTGCCGAGCTCGAACAAGTGCTGGTTAGTTGCGCGGATGAGGTGCGAGGTGTTGCTCCGGTTTCAGGGGAGCAGGTGCTTTCCGCCTTGCCGTTCGACCCTGCTTCGGTTTCAACTAGTTCAGCCGCGACAATGAACTCAGAAACCGCTTGGGCGCTGCTTCAATCACTAGGGCTTGGTGAGGATTCCGGGCTGCCTACCCAAATGGCTCCGCTAATTGCGCTCATCGAGGTGCTGCCCCACGAACTTAGCGAACGATTACTGGCCGAGCTGCTTGCAAGACTCACCGAACCGTAACGTCGGCGTTCGCTAAGCGACGCTACAAGTTCGTCGGATTTAGGGCATGCGATAGCGAGATTATGGCGGCGGCTGCCGGGTCTTCGGGATGACTCGAAACAATTGGGATGCCGGCATCGCCACCCTCACGCAACGCGACACTCAACGGAATTTGGGCAAGTAGCGGCACCCCTAACCGGGATGCGGTATCCGCTCCACCGCCCGTGCCGAACAGTTCGAGTACTGTACCGTCGGCTTGCACTAGCCCTGACATGTTTTCGACAACACCAATTACCTTTTGACCCGTCTTTCGGGCGACAAGTCCACTGCGTTCGGCAACATCCGCCGCCGCGGTTTGAGGTGTCGTTACAACGAGAACTTGGGCGTGCGGCAAGAGTTGGCCAACCGAGATTGCAACGTCTCCCGTGCCAGGTGGCAAGTCAAGCAATAGCAAGTCAAGTTCATCGAAGTGCACTTCGCTCAAGAATTGTTTTATTGTGCGGTGAAGCATCGGGCCGCGCCACGATACGGCTGTTGCCGGTCCTGGTAGGAACATCCCGATTGAGATTGCCTTCACGCCGAAACCGATCGGTGGGAGCATGAGGTCGCCAACTCTCGTCGGTTTGGCATCCGCGACACCGAGAAGCCCAGGTATCGAGAATCCGAAAACGTCAGCATCAACAATTCCGACTCGCAGTCCCTGGTTGGCGAACGCTACAGCGAGATTAGCGGTCAATGTCGACTTGCCAACCCCACCCTTGCCGCTTGTCACAGCGATCAATTTGGTTGGAGTGTCCGCCGTGAACTGAACTTCTCGGCGCCTACCTCGAAGCCGTTCCGTCAGTGCAGTTCGCTCCTGCGGGGACATTACGCCAACCTTGACAACTACCGAATCGACGCCAGCGACCGATTGCGCTGCGGCTCTCACATCCGCTTCTATTCGATCAGCAGCCGGGCAACCAACAATGGTTAGCTTGATGCCGACGGTTGCTATTCCTGCTTCGAATTCGACGGATTCGATCATGCCGAGATCTGCGATTGGCCTGCGAATCTCAGGATCAATTACGTTGCCAAGAGCAGCGCGGATCTGCTCAATCAACGTTTTCGCGCTTTTCCCGATCCAACTCTTCGAGAATTGACCTGAGCTCCGATCGGATGAAGTCCTTACTTGCCAGATCTTTTACAAGCAATCGAAGCGCGACCACCTCCCTAGCAAGGTATTCAGTGTCGGCAAGGTTACGTTCAGCGCGAATGCGATCCTGCTCAATTTGTACACGGTCACGGTCATCTTGTCGGTTCTGGGCGAGCAGAATCATCGGGGCGGCATACGATGCCTGCAAAGACAGGATTAGCGTCAGTGCGGTGAACCCGAGAGCTGCAGAGTCGAATCGCCAACCATCTGGCGCGATCGTGTTGTAGGTAAGCCAAACGATGCAGAACACACTCAAGAAAAACAAAAACCACGGTGTGCCCATAGCACGAGCGATTCTTTCGGTGAATCGGCCGAAACGGTCGCTCGGCTCACCAAGTTTCGGGATGAATGAACTCCTCAGTCCCTTCGGTGAATCAAGTCTGCTGTCACTTCGACGGGCCATGGCTTTGCCTCCTCTCGTTTGCCGATTCTGTGCCGATCACCTCCAGCGGGCTGGTATCAGCCCTAAGAAGTTTTGCCGGTTCACCCTCATCATGACTTCGCCAGTCATCCGGCAACAAATAATCCAAAACGTCATCAACTGTGACTACCCCGACGAGTCTGTGGTTGTCGTCAACTACCGGTAGTGAGACTAGGTCATAACTGGCCAAAATGCGACTCACTTCTGCCGCAGAAGTGCCAGAAAGCACTGGTTCAAGTTTCTGGTCAAGCAACGTGCCGAGGCGTTCCATTGGAGGGAAACGCAGCATTTGCTGAAAATGCACAACGCCGAGGAACCTTCCGGTTGGTGGTTCGTATGGTGGCAAAGTCACGCACACGGCCGCACCTAGCGCTGGCGCGAGCTCCTGCCTGCGAATGAGCGCGAGAGCTTCAGCCACAGTTGTAGAAGCGGATGCGATAACCGGCTCCGTTGTCATTAGCCCACCAGCCGTGTCGGGCGCGTATGCGAGCAACATTCTTACGTCTTCGGCTTCTTCCGGCTCCATAAGATCCAGAAGCGCTTCGCCTCGTTCTTCGCTTAATTGCGCGATCAAGTCAGCGGCATCGTCTGGTTGCATTTGATCAAGCACGTCTGCGGCTCGATCATCTTCAAGGTGTTCAAGAATTTCAACTTGTTCGCTTTCAGGCATTTCCTCGAGCACGTCAGCAAGTCGTTCATCGCTTAGTTCTCCAGCAACTTCGTGGCGTCGCTCATCCGGCAAATCAAGCAAGGCGTTCGCTAGGTCGGCCGGGAGCAAGTCTTCATAGGCGGCCAATAGGTGGCTTGCGGATTGCGGTTCATTGTTCCTCGAATCCTCGGTGAACGCAGACCACGGCGAGAACACTGTGTGTCCCTTAGCGAACGGCGAAGAACTTGTTTTTGGAAGTCTCAAAAACACTTCGTTGACTTCCCAGTCACCGCGAGGATCTTTTCTGATTGCGACATCCTCGATCGTGCCTTTTCCTGAACCGTCATTGAGGGTCACTGAGCGCCCAAGTAGTTCGGCAATTACCCGCACTTCACCGCCGCGCTGTTCAAACCTGCGAATGTTAATTAGCCCGGTCGTGAGGATCTGGCCGCTGCCAATACTTGTGACCCTGCCGATCGAGAGAAATATTCTCCGCTTGCCGGGAACTTCGACAACGAAACCTATGACTCGCGGTGATTGGTTACGACGGTAAACGACAAGAACGTCGCGTACTTTGCCGACCCGATCTCCTACCGGGTCAAATACTGCGCATCCGGCTAGCCGGGCGACAAAAACTCTTGTGGCGCTCACGTTACATCCCTAGTATTCGCGTGCAAGAATGGGCCGGTGAGCAATCAAAATGCATTTCCGAGTCGGAATGTTGGTTTTCCGAAGCTTCCGAAAGGCGAAGTGCTCGGTACCTACGATACCTACGATGAGGCCCAAACGGTTGTCGATCGTCTAGCAAAAGCTGAGTTTCCTGTTAAACAGGTTTCGATCGTCGGTAGCGACCTGCACACCGTTGAACGGGTTACCGGAAAAATGTCATACGCGAGAGCGGCGCTCGCGGGAGCGGCAAGTGGCGCTTGGTTTGGAATTTTTCTTGGTTTGGTGCTGTTCATGTTCACTCCGTCAAGCAACACAACGGTCTACTTGCTCGCTGCAATTTTGATCGGTGCTGCATTCGGAATGCTGTTTGGCATAGTTAGCTATGCCTTGAATCGCAGGCGACGAGACTTCACTTCAATTCACCAAGTAATTGCCGGCAAATACGAAGTAATGGTCGAACCCGAACTAGTTGCTCGCGCGAAAGAATTACTTTCCGCTAGCTAGCCACCGCTCGACATCAGCAACCGTTCTCGGGATATCGGCCGAGAGGTTCTCGGCGCCATTCGCGGTAACCAATATGTTGTCCTCGATGCGAACACCGATGCCTCGAAACTCTGCTGGCACGGACAAGTCATCGGCTCGAAAATACAGTCCTGGTTCGATCGTGAACACCATTCCGGCTTCAACTGTGCCGTCCAAATACATTTCACGCCTTGCTTTTGCGCAGTCGTGAACATCAAGTCCCAAATGGTGGCTTGTTCCGTGAATCATATACCTGCGGTGATAGCCCCCCTCTGGGCTCAGCGACTCCTCGAAACTGACCGGTAGCAATCCCCATTCGGCAGTCTTTTTCGCGATGACCTCCATCGCTGCGGCGTGAATTTCACGGAACACGATCCCGGGCTTCACGATTGCAAAGGCGGCATCGGCCGCTTCTAGGACGGCTTCGTAGACCTTTCTTTGCATGTCGCTGAACGTTCCCGAAATCGGCAACGTGCGAGTTATGTCGGCCGTGTAATAGCTATCAAGCTCAATGCCAGCATCCAAGAGGATCAAGTCGCCCTTGCGTACTGGACCGTTGTTTCGAGTCCAGTGCAAAATGCAAGCGTGCGGGCCGGAAGCCGCGATTGTGTCGTAACCGACGTGATTTCCGTCCACTCTAGCTCTGCGATTGAAGGTACCTTCAACAAGTCGCTCGCCACGAGGGTGCGCCGCAATTGAATCCAATTCGGCAATTACATCGTTGAATCCTTGTTTTGTTGCGGCAACAGCAGTTCGCAACTCAGCAATCTCGAACTCGTCTTTGACAAGTTTTGCCTCGGCCAAATCTCGGGCAAGGTTTGCGTCTTCATCTTCATTGACCGAGTCAATTTCAGCGTCGAGTAAGCGCCTGCCATCAACCTGATCTGTGAGATCGCGGTCAGCATCGCGGATGATCAAAGTATTTGAATCCACAAGGTCCAGAACCTGCTCAAGTTGCGCAATCGGTTTAGTGTCCAACGCCAAATCTGCTGCTACATGTGAAAGCGATGGTCTTGACCCGATCCAGAACTCTCCGATTTGGGGGTTGGCGTAGAACTCATCGGAGTTTCGATCGGCGCGTTCCCGAAAGTAAAGCGTCGATTCGTGCGACGCGCCCTTTGGTTCCATGACCAGCACCGAATCGGGTTCAGAATCCGAACCCCAACCAGTCAAATATGCGAAATCGGAGTTAGCCCTGAACGGATAGTCAGTATCATTCGATCGCACTTTCGCTGCGCCGGCAGGAACTATCAATCGCTTTCCGACATACAGTTTGGAAATTCGCTCTCGTCGGGCTGCCGCGAATGCGGCTTGAGCTCTCGGGGAGGGTAAAGCGCCAGAACTGTCAGCCCAATCCCCTGCGATGTACCTCTTGAAAGCATCAGAAATCGGTGTTGTGGATCGGTTAGATGTCGCGCGAGGAGGGGGAGTTTGGGACTTTGCCATGCCCCTATTCTTCACCTTAACGGCATCAACTGCACCACGATCGGACGGTGGTCGCTGCCAGCGCCGTCGAGATCACCGATGACTCTCATCCCGGTAACTTGCCAGCCCGGTGTAGCCATGATGTGGTCAATCGGTGCGCCAAGTAGAGGCGGCAAACTTGTTGGCCAGGTGCCAACAGCGCCATTGCCGCTGGCCAATCCAGCATCCAAGCAATTACCAATCCCGTTCGCCGGTACTTCACCGAGTCCCCAATAATGATCCAATGTCGAATTGAAGTCGCCCGCCAAAATCACGTTCTTGCCTTGGCAAAGTTGTTCAATCCAAGTCAAATCCAACTTCCAATGGTTCAGTTGTGAAGGTGAGGGTGCGACAACATGCACTGCAACAATCGTCGGGCCGGTTCCGTCTGCAGGGGTCGCAACCAGGGAAGGTAACACCTGGGTGGTGCGGTGGTCAATATCGACGTTGTATTTGCCCAAACTTGTACTTATCAATATCGAGGTGCTTCGCGCTTTAGAAATCTGGTCGTAACTGAAAGTGTGAACCCACATCGGATGCCCAGCGGCTCCCATGATTCTGGCAACCTCTGTTGCGACATCGTTTGTTGTCTCGGGAAGCGAGACGACATCCGCGCCCGCATCTATCGCCGCGTTAGCGATAGTCATCGGGCCGGGCGCACCTCCAAGGGTATTCCAGCTCATGATCGTCAAGTCGCTAGGGCCTTTATGGTGAAAACCGCTTGAACCCAGGCCACGAATTGCCATGACGGCAACGGTTGCAACGACGAACAGTAGCCCGATTGCTCCGATTGCACCGCAAAGTCTCCGAAGTTTCGGCACAAGAAATCCCAAGACAACTAGTGCGAGAACAATAAAAAGGCTCACTGCGGCTGCCATTCCGCGCAAAGAAACCACTTGTGCGGCGACGGGCGCACGCTGAAGCCCGAACAGTTGCGGCCAAAACGCAATTAGGGTGCCAGCAGCCAGAACAAGCACAAGCGCAATAGCGAGGATTCGACGAATCATTTCAGCAGAGCCTAACTGTTTCAACCCAATTAGAGTTGCATAATGCCTGAACTGATCGACCTGCACACTCACAGCAGGGTATCGGATGGTACCGAAACCCCGACTGAAGTAATTCAGGCAGCAATCAAATCTGGACTTGGCACAATTGCGCTCACCGATCATGACACAACGGATGGTTGGGCTGAAGCGTTCGAGGCAGCAGAAGGCACGGGTGTTCAGGTTATTCCCGGCATGGAATTCAGTACCCGTTGGGAAGGCAAGAGCATTCACTTGCTCGCGTATTTGATCGACCCTGAAAACTTGGATCTAAGAGCCGAGACCTTGAGAATCCGTGAGGAGCGATCGCGTCGGGCCGAGACTATCGTTGACAAGCTCGCGAATGATTTTGAGATTTCCTGGCGAGATGTGCTCGATCATGCTGGCGAAGGGGCAACGATCGGTCGACCCCATATCGCTGATGTCCTGATCGCCAAAGGAATCGTCGAAGACCGCGGTCAGGCGTTCCATGAGATTCTGCGGCCCGGCGGTCACTACTACGTTCCTCATTACGCTCCAGACCCGCTTAGAGCAATTCAGCTCGTGGTCGCTGCCGGTGGAGTGCCCGTGCTAGCTCATCCGGCAACTAGGGGAGTGGGGCAAGTCATCTCGAAACAGAACCTTGCGCACTTGGTCGATGCTGGCTTGTTTGGACTTGAACTTAAACATCGAGAAAATCAAGCGGATGCCGTTGCAGTGCTCGAAGATTACGCCAAGTATTTTGGTCTTGTTTCGACAGGTTCGAGCGACTATCACGGTGCCGGCAAACCTAACCGTCTCGGCGAAAACTCAACCGATTCGAAAGTACTGGAACGAATTATTGCTGCCGCAACCGGTTCAAGTCCCTTTCAGGGTTAGTCGTTTCAAGCGGCGGGTGGGTTCGCCCGATACGTTCGTTTGCGAGTGCGTTTGGGCGAAGGCTTCCGGTGAACCGCATCGCGAGTTTGAACAATCGGTCGCGGTTCGCTGCTTGCCTTAGCTTGAACTGAATTGACCCGACCTTTTGTTCCCGCAGGGATATCCAAATCCTGGTAGAGGTGAGGGCTCGATGAATAAGTTTCGACCGGCTCTGGAATACCCATTTCGAGAGCGCGATTGATTAGTGCCCACTTGTGGAGTTCATCCCAATCAACGAACGTCACGGCCGTGCCGGTCTTACCAGCTCGACCCGTGCGACCAGCCCGGTGCAAATAAGTTTCGGGGTCATCTGGGATTGTGTGGTTGATCACGTGACTTACGTCATTCACGTCGATTCCTCTAGCCGCGACATCGGTGGCGATCAATACATCCTTGCGACCCGCCTTGAATGCTGACATCGCACGCTCACGTTGCTCTTGATTCGAATCACCATGCACAGAAGCTGCCGGGAAACCCCTATCGGTCAACTCCTCGACAAGTTTGGCCGCGCTTTTCTTGGTGCGCGTGAATATCACCGTTCGAGTGCGATCCTTCGATTGCAGGATTCTGGCGATCACTTCGTCTTTATCTAGGGGATGGGTCCGGTACACAAGATGGTTGATGTTAGCTTGGGCGATTCCATCTTCGGGATCTGTGTGTCGAATGTGGATCGGACGATTCATGAATCGACGAGCAAGCGCAATGATCGGCCCCGGCATTGTTGCGGAGAACAACATCGTGTGACGCGTTGCCGGTGTCTTGGCGAAAAGTTTTTCGATATCGCCAAGGAAGCCAAGATCGAGCATCTTGTCTGCCTCATCAAGTACGACGACTTCCACCTCCTTAAGGACAAGTATTTTCTGATTCACAAGGTCTAGTAATCGCCCCGGCGTGCCAACCACTACGTTGGCACCGTCTTTCAATTGCTGAACTTGACCCTCGTATGCTTTGCCGCCGTAGATTGACGCAATTCTGGTTCCACGAATTGAGCTTGCGTTTGCCAAATCGTCAGCGACTTGGATGCAAAGCTCGCGAGTTGGAACAACCACGAGTGCTCGAATCCCGGGCTTTGGAACCCGGCCAATCCGCTGCAGTAGCGGTAGACCGAAACCTAATGTCTTGCCTGTGCCTGTCTTTGCTTGTCCAATAATGTCTTGGCCGCTAAGTCCCAAAGGAATTGTTTGCGCTTGGATCGGGAATGGTTCTGTTATGCCTAGCTTTTGGAGCGCGTCGACCAAGTCTTGTTCGACGCCGAGTTCTGAGAATGTCAAGTTTTATGGCCCTTGTCTGGGTTCTAGGTTCACGCCCAACTTTTCCTAGGGCGCAAGGCCCCATCGGCGGGGCTCTGCTTTGAGGGTAGCTTGATTATTTGAGCGAGCCCTGAATGGAAGGCGGCGGGTCGAATCTACCCCGCTAGGCTTATTGCGTGGTAAAGCTTTTCCGGAATCCGAGGCGACAAGCTTCAGATCGAAGTCGTTCCCGAAAGCTCAATCCCGACCAAATTGTTAACAGAGTCGGCCTAAACGATCTCGCTCCCGATCTCAAGACTTTTCTCACCGTTGCTGGGTATCTTCAACTTTCTTTCTTCGAGTTGCTCTCCGGTGCGGTCCTCGCGGCCCCAAGTATTGAGGCAAAACTTCGAGCGGCACAAATAGCTCAATCGTTGCTGTCCCGGCACTTGGCAATTGTTGCCAGATTGAAGTCAGAAGGTTTCGACCCGGCAGAGCAAATGGAGCCGATCTCGCTTCAGATTGACGACTTTCGCGCTCGCCTAACTGGTACGGACTGGTATGAGTCGATGCTTGGTTATTTTGTGGCATCCGGGATTCTTGATGAGGCGCTCATTTCGATCTCACTTGGTTACTCGAGCGAACTGCCAAAAGCGATGGCTGAGTTGCTTGACGATGAACAAGTTCACTCGATAGTTGTTGAGTCCTTGCAAGAGGCGATCGAATCAAATCCAAGGTTAGCTTCGAGGCTCGCATTGTTTGGCCGGAGCCTTGTTGGGGATGTGTTCCTCGTGACGAGGAGTGCTTTGAGGCTCCCCGCAGAATCCGAGAGTGACGAAGAACGACTCGAGCCGGCGTTCACAGAATTGATAGCCAACCACACGAGGCGAATGGATGAACTGGGCCTTACTGCCTAATTTGAGGCTTGCGGCCGGGTGAGTTTCTGAAGCGTCAATTCGTCTATCTGCTTGCGTCTTGGCACCAAGATGAGAGCCAAGGCAATTGAGGCTAAACCGCCAGCGATAAGACTTGCCCACCAGATCCAGCCACCATCAAAATGCCAACCCAACCAAGTCAGGCCCGCCCACACTGCACTTGCAACAATTGCGCTTACGGCTGGCAAGAGTGCAGACCCGTAAGCATGTCTGCCAGGGAGCAAATACCTGAGCCCAAGTCCAATCAGAATTGAACCGAGAGCAACAAAAAGTAGTTCCATTAGGCCACGAATCCTATCCGGCGGGTCACTCCTGAACCGAGTTCAATGTAGGCGACAGAAGCGATCGGCACGAGAAAAATGTCCCCTTTTGCATCCTCGAACTTAATGAGTTTGCTTTCGTTGTGTAGCGCATCCGAAATAAGCTTCTCGACTTCAGCCGCAGAACGCTCAGTCTCAAAATTTAGTTCTCTTGCGTTATTGATGATGCCAATACGAATCTCCACTCGCCCAGATTACGACACAACCGCGACCCGTGATGACATCGTTCTTTGATAGCGGAACTCACGTGTCCCCAGGTTCGGATACCGTTTCAGTCATGAAGGTCAAGGGTTTTGCGCGAACGCCTCACGCTCCTTTTGATCTAGAACTTGATCCTGGTCAAAGGGCCGTAGTTGAAGCAACTGGCTCTGAGTCCATGCTTGTCATCGGTGCGCCCGGAACAGGCAAGACTGTCGCATTGATTGAAACGTTCAACGATCGGGTGCACAACAAGCACGTGGCCGCGCGAAGCATCCTCGCGCTTTGCCCAAATAGGCGAATTGCCTCGAAGCTTCGGGACCGGATTGCCGCGCGATTAGAAACGACTCTCGAGGGCCCCGCAGCTAGGACTATCAATTCATTGGCGTTCGAAGTAGTGAGTTTCGCCAGATCTGAGGCCGCATCGCCCGCACCCAAACTCCTGACCGGCTCTGATCAGGACGCTGATATTGCGCAATTGCTTGAAGGCCACAGCAATGGAGCTGGGCCGAATTGGCCGGAATCGCTCAATCCGCAGGTTCGAACGCTCAGGGGATTTCGCACCGAATTGCGTGAGACTCTCATGCGAATCACGGAGCATTCGTTTAGTACTGACGCAGTTCGGCAAGCCGGTTTCAATCACTCAAATCCGGAGTGGCTGGCTCTGGCAGAATTTCGCGACGAATATTTGAAGGTCATGGCTTCGCTTCGCCCCGACCAGTTAGATGTCGCCGAATTGTGTATCGAGGCGGCTCGGATTATTGCAGACGGCCTCGCGCCAGAATGGGTCAAGCAACTGCGTCTCGTGTTTTTTGATGACATTCAAGAAGTCAACCAATCGACGATTTCAATTCTTCGGGCACTTGCTAGCCAAGGGACACAACTAATCTTGTTTGGCAATCCGGACGTAACTGCAAACATTTTTCGCGGTGGCGACGACGGACTGCTTTCAAGGCTAGACAGCGAACTAGGCGTTCAATTGCGTCAAATTCGACTAAATATTTGCCACCGAACAAGTGGCGAGATTCTTGATCTCGCAGCGCGGGTTACATCCCTGATAGGTACTTCTGGGATTACTGGTCAACGGAATCCTCAATCCGATCGTGAGTCGGACGGTGAATGTGTCTTGATTCAACGTGACACTGCAACCAACTTGTGGACAGACATTGCTCGCAAACTTCGATTAAGGCATCTTCAAGCAGGAGTTCAATGGGGGCAGATGGCGATAATCGTGCGAAACGGTAGCCTCATCCCTCAAATTTGCCGCGTTCTAAATCTCGCAGAAGTTCCTACTCGAATCACGAGCGCCGACCTTCCGCTTCGAGATGAACGAAGCGTGAAGGCGATACTTGGTGTTCTTGAAGTCGCAATCGGTCGCAAGCAATTAGAGCCTCAAGTAAGCGAAGATTTGCTTCTTGGTCCGTTCGGTGGACTCGACAAGTTGCAGCTTAGAAGCCTCAAGTTATCTTTGCGAAACGAGGAGATTATCGGTGGAGGCTCCCGATCCGCCGACGAGCTCCTAGCGGAAGCTTTGTCCGCACCGAACAGACTCGTGACAATTGATTCTGCCCCAGCACGATTGGCGTCAAAGCTAGCCGACACACTTAGCGGACTTCGAGATATGGCCGCGAAGGGTGCACTTGTCGAGGAATTGCTGTGGTTCGTCTGGGAGCGTAGTGAACCCGCAAAAACTTGGGGTGAACAATCCAGCGGGCGCGGAATTGTTGCCGCTGAGGCGAATAGGAACTTGGATGGCATCCTTGCGTTATTTGCAGCCGCCAAGCGATTCGGTGAACGCCAACCCGATTCGCCAGTATCGGTGTTTCTAAGTGCGGTACTTGATTCAGAAGTCCCGGAAGACACACTTGCACCGTTGTCTTTGGCACAATCCGTGTTGGTCACCACTCCGAACGGTGTAATCGGTCAGGAGTTCGACACCGTAGTTGTCGGGAGTTTGCAAGACGGTGTCTGGCCGAACCTTCGTCCGAGAGGTTCATTATTTGCAGCGGACGAGTTAGTGCGGGTGCTTACCGGTAGCGAACTAGCAAGAACCGATCTTAGAAGAATTGAGTTACACAACGAATTGAGACTGTTCCTGCTGTCCCTAACTCGAGCAAGAGAGAACTTGACGTTTGCGGCAGTTGCAAACGATGACGAAGTTCCGAGTCCGTTTTTCAATCTGCTCTCAGAGGTAAAGACGGATGACACTCAAACTGAAGCCGCTCACACACTGCGAGGTATGGTTGGTGAGATTCGAAGGCGACTAGTCTCAAATCCCACGAATGAGGATGCTTGCAACCTCGCGGCGCTCGCGGAACTCGGTGTGGCGGGTGCCTCGCCAACTGAATGGCAAGGTTTGCTCCCACCTTCGACTAATGAGCCACTTTACTTGCCTCACGAAGTGGTACCGCTGTCGCCTTCCAAGCTAGGTCGTTTTGTTGAATCTCCGATGGATTGGTTTATCGACTCGGTCGCTCTCGGCTCTAGCGTCATGAGCGCCGCAATTGGAACAATTATGCACTGGGCATTGGAGAACTTCGAAGGCCAAACCGCGGACGAAATCTGGACTCAAGTTGAATCGCGCTGGGCAGAACTCCCATTCGAGGCCGACTGGTTGTCGGCTCAATCTGAACGAAACGTGCGTCAAATGGTTGAAGCGTTGGCGGAATACCTTGCGGACTTTCAAGAATCTGGTGGTGATCTTCTAAAGCCGGAAGAGTCGTTCCAGGTTGACCTTGGTCGAGTGGTACTTAACGGCAAGATCGATCGGATCGAACGATCAAAGTCAGGCGAAGTCGTTATTGCTGACTTGAAGACTGGTAAGTCCGCACTTTCAAACGAGGAAGTCCTTGACCACCCCCAGTTACGCTCATATCAGTTTGCGCTTTCAGAAGGCGCTCTCGCGTCAGTTGTTGGAGATGATGAAGTCCCGGAAAGCGGTGGAGCAAAACTTATTTGGGTTAGCCGGAGTCTCAAGCCAAAGAAGTATCGACAAGATGTTCAAGGTCCGCTCAATCAAGCACAACTTGACGAGTTCAGAGAACTTTTGATGCGCACTGCTGAAGGAATGGCGGTTGGTGAATACTCAGGGGCTGCAGAGGCGGAGGATTCTTATGGGAACTCTGCGCCAAAACAGGACTGGCATCGTACGAGAGCGGTGACTAGTGACTGAAATCAAATACAGTGCCAAGGAACTTTCGGACCGCCTTAGGCTGTTTTCGCCGACGGAACAACAGCGATTAGTTATCGAATCTAGCCTCACACCAGCGCTAGTTGTTGCTGGGGCGGGTAGCGGTAAGACCGAAACAATGGCGACTAGGGTTGTGTGGCTCATCGCCAATCAGCTCGTGAAACCGGGTGAGATTCTTGGTTTGACTTTCACGCGAAAAGCTGCGGCATCCCTTGCTAGTCGCATAAGGGGTCATGTCGCCCGACTTGAGCGCGATGGAACTCTAGACACGCGTGAAGAGGACGCGCTGGATCAGGCGCGGGTGTCCACTTATGACTCGTTTGCAAGTGCTGTTTTCAGGGATAACGCACTGAGGCTTGGCAGGGAGCCGGACGGCGAACTAATTGGCTCCGCCGCCGCGTGGCAAATCGCTCGAGGTGTGGCAATCGCAAGCCGAAATCCGATGCTAAAAACTTTGGACAAGTCTCTGGAAGCCGTCACTCAGGCAATTCTGAACTTCAGTGATGAACTTGACGTTAACGCTGTGGATTCCGCGGCGATCGAACAGTTCGCCAAGGAATTTGAGTCGCTACGGGGGATTCCAAACGGTGGCACTGGGGAATATCCGGAAGCGATTCAAATAATTGATCTTGTAAGCACCCTGCCTCTGCTTTCCGAACTTTCACGTGATTATGCAATCGCCAAACTTCGGCGCAATGCGCTTCAATTTGCCGATCAGTCACGATTAGCGCTTGAAGCAGTTGAGCGATTTTCCAAAGTTCGCGACGAACTCAGATCAAGATATAAAGTCGTATTGCTCGATGAATACCAAGACACGAGTGTGCTTCAGGCTCGCTTACTCTCGAAGATTTTCGCCGGAAGCGCGGTAATGGCGGTTGGGGATCCAAATCAGTCAATTTACGGATGGCGCGGCGCGAGCGCTGACAACCTCGAAGCGTTTGGTGCGACATTTTCTGGGGATGCAGACTTACAGACTTTCAATCTTTCGACCAGCTGGAGGAACGGGGTTCGCATTCTCGAGGCAGCCAACACGGTTATGAAACCGCTTGTCGAAATGGCGAACGTTCCAATAGAAACACTTAAGCCGAAAGAGGACGCCTCCGAACATCCGATTGATGTCAAGTTCGAAGAGACCATTTTCGAAGAAGCCGAAAGCGTCGCTCGCTGGCTGAAAGAACACCTAGTGCCAAACCAAAAAGGTGCGCTACCTTCAGCTGCCATCTTGTTCAGAACGAGAACGACCCAATCCATGTTCGTAAGTGCGCTTCGAGAGGCGGGAATCGAATACCACGTTCTTGGCATTACCGGGCTACTCGACGAGCCTGAGGTGGCAGACCTGGTCTGCGCACTGAGGGTTGTTGGTGACGCCAACGCGGGCTCGGAACTCATCAGGCTTCTCGCCGGTTCAAAGTATCGAATTGCCGCGCGCGATCTCAAAGCTTTGGCTAACTTGGCCGGTTGGTTGTTCAAGCGAGATCATGCTCAAAAAGAACTAGGCGAGACAGTTCGCTCGAGCTTTAGAAACTCGGTAGCTGAAGACGAAAACGGATCAATCATTGAAGCGCTGGATTTCATCAGTAGAACCAAATCGGATCACTCACAATTCAAGGCATTCAGTGAACTCGGACTGGCAAGGCTCAGGGAGGCGGGGAAACTCTTCTCGAGACTGCGAGAGAGGTCGTCAATTGACATACTTGACTTCGTTTCGCTGACCATTCAGGAACTCGGCCTCGATATTGAGATGGTTGCAAACGATGATCGCGAAGCGGGTTCGGCCGCAATTGGGCAATTTTATGAAGCTCTTGTTGGTTTTCGATCCACAGATCGAAATGGCGACTTGAATTCGTTCCTCAAGTGGCTTGAACATGCGGCTCGCACGGATGATTTGAAGCCGCGTTCTGAACCAGCCGTTCCAGGTGCGGTGCAACTGCTAACGATTCACGGCGCGAAAGGCCTGGAGTGGGATCTCGTTGTCGTGCCGCGATTGGTAAAAGAAGAACTCCCGAAGAAGCCTCGAGATAGTTCCGGTTGGGTTTCGTTTGGAAGACTCCCGTATGAGTTTCGACGAGACAAGGCAAGCCTGCCTGTTTTCAATTGGCGCGGAGCCTCATCGCGCAAAGAACTGTTCGCTAGATTCAAATCATTCAAGGACGACTTTAGCCAGAGCTATGCGCTAGAGGAACGCCGATTGGCGTATGTGGCTATCACTCGCGCGAAAGAACACCTGCTACTGACTGGCTCTTTTTGGAGTAGCCAAAAACATGCAAGAGTGCCAAGCGAGTTTTTGCTCGAACTTCAGGGCGCTGATCCGACCTTGAAGATCCCTTTACAACCACAAAGCTCAGAAAAGCCGGTCCAACTTAGCGTTGCCGAAATTTCTTGGCCACTCGATCCGCTGGGAGGTCGTCGCAAGAAGGTCGAAGCCGCAGCTGAAATGGTTCGCGCCGCGTCGCCAATACTCACCGGGGAAATCGGTGAAGAAATCAAACTCTTGATTCAAGAGGCTAACGAGTTTCGCAACCAGAATCGTGTCTTGGAATTGCCGTATCGGATTCCAGCCAGCCGATTCAAGGACTTCTTGCTCGAGCCGGGCAAAGTTGCCGAAAACCTAATCCGACCAATGCCACAACGCCCCTACAAAGCAACGCAACTGGGAACGCTGTTCCACCAGTGGGTTGAGCATCGATCGGGCTTTATTTCCAAACCCGAAGAATTAGATTCAATCGGCGACTTCCTTGACGATGATTCTCAATCCGAAATTAGCCTTCAGTCGCTCCAAGCTAACTTTGAACGAAGCGAATGGGCGAGCTTGAAACCAATCGAAGTTGAGCGTGAGATTCAATTCCCCTTCGACGGGCAGCAGATAATTTGCAAGCTTGACGCGGTCTATTTCAGGGGTGGCCGGTATCAGATTGTCGACTGGAAGACGGGAAAAGCGCCGACCGAAGAGTCTGAGATTCGCGCGCGAAAAATCCAGCTTGCTTTGTATCGAATCGCATTCTCGGCTTGGCGGGGAATCCCAGTTGACCAAATCGACGCAGTACTTTTTTATGTAGCCCAGAGCAAGACAATTGCGTTGCAAGTTGAGGATGATGAACAAGCGTTACTTGCTGAATGGCGAAGCGCTTTCGTTGACCTAACCTAGATTTTGTGACACCCCAGGCCGTTCCAGAAGAGTTCGCGACTGCTCCAATTCCCGTGTTACTAAAGCGACCAACTTGGCGGGAGACGTTTGCGGTTTTGAGGGTTCGCAATTACCGCTATTACGTGATTTTTCAATTCTTGGCGAACACCGCCAACTGGGCGATGCGAATCGCAATCGACTGGCTTGTGTTTGAACTGACGAACAGTGTCGCACTTGTTGGAGTCACGACGTTCCTAATGTTTGGACCAATGCTCGTACTCGGTCCGGTGGGAGGGGTTATCACCGATCGGTACCCTACGAGGCGGTTGCTTGTGATCACTCAAGGAATCAACACCTTGGCGTGTGCCCTATTGGCTGTATTGGCAATCGCCGGTGTGATTGAGCTTTATCAAGTATTTGGGGTCGCCCTGATCATTGGACTACTTTCCGTCGTCGACGGACCGGCGAGATCAGTATTTGTTCAAGAAATGGTTGGACATTCTCGAATCGGAAACGCTATCGCGATTAATGCGGCGATCTTTCACTTGGGCGGACTCATCGGACCAGCAATTAGTGGAGTGCTAATTGCGGTGTTTGGCGCCGGATGGGCAATCGCAACAAGTGCGGTCGCGGCAGCGCTTT
>JAHBSS010000079.1 GCA_019639015.1 Cryobacterium sp. | reverse complement strand
GATGCGAAATCTTCAGCACCTCCGATAGGCGTTTCCAGAATTTCGAATCGTTCTGGCCCAAACATTTCGATAGCGACTTTCTCCGCGAGATTCACCGCCGTCGCATCATTCTTCAGCGGGACGGTGATGATTTTGAATTCAATGTCGGCGCTCAACCCGTACGCGCTTGCAATCCCGTTGACTAGGTCCCGGCTGTACTTTTCGACAGCATCCAAATGTTCTTGAGAGAACGTTCGCACTGTTGCACCGAATGCTGAAGAATTGGGAATCACATTATTCGTGCCGCGCTGGCCGCCCGACAACCAGCCGACCGTAATGATGACGGGGTCAAACGCACTAAATCTTCTAGTGACCATGGTTTGCAGCGCCGTGATAATTTCGGCATTCACTTGGTTGGGGTCTCGAGCTAAGTGCGGGGCAGAGCCGTGCCCGCCAGCACCATTGATCGTGACATTCAATTCGGCGGCCGCCGCCATTAAAGTCCCCGGCCGAGTGACAAATTTCCCTAGTTCCTGACTTGTCGTCACGTGTAACGCAAATGCTCCAACGATTTCGGATGTTGCGTGCTCGAACAGTCCATCCGCCAACATGAAATCGGCTCCACGGTAGCCTTCTTCCCCGGGTTGGAGCATGAAGATTACTTCACCTGAAAGTTCATCTCTGTGGGTCGCGAGCAAATGAATGGCTCCTACAGCGATTGCCGCGTGGAGGTCATGACCGCAAGCGTGCATCCGGCCGGGTATTTCAGATGCGAACTCTAACTTTGTATCCTCTTGAAGGGCCAGGCCATCAAGGTCCGCACGCAAGAGTACGGTTTTCCCTGGTTTGGTACCTGCTATTCGAACAACTGCTGAAGTCATCGCGCCCGCAGATCCTGAGTCGAATCGGATTATTTCGACGGGCAACCCCGAGATCGAACTGATTACTCGATCGAGTGTTCTTGGAACCTCCAATCCCAATTCAGGGCGTCTATGGATATCTCGCCTAACCGATTGAAGTTCGCTTAGGTATCCGTAGGCTTCTGCGGCAAGATCGGCGAGCTTCATCACTGGTACACAACCTCTTCAACTTGATCTGAATCCGCAAATGCGAGCTTAGGAACAAAGAACAATAGGACTGCCGAGACTAATGCGCCGACGCCGCAAATAATCCACACCATGTAGTAACCGAACAGGCTACTTGCAGTAGAACCAGCCAATTGGATCGCTCCGATCGCGAGCACGATCGCAAACACCGACGAGGCGAATGAACCGCCGATTGTCTTGGTCGTGTTAGTTAGCGCCGAAGCTATTCCGGTTTGGCCCCTTGGTGCGGCCGCAGCTGCTGCCGCCGGTAGTGCGCCGACAAGTGCCCCACTACCGAGACCGGCGATGACCATGTTCATGAACACTTGCCAGGTCTCTAAGTGGAATGGTACGAACAACAAGTACCCGGTCGCTACCAAGAAGGCGAATTATTAGTGCGATTCTCGGACTCAGTCTCTTTGAAATAAGTGGGAAAAGTAACGCGCCAATTATCATCGAGATCAGGTACAGACCGATGAGAATCGAGATCGTGCCATGCTCAAGTCCAAGACCGTATCCAAGGGATTTTTTGTCGGTGCCGGCATAAGTTGAAAGTGGTGCTTGAGCGCCAAGCAAACTAATTCCAATCAAAAATGCGGTCAGTTGTACTGGCCACATGTTCGGCCGGCGTAACACCCGAATGTCGATCGCTGGATCCTTCTGGCGCAACTCAAATAGTACGAACGGCCAGAATGCCAATAGACCACCGATTATCATCAACCAAGGCCACCATTGGCTGTCATTTAGCTTCAAGAACGTCAATCCCGAAGTTACAAGCAGTAACGCAATAGTTAAGATCGTGAACCCGAGCCAGTCGAGGCTACGGCCGGGAAGTGGTTCAGATTCTGGCACCCCGAACAGGATGACGAAGAACACGAGCGAAACTGCGATCGCCGGAACCATCAAGGTCGGAGTTACTGACGTTGTCAGGTGTTCGGCTCCACCAAACTTGTCGAACACCCAGGAGCTTCCCAGGGCTCCCGCGATTGCGCCAGTCTCGAGGCCAACCACGAGCAGACCTGCAGCACGCCTTGTGGCGGATGCGGCGGTTCCGCTTCGTCTTCCTTTGTCGAAAATAAGCGCAATTTCAAGAGGCAACCAAACCGCGTAAAACGCTTGGCAAGTCCATGCCAACAGGAACGTTTCAAACGTGTTCGCAAACGCGAGCCACCAGCTCGCTCCCGCTGTTAGCACGGTTGCAATAAGCAAAATCTTCTTGTGCCCATACATGTCACCGAGCTTTGCCAGAATCGGCACAACCAAGGCTGAGAGAAGTAGTTGGGTTCCCTCAAAGATGTTGAAGTCAGCATCCTTGATTCCCAAGTGATCGACGAGGTTTGGAATTAGCGGGACGTAGAAACCTTGAAGGATTCCGCTAACAAACTCAACGAAGATAAGGAATCCAATGAGACTTGCTGTTACCGCACCGGCGCGACCGCGAAGAGAATTCATGATCGAACCTTAGTAGTAGTTAGCCACCGTAGTCTCTATTTATGGCCGAACCTAAGCCAATTAGTGAATTGCTGGACCCTGGCTGGGCTGCGGCATTGGAACCGGTATCCAGCCAAATTGCGAAAATGGGCGAATTCTTGCGCGCCGAGTCCGCTTCTGGGCGCGGATATTTGCCTGCTGGAGCGAATGTGCTGCGGGCGTTCACATTCCCGTTTGACGAGGTTCGGGTGCTAGTTGTCGGTCAGGACCCATACCCAAATCCCGGTCATCCGATCGGTTTGGCGTTTGCTGTTTCGCGCTCGGTAAGACCCTTGCCCGCGAGCCTAAGGAACATCTACAAAGAACTTCACGACGATTTAGGGATCACACCCGCCCCGCACGGCGATCTCACAGCGTGGGCACAGCGAGGGGTGTTGTTGCTCAACAGAGTCCTTACCGTTCAACCGCATAACTCTGGTGCTCATCGTGGCAAAGGCTGGGAAGCGATAACTGAACAGGCGATCAAAGCATTGGTGGCTCGCGGCACTCCGCTTGTTGGAATACTTTGGGGGAGAGACGCAAAGTCGCTTGAGCCGACTTTGATGCCGTTCCCTTCAATTTGCTCCGCTCACCCGAGCCCACTTTCTGCAAGTGGAGGGTTCTTCGGTTCGAAGCCTTTTAGTCGTGCGAATTCTCTATTGGTCCAACAGGGGGCTGCACCGATTGATTGGGAGCTTGCAACCTGACTACCTGATATACGAGTAGCAGAGTTGCAATCTCGGAACTCAGGTGATTTAGTTGTTCTATGGTAAATAGCACAAGTATTGAAATTGTGAACTTGACCAAACAGTTCGATGACGTGCGTGCGGTGAGTGATCTGAGCTTCCAAGTCGAACCTGGAACGGTTACCGGGTTTTTCGGCCCAAACGGGGCAGGCAAGACGACGACGTTGCGGATATTACTCGGGCTAATCCGACCAAGTAGAGGTTGGGCGACGTTCGGCGGGGTTGAATATCGCAACTTGGAGCGTCCGATAGAGACAGTCGGGGCCGCTCTAGAAGCTTCGAGTTTTCATCCGGGTCGTTCTGGGCGCAATCATTTGGGGGTTTATGCAACTGCAGCAGGGATAGCGGCAAATCGAGTTGATCGAGTGCTCGAAATGGTTGGAATGTCCGAATATTCCAATCGAAGAGTTGGCGGGTATTCGTTAGGAATGCGTCAAAGGCTCGCATTGGCTTTTGCTCTACTTGGAAACCCCCAAGTGCTCGTCCTCGATGAACCGACTAACGGACTCGATCCAGAAGGAATCCGTTGGATGAGATCGTTCTTGAAAGCGTTTGCGGCAGAAGGCAAAACGGTCTTGATTTCGTCGCACCTCTTGACCGAAGCCGCGCAAACTGTTGAAAAGGTCGTGATTATCGCTAAAGGCGAATTGCTGTATCAAGGTGATGTCGCCGGGCTCACACAGGAATCGAGAGTATTCGTAGATTCCGTAGACCAATTGCGGCTCGGTCGCGCGTTACCCGAAAGTGTAAAGACCGTTTCGCTGGAATCAGGCGAACTAGCTATTACCGGACTTGATGCCGAGCAAGTAGGAGCGATTGCTCTCCAAGCGGGAATCGCATTGAAATCGCTTCGAACTGAGCAGACGGGACTCGAAAA
>JAHBSS010000078.1 GCA_019639015.1 Cryobacterium sp. | reverse complement strand
CTTTTCGCGCTCGATAGATAACTCCAAACGCGTCGTCAACCTCCTCGACAACAACGCGACCCTTCCCGAGTCATTGCAGCGCAAGGAAAACCCACTCATCATGCAAGCCGCTCACGTCGATGGAACCATGAACGTCATGAAGCGCACCGAGCTCCTGGATTGGTTGAAGGCCGACGCGCCCGGTAATTTCAGCCGCATCCTGAGCAACGCGCGCTGCTTGAGCGAAGGCGTCGATGTCCCAAATCTCGATGCGGTCATCTTTTTGAACTCGCGTGACAGCCAGGTCGATGTTGTGCAGAGTGTTGGTCGTGTCATGCGAAAGCTTCCGGGCAAACATTACGGCTACATCATTTTGCCGATCGCAATTCCGGCTGGTGTTGAAGCTGATGTTGCGCTCGACGACAACAAGAAATACAAGGTCGTCTGGGATGTTCTTCGCGCTTTGCGCGCGCACGATGATCGGTTTGAAGCCAAGATCAATCGGTTTGAACTCAATCGCACCGTCAAGGACGATCAAGTTCAAGTGATCGGCGTCAAGTCGTTCGCGCCTAGTGAGGAAGCGTTTGAAGTTGATGGTGTGATGACTCAAGTGCCGCTTGATTTCACCCCTCTAGGTGACGAGTGGCGCACAGCGGTTTACGCGAAAATCGTGCAACGGGTCGGTGAGCGCGAATATTGGGAGAACTGGGCCGCTAGCGTCGCCGATGTTGCGATGAAGCAAACCGAACGAATCCGCGGCCTGTTGAAAGCCAATCCGGATGTGCGCGGCGAGTTTGAGCGGTTTGTCAAGGGGCTTCAAGACAACCTGAACCCGAACGTTTCCGAGCAGGGCGCCCTTGAGATGCTTTCTCAACACCTGATTACCGAGCCTGTGCTCAACGCGCTGTTTGATGGCTTCGATTTCACGTCGCACAATGCGGTCGCCAAGACAATGCAAGGAATGTTGGATGCTTTGCACGCCGCGAACCTCGAAGACGAGTTGAGCGGTCTTGAACAGTTCTATGCAAGCGTTCGTTTGAAGGTTGCCGGGCTCACCGATGCCGCTGGTAAACAGGACTTTCTAAAGCTGCTCTATCAGCGCTTCTTTTCTGTCGCCATGAAGAAGGCGAGCGAACGCCTTGGAATCGTCTACACGCCGACCGAGATTGTGCAGTTCATTTTGCAAAGCGTTGACTGGATTCTTCGCGAACAGTTTGATTCTTCTATCGGAGCGGAGGGCGTTCACGTGCTCGACCCGTTCGTTGGTACGGGAACTTTCATCGCGCAGTTGATTCACTCCGACTTGATCAAGAATGCTGATTTGCCGCGAAAGTTTAGACACGAGTTGCACGCTAACGAAATCAACTTGCTCGCCTATTACGTTGCTGCGGTCAACATCGAGGAGGCGTATCACTCTCGAATGGGTGGCAATTACGTGCCGTTCGACGGGGTGCTGCTCACCGACACTTTCCAAATGTTTGAAGCCGGCGATGAACTCGACAAAGAGGGAGTGTTCGAGCAAAACAATGCCGGAGTTGTCGCCCAGAAGGCTCTGCCGATAACGGTTGTCGTCGGTAACCCGCCATATTCGGTTGGGCAATCGAGCGGTAACGACGACAACCAAAACCTCAGTTACCCAACACTTGACGCGAAAATCAAGTCGACATACGCCGCAAGATCGACTGCACAAAACAAGAACAATCTCTATGACTCCTACATCCGCGCGATCCGTTGGGCGAGCGATCGAATCGACGGGAGAGGTGTTGTCGGCTTCGTTACGAACGGTGGCTTCATTGACGGAAACACGGCGGACGGAATGCGAAAGGTACTCGAGGAAGAGTTCAGCGACCTGTACATCTTCAACCTTCGCGGGAATCAACGAACTGCTGGCGAGCAATCGCGCAAAGAGGGTGGCAAAATTTTCGGGTCGGGCAGTCGCGCGACCATAGTTATTGCGCTCCTAGTCAAGAACCCGGATGCCGAAAAGAATGGCGCGCTCAATTACTACGAAGTGGGCGACTATCTAACTCGCGAACAAAAGCTTGCCGCAATCAAATCGTTTAGTTCCGCAAACGATGTCCCATGGCAAGAACTGTTCCCGAACGACGAAGGTGATTGGATCAACCAACGCAACGACGAGTTCGAGGCATTCACGCCGCTAGGCAGCAAAGACAAAGCGGATGCCCACAAGTTGCGGGTGCTTAAGACGTACTCGGCTGGACTCAAGACCAACCGGGACGCCTGGGTATATAACTTCTCACGCGCGGAAGTGGAGCGAAACGTCTCACGAATGGTTGAGTTCTATAACGCTCAAGTTACTGAAGCTACGGCCGCACGAGGTCGTGGCGAGAAGTGGGTTCGAGACAATGACGCGAAAAAGATCAGCTGGGACGTCCCGCTAGCGAAACATCTTGAACTCGGACGTAAACTCGAAGGAAGCTCAGCATCAATCCAGAGGTCAATATACAGGCCCTTTGCCACTAACCAAGTTGCCTTCGGCCGGCTATTTAACAACAGTGTGCACTTATTGCCGAGCCTGTTTCCGACTTCGGAGCTTGATAATTTTGGGTTCTACATCACGTCGCCGGCAACTCACTTCCCGACCTTCGAAGCGCTAATGGTCGACAGTATTCCCGACTTGCACACCCTAGATACGGGCCAATTCTTCCCCCGATACTCCTACGAAAAACGCGTCACCGACGTAAACCAGATCGCGGGTTTCGACGACGGGGCCGAGGAATACACTCGCGTTGATAACGTGACCGACGGCATCCTCGACGACTATCGAAACACATTTAGTGTGCTGGAAGATCGCACGATCACGAAAGATGACATCTTCTTTTATGTCTATGGTCTGCTCCACTCCCCGGAGTACCGCGAGCGCTTCGCATCTGACCTCAAGAAGATGTTGCCGCGCATCCCGAAAGTCAAGGATTTTTGGGGTTTCGCCGAGTCCGGTCGCAAGCTTTCCGAGATACACCTCGGCTACGAGACGATCGAGCCGTGGCCGCTTGAGGAAATCTCCGATGGTGCACCCGTCGAGCAATTACTCCACGTCAAGAAGATGAAATATGCCAAGCACGGCAAAACGCTAGACAAATCGCGCGTGATCCTGAACGAACACTTAACCCTCGCCGGCATCCCTGAAGAAGCCCACAACTATCTACTCGGCTCGAGAAGCGCCCTCGACTGGATTCTCGAGCGCTACCAAATCAAAACCGACAAGGCGAGTGGAATCGTCAACGACCCCAACGATTGGGGCAAAGAGCACGGCAACCCGCGCTACATCGTCGACCTCGTGAAACGCATCACCCGCGTAAGTGTCGAAACCGTCGCCATTGTGAACGCACTACCACCGCTCGACATTTTGAAATAGTAAGACACACAAAAATGCGAACCGGAATCGCAGTCCGCTTTCGAACGGCTTACAAAAGTTACAGAGATTCAATCCGCACCATAATTCGGTTTCCTAAGGTTTCGCGCGAAACTGAATCAAATTCCACTCAAAACCGTAGTTTGTTACGGTTTTCGCTTGAAGTGACCGATACTCCACGCTAAAGTTATCTAATCCGCACTATGGTTCGGATTTCACGATGCAGGAAGGAACGGTCTTTGGAAGAGGAAGGCAACGCATCTCTTGCAGTTGAATTCGGGCGCACGATCGCAAGACGGCGCAAAGACCTAGGGGTAACCCAAGAAGACCTGGCGGCACTCACCGGAATTTCGGTTCGCGCGATAGGGCAAATCGAGTTGGGTCAAACAAATCCACGACTATCCAGTTTGCTAACAGTGCTCAACACGCTTGGACTCGACCTAAACATTGCACCACGGCACGCCACATCGAGCACAAATTGACAACTCCGACAATCCAGAACGCCGCCGACGTCTATAAAGCGGGGCGCCTCGCCGCTCGTATGATCCGATCCCCGCTCGGAATCGACTTTCATTATCACGCTGACTATCTAGCGTCTAAGGCACCCGCAATAGCATCCACACTTCCACTTAGTGAGCAACCGCGAATTACTCCGGCTGGGGCGGTAGCACCCTACTTCGCCGGACTGCTCCCCGAAGGCCGTCGACTAACAGCCTTGCGTCAAACCATCAAGACCTCGGCCGACGACGAACTTTCCCTTTTGGTTGCTGTCGGAGCGGACACCATCGGAGACGTGCAGGTTGTGTCCGCAGATCAGCCTCTTCCAGCTGAACCGGAGTCGATTCAACTTGAAGCGCCGCTCGAATCGATCCGCTTTGCCGAAGTGTTAGAGCAAACGAGCATTACAGGAAAGCCTCCAACAATCGCGGGTGTGCAAGACAAAGCGTCGGCTTCGATGATCTCACTACCGTTGAAGTTACGACACGAGCGCTAC
>JAHBSS010000077.1 GCA_019639015.1 Cryobacterium sp. | reverse complement strand
TGCGGATTGTCGCTCCTCAACCGACATTCTTGGAGCGCGACCAGTCTTAGTCGGCGCTTTTGAATGTCGATTTATCACGGTGAAAACTATAACTGAGTGAGCACTCACTCCGCAACTCGAACTTCGTCGAACTATGAAAGACTTGCAAGGATCGCTGTCCAAGCCGACCACTTGGACTTGAAAGGAATCTCTCATGCCCAAGGCGGTAAGTTTCAGCCGATTCGGTGGACCGAAAGTGCTCGAACTGATCGACATCGAATTGCCTGAACCGCAATCAGGTGAAGTTCAAGTGCAAGTTCGAAGCGCTGGCGTAAATCCGTGGGATTTCAAGGTCCGCAGAGGATACATTCCAGGACATCAACTCCCGTCCCGTCAAGGCGTCGAATTCGCTGGCGTGGTCAGAGCGATTGGCGCTGACATATCAAATTGGTCCGTAGGCGATGAGGTTATTGGTTGGATTGGAAACGGCGCTCAAGCCGAATTTGTAACCGTCCCTGAGCGACAACTTGCCACAAAACCGACAAAGCTTGACTGGAACATTGCCGGCGGCCTCGGACTAAGCGCCAACACAGCGCGTCGAAGCATAGATTCATTAGACCTTGGACCGGAAGACACGGTCTTGGTGACCGGAGCGGCTGGTGGTGTCGGGGTAATTGCTATTCAGTTTGCGAAAGCTCTAGGAGCAAAAGTTGTCGGAACCGCAAGCAGTCGAAACCATGAATTCCTCTCTTCGCTTGGCATCACCCCAATCACTTACGGTGATGGCGAATTGGAGCGACTTCGCGCTGCCGCTCCGCAAGGTTACACGGCTGCATTAGACACAGTTGGTGATATTGCTATCGAGACCGCATTGGCACTCGAGATTCCACCGGCACGAATTGACACAATCGCAAGTAATGATGCCTCAGAAAAATACGGTGTTTTGAGTGTTGGAGGCGGCAAGAAGAATTCGACCGAACTTACAGAGTTCGCTCGAGCCGCGTCAGCGAACGAACTAGTTTTGCCAATTCGGGGAGCCTATCCCATGGACGAAGTCGTTCGCGCCTATCGGGACCTTGAATCGGGCCACGGCCTCGGCAAGATCGTACTCACGGTCAACAACTAGTCGAGCTCAATGACGAGATTTCTCGTCGCTCGCGATCAAACTCGCGTTTCGCGCGACCACCGTCACGACATCGTGATCGACCGAAAGAAAGCCGTCTTCTGCAACCGCGGTCACAACACCACCGTCGGGTTGCGTAATTCGAACGTTTCCAGCAGCAAGAATCGCGAGCACGGGTTCGTGACCCGCGAGAATACCGATCTCGCCAATGAGAGTCTTCGCGACAACTTGCCTGGCCTCCCCCGACCACACTTCCTGCTCGGCGGAGACCACGCTAACCGTGAGATTGGCCATTTCTAGCCGTTCTCCTTCTGAATCTTTGCCCACTTCTCTTCGACATCGGAAATTGCTCCAACGTTGAAGAACGCCTGCTCTGCGACGCTGTCAAAGTCTCCGCGACAAATCGCGTCGAAGGACTCGATCGTGTCTTTGAGCGGAACTGTTGAACCTTCAACACCCGTGAACTTCTTTGCCATGTAGGTGTTCTGGGAAAGGAACTGCTGGATGCGTCGTGCGCGAGCAACAGTGATCTTGTCTTCCTCAGAAAGTTCGTCGACACCGAGGATCGCGATGATTTCTTGAAGTTCTTTGTTCTTCTGCAAAATCTGCTTGACCGTGGTAGCGACGCGGTAGTGGTCCTCACCCAAGTAGCGCGGGTCAAGAATTCGACTCGTTGAAGTCAACGGGTCAACCGCAGGGTATAGTCCCTTCGATGCGATTTCACGGCTGAGCTCGGTCGTTGCGTCCAAGTGCGCGAACGTTGTTGCCGGTGCGGGGTCGGTGTAGTCATCAGCGGGAACGTAGATCGCCTGAAGCGACGTAATCGAGTGACCACGAGTTGAAGTGATGCGCTCCTGCAGGATGCCCATTTCGTCCGCAAGGTTTGGCTGATAACCAACGGCGGAAGGCATACGGCCAAGAAGCGTTGAAACCTCTGAACCGGCCTGAGTGAAACGGAAGATGTTGTCGATAAACAGCAACACATCCTGCTTTTGAACGTCACGGAAATACTCCGCCATAGTCAGCGCGGAAAGAGCAACGCGAAGACGGGTTCCTGGCGGCTCATCCATTTGACCGAACACGAGAGCGGTCTTGTCGAAAACACCTGCCTCTTCCATTTCGTGGATGAGGTCGTTTCCTTCACGAGTACGCTCACCGACACCAGCGAACACCGAAACACCACCGTGGTCTTGAGCCACGCGCTGAATCATCTCTTGAATTAGAACCGTCTTACCGACGCCGGCGCCACCGAACAGGCCGATCTTTCCACCCTGCACATAAGGGGTTAGCAAGTCGATGACCTTGATTCCGGTCTCAAAGAGTTGAGTCTTCGACTCTAGCTGGTCGAACGCAGGTGGCTCGCGGTGGATGCTCCAGCGTTCCTTGACTTCGATCTTCTCGTTTGGCTTGGCGTTCAGAATCTCACCGATAACGTTGAACACCTTGCCCTTTGTCACATCGCCAACAGGAACCGTGATTGCCTCACCGGTGTCGCGGACTTCCTGACCACGAACCAGACCGTCGGTTGGCTTCAACGCGATAGCGCGAACCACGTCGTCCCCAAGGTGCTGAGCAACTTCGAGAGTGATCTCGTGCTCGTCCTTTCCGAGAATGATCGTGGTCTTCAATGCGTTGTAAATGTCTGGAATCGCATCGTGCGGGAACTCGATGTCAACAACCGGTCCGGTCACTCGAGCGATACGGCCAACGCCGGTCGCGGCTGCCGCCTTCTTCTTTGCGGGTGCTGTAGTTGCCATTGCTTTCCTGTTTCTGTTGATTGCTACTTTGCCGAGGAGAGGGCGTCTGCGCCGCCCACGATCTCGGAAATCTGTTGGGTAATTTCTGCCTGACGAGCGTTGTTTGAAAGCCGGGTGTAGTCCGTGATGAGTTTGTCTGCGTTGTCGCTGGCTGACTTCATCGCTTTCTGAGTTGCAGCGTGTTTGCTTGCCGCCGACTGCAACATCGCGTTGAAGATACGACTTTCGATGTAAACCGGAAGCAGAGCGTCGAGCACACCGGCCTCCTCGGGTTCGAACTCGTAGAGAGGCAATGCAATGTGTTCACCAACCGGTTCGGCTTCCTCGACAACTTCCAAAGGAAGTAGCCTCACAACCTCCGGCTCTTGAGTGAGCATGCTGATAAAGCGGTTGTAGACGATGTGGATTTCGTCAACTCCGCCCTCGCTTGCTGGTTGGATGAATCGAGCGACTAGAGCTTGCCCGATTTCGTGGGCGATGTCGGGGTCAGGATTGTCCGTTGAGCCAAACCACGAGTCCTCGACTTTACGCTTACGGAAGTTGAAATAAGCGATCGCTTTGCGACCGAATAGGTAGTGGACGACATCCTTACCTTCTGCGCGAAGCCTCGCCTCCAACTCGCCCGCCTCGCGAAGAACATTCGCATTGAACGCTCCGGCAAGGCCACGATCTGACGAGAAAATCAGGATCGCTGCACGCTCAACCTTCTCCGGCTCGGTAGTAAGAATGTGCTTCGCATTCGAATAAGTTGCAACCGCAGAAACCGCCCGCGTAACAGCCCGCGAATACGGACCCGAGGCAGCAACTCGCTGTTGCGCCTTCTGGATACGAGAAGCAGCGATGAGTTCCATCGCCTTGGTTATCTTCTTGGTCGTTTGGGCAGAGCGAATCTTCTGCCGGTAAATGCGAAGCTGGGCACCCATGGGTTAGCGGCGACCCTTCACAATCTTCTCCTGCGCGATGTCTTCAGGTGCGATCTCTTCGAACTCTTCCTTGCCAGCGCTGATGAGAGGCTTACCCTCGCCGGTCTGGAATTGCAGCTTGAACTTGTCGATCTCTTTGTCCAAGGTTGCAACAGTGTCATCGTCGAGCACGTTCGTCTCGCGAAGAGTCTTGAGCACCTTGGTATTGCGACCTAGATAGTCGAGCAACTCGCGCTCAAACTTCAGGATGTCTTCGACGGGAACTTCATCGAGCTTGCCATTCGTGCCTGCCCAAATCGAAACAACTTGATCCTCAACTGGGAAAGGAGAGTACTGCGGCTGCTTTAGCAACTCGGTTAGTCTCGCACCGCGAGCAAGTTGGCGACGGCTTGCAGCATCCAAGTCGGATGCGAACATCGCAAACGCTTCGAGAGCACGGTACTGAGCGAGCTCGATCTTCAAAGTTCCAGAAACCTTCTTGATCGACTTGACCTGAGCGTCACCACCGACACGGGAAACCGAAATACCAACGTCAACCGCTGGTCGCTGGTTTGCGTTGAACAAATCCGACTGCAAGAAGATCTGTCCATCGGTAATCGAAATCACGTTGGTTGGAATGTAAGCCGATACGTCGTTCGCCTTAGTCTCGATGATTGGCAAACCAGTCATGGAACCGGCTCCTAGATCATCGGAAAGCTTCGCACAA
>JAHBSS010000076.1 GCA_019639015.1 Cryobacterium sp. | reverse complement strand
AAGCACTCTGGTTTGAAACAACGCGGGAGCCCCGCCGAATGCCGCACCCCACACGACAAGAACAACAATTACGACCGGTGGTAGTTGCGGAAGCAATCCCATTGAAAGCACAGCGAGCGCGACAAGGAGAATACTCGAGGCAAGACCCGCCCTTGGATACTTGCTTCCCACCATCCCGACGGCTAGAAGTCCGAACGCGCCGGAGATTCCGTACACGAGCAAGAGCACGCTCACGGCATCCGCAGGAAAGCGATTGACTTCGATGAAGTAAGGAACGATGTAGGTGTAATACAGGTTCTGGCCGATCATCATTAGCAAAATGAACAAGCAAATCAGTAACACTCTTGGAAACGTGCGGTCGCGAAGTAGCGGGCCGGGTTGAATGGTGGCGAGCTCTGCTGTTTCGATCTTCAAATGGTCAACCGGTGGTAGCAACTTCAGAACGAGAAGTGCGAGCACGACTATCGCAATACCCACCGTTGTAAACGCCAGTCGCCACCCGAGCAAATGGCCAAGCGCGGTTCCGGCTGGTACCCCTAACACGAATGCGGCAGATCCACCGGCCGAGGTTACCGCAATCGCTCTTGCCAACTGACCGCGTTTAACTAGATGCGCCGGGTACGCACCCACTACCGCCCAAAACAAGCCGTGTGCGAGTCCACCGAGAATGCGGGATGCCGCCATGATTTCGTAGGTCGGCGCGATCGCACCAATGAAGTTCGTCGCGGCGAACACTGCTAGTACGACAAGCACAAGCGGCTTTCTTGGCAACCGGGTGGTCAAAGCTGTGAGGGGTGTTGCACTGACCACTACAGTCGCAGCAAAAAACGAAATGAGTAACCCGACTCTTGACTGCGAAACCCCTAAACCTTCAGCCATTTCTGGTAGCAGTCCCGTTGGCAGGAATTCACTTGTCACGCAAACAAAGATCGCGCCCGAGAGCGTCAGTAACCCCGTCCAAGGGAAGGCCTCCCTTTGAGCGCCAGAACTACTCGACCCTGATCGGGCAGATTTTGACAAGTTCGCGCTCCCCCAACTTCTCGCGTCAAGTCATCAATACAACGCTCACACTAAGCGAGAATTCCAAGTCATGAGATCGAATACGCTTAATTGCCTATGGAGGCGGTCAATTTCAACCACTGGGTAATAACCCTCGTCTGCGTCGACGGGCCGGGAATAGTTCACGCAGTAACCGGAGCAATAGCCGATGCCGGTGGAAACATCACCGAGTCACAGCAATTCACAAGCATTGGAACGGGCCGTTTCTTCATGCGACTGCAAGTTGAATCCGTTGCTGATCGAGCTGCACTTGAAGCAAAACTCCTGCCCGTGGTCGAGCGTTTCGAAATGGATTGGACGCTGGATGTTGTCGGTCGCCCGATTCGAACACTCATCTTGGTAACAAAAGAGGGCCACTGTTTAGCGGATCTGCTCTTCAGAAAGAGCGCGGGGCAACTTGGAATTGAAGTGCCTCTCGTGATGTCGAATCATCCAGATCTTGACCGTCTCGCAGGCTTCTATGAGATACCTTTCGAAGCTTTGAGAGTTAACTCAAACTCAGACATGAAGGCCTTTGAAGACCGGCTTATTGAAGTTGTATCGAAATACGAAATCGAACTCGTCGTGCTTGCCCGATTTATGCGTGTGCTTTCGCCTGAAACGTGTGCTGCGCTTGCTGGCAAAGTTATCAATATTCATCATTCGTTCTTGCCCGGATTCAAAGGCGCAAACCCTTACCGTCAGGCGCATGAGCGCGGTGTGAAACTTATTGGTGCGACCGCTCATTTCGTGACGGATGATTTGGATGAGGGTCCAATCATTGAGCAAAACGTCGTGAGGGTTGACCACTCCAGTTCTCCTGACGCTCTCAAGAGGATCGGCCAAAACGAGGAATCCCGCACCCTCACTCAGGCAGTCGGCTGGCTTGCCGAGCACAGAGTGTTGCTCGACGGAAGACGAACCGTAATTTTTCATTGAGATTGGTCTGCTTGTTTCCAAGGAAAGCCAGCTTTCAGTTACACTCAAAAACTGAAACTTATTCCGATATATCACTTCAATGAATGGAAACCCCGTGACATCCCGGCCCAGGTACATGAAGACCCTTGCTTTTTTCGGCTGCCTTTCGCTCTCGTTTGGCGCGGTTTTGCTCGTAGCGTCACCCGCGAGTGCCACGAACAGCACCGTCACAACAACTGCCGATAGCGGGGCAGGTTCATTACGTCAAGCAATTCTTGATGCGAATGCGGACCCCTCTGCAGACACAATTAATATCACCGCAACCGGAACACTCACCTTACTTTCTGACCTACCAGTGATCACTGAACCGCTTACGATCAACGGTCCGGGCGCCACCAATTTCACGGTTTTAGCCGCGAATTACAATGCTTTCAACGCAACCTCAACCACAGCCCTTTCCGTTAGCAATCTCAGAATTGAGGGTGCCGGACTGACGGCCAACGTGGCAGCGATCTCAACCGACACCGGCGCCCTCAGCGTTTTGAACGTTGTAACCTCAGGCTGCTATGAGGGAGTCAGCTCTAATTCAAGTAATGTTCAGATCAGCTCGTCCCAGCTCCTCACCTCGCTTGGAGATGGAGCGAACCTGGCTTTGACTGGTGGAACTTCGACGATTACCGATTCTGTGTTTTCCCAATCCCAGACGGGTTGGGGTATTTGGTCCCAACAATCGGGATCTGCTTCGTTGACAGTGAGCAATTCGAAGGCGGAACAAAACGCTTCAACGGGTTTTCACTTTGCATTGGATGACACATCGACCTTCGTTGGGTCGAATTTGACGGCAAATGACAACGACGGTATCGGTATTTATCTAGAGACCTATGGGTCGAGTACTGCAACGTTTTCAAATTCAAATACAAACGACAACACTGACGATGGAATCCAGATCGAGTCAGACGATGACTCAACACTAACCTTCACTAACTCGACTTCAACTTACAACGAAAGCGACGGAATCCAGATCGATGCGT
Organism: Cryobacterium sp.; assembly: GCA_019639015.1. Lineage (GTDB taxonomy): Bacteria > Actinomycetota > Actinomycetes > Actinomycetales > Microbacteriaceae > Terrimesophilobacter. Next base: position 1,569 of record JAHBSS010000076.1, on the reverse strand, counting down.
GGAGAAACTCCGTTGCAACAGTCACTGGTTTCGCAATTTCTGATTCTGATGACGACGGGCTTGATGTGGAAACGGAAGACGGCGCTCAAATTGTAATCAGCAATGGCACGGTGCTCGATGTGGGTGACAGTGGGCTCGAAGCGGACTCCGACGACTCAGGATCCAAAATCTCGGCCACGAACATTCGAATAGAAAATTCAGACATCGGTGCGGATCTGGAAGTCTCCGACGGTGGAAAGATCGAGCTTCTAAGCTCTCAAATAGTTGCAAGCCTGTCCAACGGGGTTACGATTTCGGATTCAAGTGGCGCGGATTCAAGTATCCAGATAGACCGTACAACAATTAGCGGCACCAACGAACCCACGTCTGATGGTGCGGGTTTATATATTGATGCCAGCGTTTTCGATTTCACAGTCCTCCTCACCAACTCCACAATTTCAGGAAACACCGGAGCAACCGGAGGGGGAATCTATGCATATCTCGATGACTACGATGGTGGCGATCCCGCATCTCTTTCGATTGTTAATTCAACGATCTCTGGTAACTCCGGTGAATCCGCTGGAGGCGCATACATCGGTGGGGTATCGGATGCGCAAGTCCTGATCCAGAGTTCTACATTTATGTCGAATACCTCAACTGGTTCGTCACCGACTTTGGAGCCGGTATATCTCGACGGTCCTGCGGTCCTTGTACAGGATTCGATTTTCGCAAGTGGCGGTTTTGAGACCCGTGTCTCGACTAACTTGCTCATTAATTACAGTCTCGTTGAATCCCCCTCGGTCGCTGCAAGTGTCTCGTTGGCAGCCGGTGATGGCAACCTAACCGGAGTGAACCCATTGCTAGGCTCACTAGCTAACAACGGTGGGCCAACTCTCACCCATTTGCCTTTGGCAGGAAGCCCGGTTATTAACAGTGGTGAACCTTCATTTAGCGGTTTGACGACCGACCAACGTGGCCAAACCCGTGTAGTCGACCGACTCGACATGGGAGCCGTGGAAGTCGGTCCAGTTCTGGCCGAAACTGGTTCGAACCCGATACTTCCAATCGCGGGTGGAGTCGGGTTGCTCGCAATAGGCGCGGTTCTCTTGAGTGTTCGCCGTCGACTCGCCCGATAGGCTAGTTGGGTACGCAGCACCCCGTTCGTACGTGCAACGAAGCGGAAAAGAGCTTGCTGACTTCAAATGGCAAAGTACTTTCATAACGCCAAGAAACTTGATGCCAATGGCATCGTGGATGACTTCTGGCTAATTGAGGCAGACGGCATTATTCAGGATGTTGGTAGCGGAATCGTCCCCCAAACGTTGCTGCCTGCCAACGTTGAAACTGTCGATCTTAGCGGTAGTTGGTTCACTCCCGGTTTCATCGACATCCATTGTCACGGCGGTGGCGGTTATTCATTCGACGAAGATCTAGTTAGCATTCGCTCGGCAATCAAAACTCATAGAACCCACGGCACGACCCGTTCGGTACTTAGCCTTGTGGCAAACCCAGTGACAACATTGTGCGCTTCGCTTGAACACATTGCAGACCTGTGTGACTCCGACCCGACAATTTTGGGATCCCATTTAG
>JAHBSS010000075.1 GCA_019639015.1 Cryobacterium sp. | reverse complement strand
AATGAAGTTGGAAAGCACAATTCTTGAATTCGTTGCTCCGGTGGCTAATGCTCCTTGAGAGTTTGGTCGATAGATCAAGAAAATTGCGAGCGCACCAATCCACAGTCCCAACGGAATCAAGAACCCGGCAAGCGATTCATTTAGTCCGCCGATTTGATTCACTCTTGAAACTTCAACAGAAACCGGGTCGGCAACAATTTTCGCGGCAGCTTTTGGATCTGAAGCAGAATCTGGAATCTGCGAAGCGCCTGCTTTAAGTCCCGAAGCAAGCTCTCCCGCCCCACTTGCGATGCTTGAGGCCCCGTCCGCGGAGGAGTTCAATCCGTCTGTTACTGAGCTCAGACCATTTGCGAGTGAACTTGCTCCGGTGCGAAGTGAAGACGAACCGGCCGCAAGTTGACTTGCACCGTCGGCGCTTTGCGCAATCCCCGCAGCGAGTCCGGTCAAGCTCGATCCAACTTGGTTGGAAAGTTGGTTCCCTCCTGCTGCTGCCACAGAAAGTTGCGAACTCAAAGCATTCACGGTTGCCAAAGCAACCGGATCATTCGGGTTTACTTGCAAGTTGCTGTTGGCTGTTGCCAATGCGCTTGCGAGGCTAGCAATCGATCCAGTGAACTGGCTGACCCCGGAACTCAACGCACCAAGTCCCGCCGAGCCGTTCTTGAGTTGCGCGAGTCCGTCACTTAGGGAATCGACACCCTTTGTGTACGAAACAATGCCGTTTGAGAGGTCTTGCGCTCCCGAATGGGCCGAACTTGCGCCATTTGAAAGTTGGCCAAGTCCATCTCGGAGTTTCTCGGCACCATCCGAAATCGACGAGGCTCCGTTTGCGGCGCCTTCAAGTGAACTACCTAGGTCGCCAATCCCGGACTGAATTTTTTGAATGTACTGCGCCGTTACTTCGGTTCCAAACGAGCTTGCGAGCGCTCTTCCAACTGATTCGGCAAGAGTGCCGGTTAGGTAACTGTGCGAGTCGTCCGTCTTTATTGAGATTTCCCCTCGAGTTGGGTTCGGTCCGCCAAGAGACAGGATGGACTTCGAAAAGTCTGCTGGGATCGTTAGAACCGCGTACACCTCACCACGCTTGAGGGCACGCGCTGCATCCTCACTATTCGTAACTTTCCAATTGAACGCTTCAGTACTAGCAGTTAACTCAGTCACTAATTGCCGTCCAGCGAAAACCGGGGTTGATTCTCCGTTCGCGCCCGTTGTGTAAAGAACGCTGTCGTTATTTACTACAGCGGCTGGGATTCGATCCAGTGATTTGTCGACATTTGATAGTGCCCCGACAAACAGACCGGTGAATGCGAGTGGGATTACAACAACCGCGAGAACACCGAGTCTTCTAAGCCAAGTTGAATTCCTTCTTAGAGATTTAAATCGTGAAGTCAGTGTATTCATCGTTCTTCTCCTCTTGTAATCTCAGGTTCGCGACCAACCAGCTCGAAAGCTCTTGCTTCTGCTTCAGAAAGTTCGATGTCTACAACTTTCCGTTCAAGCGTCGTTTTGCTTAGCCACGGTTGCTCGGCCCCGAGAATAACCGTTGTTCCGGCGGGACTGATTTGGTTGAGTGCACTTAGTAGCCTTGCCTCTTGACTCTCGTCAGCTACACCGTCTCCGAGGTCAACCATCACGATTTCTGGGCGCTCAGACAATGCAACGCAAGCAATTGCAACTGCCTTATTGAGTGGGTCCATTGATGAAATGCCCGCTTCAATGTCCAGTTCGATGCCGAACTCCTTCAGGCCGACACGAATCCGAGTTAGCCAAGCATTCGCTTGAGCTTTCGCACCAATTGATTGGATGCCTTTGCGAGTGAGTCTGATTCGTTCCGTGACGAGCTCAAGCAGATTCATTTCCAAGGACTCGGTTTCGAACCCTTGGAGGCTCGCGATGGCAACCTTCTTTCGTACCGCGCGCATTGACGAAGGCAAAGTTCTCCCAGCGACCACCGCTCGTCCTTCTATTAGCGGCAATCGACCCGCGATGGTTATTGCCAGGAGCCAGCGCGAAAACACCTTCCCACTTACCCTGACCAGACTGCCCGAACGGATCGACAAGTTGAATGGACCGATTCTTGCTTCATCCACTCCTGCGACAACGTTTTCCAAGACAATCGCGTAGCCAGCTTTCGACTCGGACCATTCGATTTCATCGAGGTGGGATCTGAGTCCTTCTCCTTCAATATCAATATCAGGAAGATGCCTGGAGACTCGATTGGGAATCCACCAAGCAAATCGACCCATGAGCGCCATTAGAGCTGGGCCAAGTGTCATTCGGACTAGGAACGCGTCGAACGCGATGCCAACCGCCAGTCCAAGTGCAATCGGTTTGATCATTCCGGCACCTTCGGGAACGAAGGCAAAGAAAACGAAGAACATTATCAGCGCTGCCGCAGTGACAACCCGTGCTCCATTAGCGAAGCCGCTTGGAATCGCTTGCTTCGCTGCGGCCGTTGAACTGAGCCCTCTAGTGCGAAGTTTGATGTATTCCTCCCGCATCCCCGAAACGAGAAACACTTCGTAGTCCATAGCTAGTCCGAACAGCACCGCCATAAGGATGATTGGCATGAAACTCAAGATCGGTCCAGCTTTCTCGAGTCCAACGATTTCTCCGAACCAGCCCCATTGGAAGACCGCAACTGTCACACCAAATGCCGCTAGAACTGAAAGCAAGAATCCTGCTGCCGCCTTGAGCGGAACAAGTAGAGAGCGAAACACGATCATCAAGAGCAAGATCGACAATCCGACGACCACAGCCCCGAAAGGCAAGAGCGCAGCATCCAATCGACTTGAAATATCAATTGCGACCGCGGTCGTGCCCGTGACCCACATCGGAGTCGAATAGTTCTTCAAGATTTCGGGCGCTAAGTCACGGATTTCTTTTACAACTCTCGCGGTCTGTTCGGCTTCCGGCGCACTCGACGGTACAACTTGAATTATTGCGGTGTCGAGACCCGTGTCGGGCAAACCGCCACTAACCCATTCGACCCCGTCGAGATTTCGGATCTTGCTTGCGATTTCGTCCAGATCATTCATGAAATTCGTAGTTTGGGTAATATCAACCGCGACAATCAGCGGTCCGTTATATCCCGGTCCAAACCCCGAAGAAATCAAATCATACGCTTGCCTTTGGGTTGAGTTGGCCGGCTCGGAAGAACCATCGGGTAAGGCAAGTTTTAGATCGAACGCCGGAATCGCGACCGTTCCCAGAATTGCCAGCACGCCAATCGAGGCAAGAATTGGATGCTTCAACACTCCACGAACCCATCGGCGCCCCATCGTTCGGTCGCCTGTCTTGCCAGCTCGTCTTGCGGCTTTAGAATTCGGTTTCGGACGCAAGCGCTCCCCCGCGAGACGCAAAAGAGCCGGTAGAAGGGTTGTCGCAACCGCCATGGCAACAAGGACTGCGAACGCTGCACCAATTCCCATAACGCTCAGGAACGGTATCCCCACCACAAGCAGCCCTAACAAAGCGACGATGACTGTGAGGCCAGCGAACACAACCGCACTTCCGGCAGTTCCGACAGCTTTCGCGGCTGACTCTTCGACGCTTTCACCTCCGGCGAGTTGCGCCCGGTGTCGCGAAAGTATGAACAGCGTGTAGTCGATCCCGACCGCGAGCCCGATCATTAGGGCAAGTAGCGGTGCGGAACTCGAAACCTCAACAAATAGCGAAACCCCGCTTATTCCACCGATCACAATGCCCACCCCGATAAGAGCGCTTAGCAACGGCATGCCGGCGGCAAGCAAGGAACCAAAAGTTATCAAGAGCACTATGCCGGCGAATACGACTCCAAAGATTTCGGTAACGGTAATTCCAAACGTGGTGTCTGCAAAAACCTGCCCGCCGAACTCCACTCGAAGTCCGAGCGCTTCGGCAGCTTTCGCTGTTGAAGTCACCTTTGCAAGAGTCGCGTCGGTTATTTCTGAACTTGAACCCTCGAACTGGATGCGGCTGATCGCAATCGAGCCATTGTCACTGATTTGCTTACCCGCATATTCGTCGAAAGGTGTCGTGACCGAATTGACGCCGGGAATGCTTCGGATCGTGCTAGCCATGGCAATGATCGCACTCTTGAAAGTTTCGGAGTCGACTCTTTTGCCTTCCGGAGCCTGATAAACCGCTTCTGCACTTGCTCCAGAAACTTCAGGGAAAACCGCGTTTAGTCGATCCAATGCCACTTGTGATTCTGTTCCGGGAATCACAAATGATTCTTGGGACTTTCCGCCCAGCATGATCCCGCCGCCCAAGATGATGACTAGCAACAAGATCCAACCAATCAAGACCCGCCATGGGTGCTGGAAAGAGAATTTTCCAAGCCGATAAAGCAATGTCGCCATTAGTCTTCCTTCACGCTTACCGGCACCGGGGCGAGAAGTTCACGGACAATCTTAATGAGGCCCTCTCGCGTGTTGTCGTTGCCATCCGAATCGATCCCGATTGTCGGTTCAGTGACTAATAGATAGGCGGCGCCACCAAGCGCAACACCAAACCGCATTCGCTCCTCCGTGTTCAAACCCGCGTTTCCAAAAAAGCTTGAAAACCGCTGCACAATTCCGATCCCGCGCTGAATCACAGGGACTTCAGAAAGTGATGGACCTTGGTTGATGAACAAATAGATTTCAAG
>JAHBSS010000074.1 GCA_019639015.1 Cryobacterium sp. | reverse complement strand
GCTTACAAACACGACTACTTACTCAGCGACCCAAACTCTCCAAGCAACGTCTGACTTCGGCGGATATCTGACGCACCACTTGGTCAAGATCTTCATGCTCCCAATACCGAAGAACAATCCAGCCCGCATTCTGTAGTTCCTCCGTGATAGCTCGATCTCGATTTGAATTGCCCCTGATCTTCGGTATCCAGTAGCCGGGGTTTGTCTTGGGGGGAATGTAGTGCAACGGGCAACCGTGCCAGAAGCACCCGTCTAGAAACACTGCAATTCGCACACGTGTGAACACGATGTCCGCGCGATGGCCTCGAGTAAAAGGGGGATAGTCAACTCGAAACCTCAACCCATCTTTGTGCAGCGCACTTCGCACCTTCAGTTCCAACTTGGTATCTCGCCGCCGATTTGACTGCATACTGCGACGAACCCCAGGTGCAGCGCTCCAAGGTTCCACTCTTAAAGGTTATGCAAACTAGCTCTTTATCGCCGAGCTGAACCATTGCGAAGATCACAGTGGTCAGTGTGTTTGGTGAAAGACTTTACCTTCTGGGAGTTTGATATTCAGTATCCAAAAAGGTGAGCCTTCCCAACCCAGATTTTGCTCCCCGGTTAGCTCGTACGCAGTAACTACCACGGAACCTCCATAGCTCTTCCCTATCTTCCTGTCATCAGGCGACAAGAGGGTTCCCGTGTTCTTTGAAATCGCCCTAGCGCGCCGAACGATCAACCTGCACTCTGTAGAGGCTTCGAGGCCCCTAATCGCGGACGCGAAGTCTTCTGCGGGCCACGAGGGTGTCTTCGGGTCGGTGAGGTTCAGCAGTTCAATCAGCAAGTCTGCAGTCACTTTGTGCCCCGGCCTTGATTCGTTAAAGGATGATAGAAGGCGGTTCAGTTTCTTGCTCACAGTTTGCGTCGGATCAGGTGGGAAGTAGTTCGTTCCACCCACTATTACCGAATATTTTGAGCGCTCTATTACTGATTTTCGAGTAGGGCTATACCCAGAAGGTAATACGATTTGCAGAGTCTTCCAAGCCCCGCTCTTGACCAATTCAATCAAGGTCTCATTCGCTTCACTAAATACGTGAAATGCGCGAATCAAGCTCGCGGGCATGAAGACCCTCAATAGCTCTAGTTTCCTGTCATATCCAAATACGCGCGAATGTTGCCAATAAGTATCTGATTGAAGGCTCTTACTTGTACGGCAATAGTAGACGGTCTGCAAGTTTGAAAACGTGACTCCCCGGCCTAGGGAGTTCCCGCCGATCACGATGTTGAATTCGCTTGCGAAATCATTGCCCTTCTCTGCGTCCTCCGTGGAATTGACAGTAAACACGTTGATTCGCGTGTTAGAAGAGGCGAATTCGCGCACTTGTGCGAACTCAAGCAACTCTGGCTGCGAACCCTTTAAGTCGCTGTGTGCAGCGTAGAGCGCCAATTCCTGATCTTTGCTCAAAGGATGGCGGCGCATAGATCTCAGGATTCTATCAACCTTGCTATAGACAGTGGAATGATCTCCAATTGCAATGCTGGGGTGCACAAGCATATTCGCATTGGCTCTGCCCTCTTCCGCAAATTGAGCACAGGTTACGACGAAAGTAGCGACGGCTCGGACGAGGCCATCGGGAAGCACGTCCTTCGATTCCAGGAGGTCGTCCCGCTCCTTTTCTTCGATGTGAACCATCGCGTGAGGCAATGGGTCGGAGAACAGATATCTTCCGCCGACATACCCGCGGCCCGGTTCGAAGAAAGTTACAAATTGGGGTCTAATCTCGCTGTCTTCAGATTGCAGGAAAAGTGCTTGCGGCGTAGCAGTAACCTGCAGGTAAATGGAGCTGGTACCCAACCTCCGTATCTCCTCGAGGCACTTGAAGATAGTGCTCTTTTCCTTCTGATTTATGCGAATATTAGGCGAAGCTTGGTCTGCTTCATCATCGACCACGAATATTGGGCCCCGCGCCACCCTCTCGGTCCCATTGAGATGGTTTAACCAACTTCTTAGAACATTAGGGTCTTTCTTCAAAACGACAAGGCTCGGTCTATCGGTTCCAGCATGGACAAAACGAAAGTCATCAGACTCATCGCAAACGTTGAATGTATTGAGCTCCGAGAGCGCTCGTTTCAGAGTCTGACGTTGCAGTGCAACGTTATTGCTGGTTAGCAAAATGAATGTGACGAAGCTCGGGTCTTCATCCGCGGTTGCGGCGATGACGCCAAATACTCTCGCTGTCTTGCCGCTTTGCACTTCCCCGAGGAGCAACCCAGATATCGAATCCATGTGCGTGAACGACGAAATATTATCTCCAACAAAATCAGCGGCAGTCTTTCTTACCGCTTCCGCTTGAGCGATACCGGATTCCGTTTCATCGAACCGAGATAAGTAAGACTCTAGGTGCATTTCAGCCATTATCAACTGAGAAGTCCAAGTACCAGAGGTTATCCCCCTCAAGTTTGACGAATGTCAAGTCATTTCGTCCATACTTTGAGAGAGTCTCCTCAGTAATTGCGTGCCCTGGTTCGAGCACCATTGCCGCTTCAAGCCTAGATTTGATCCATTTGCCTAAGATCTTCAAGTCACCGCTTGACCTGAAGTTCTTTGAATAGTCCCCTTGAACCGAGCATTTGAATTGAAGGCGGTCGTCCGTAATGACCGTGAAAGTCGAACTTGGAGTTCCCGCTTGGGGGTAACCCTCCTTTTGAGTGATGCTCTTGGGCACAATCAACTCAATCTCGTACCAAGACCGCGGTATCTCGCGCCCGTTATGAGCCCTGCCTTTACCTAAGAAAGCATTGAGATTGCTCTTGGCCGTGACTTTCAAAGGGATCGAGAACTTTACGGTGGTCATCAATATCTCGACATCGGACTCAGCGGTCGTCACGCCCGAAACTCCCAAGAGAATCTCAGAATCGGGTTCGCGTAACTTGACGAATTCCTTTGCCTGATCGAGTGGAACCGAAACTTTGTCTCGGACTTCACAGGCAAACTCGTACAGTTTTTCCGCACTTGGCGACTCATCAAAGAAGATATCAACTTCATATTGTCGGAAAGACGAAATTAGACCACTAAGGTTCGAAGAACCAACTAAGGCGCGGTGACCATCTCCTGCCATGAAGCCGGAAATCTTCGCATGAACGGGAATCGCTTTCACGACATGAACCCTGCCCAACTCTTGCTCGATTAGCTGAGCATCCAGGCTTGTTAGTGCCGACATTTGCCCAAAGGTCATGCCATCGAAACGAGCCATCCCTACAACAAGGTCAAACTTCTGGATTTCTTCGCTTTCAGAAATCAATCTTCCGAGGTCTACTACAGAGTCTTCTGAGACATACGCAACCACCATGATCGCTTCGCTGGAACCCCATAGGGCATCAACGAACTTCTTGCCGTAGGTACCGGCACCTTCCACTTTCAAAGGTTTTAGATTGGAGTAGAGGACTTCCATAGTCGGACTATGTTACGCGACTTCTTCTTCCGCAAGGGCCGATGAGTCTGCTTTGCTATCAAAGGCATCCAATAGGTGTTTGGCGATCGCTTCAGCCGCCACCGGGGGTACGGAATTCCCTATTTGTTTTCGCACCTCGGAGATCGATCCTTCGAATATGAAGTCATCCGGGTACCCGAACAGGCGAGCCCGCTCCCTGTTGGTGAGCGGGCGAGGCTCTTCGAAATGGTAGCCCCAAGTACCGCCTCCGCCACCCGCGATAATAGTCGTTGATGGTTTGCTCCTGTCTAGCCGACGGTAAACATGACTGATCATTCCCTTGACGTAGAGAGGGCTGGACGGATCGATAGCGGAAAAATTCTTACCCTCTGGGATCGCCGCGATTATCTGACGCGTCCTTGGTTTTATGTTCTGATGCTCATTGTTAAAATGGGCGGACTCTACGCCTTTTAGAGCTTCACCGGCACTTACATATTCGTCCGGTGAGTGGGTTGCCTTCGGCTTGGCGAATAAGTATGAAAGGTCATTTCTTACTCCGACAATGAGGACTCGCTCCCTCAGCTGCGGTGTGCCATAGTCTGCAAAATTGTATAAATCTACTGAAACCCGATAGCCGAGGCCCTCAAAGTCCCGTTTGATTTGATCGATGGCCGCACCGCCATTAGCAGTCAACAGGCCCTTTACATTTTCTGCGACGAACACTTTGGGCTGCACAGTCCTCACAGCTCGCACAAAATAGCGATAGAGATTTCCGCGCTCAGTTTCGATTCCACCCCTCTTCCAGATCATCGAGAAGTCTTGGCATGGGAAACCTCCGACGATAATGTCCGCTTCGGGAAGTGTCGAGAAATCAACATCGGCGATACTCCCCTGCACGATGTGGTCGCCGAAATTCCTCGAGTACGTTGCGCAGGCTGCCGGCTCGAAGTCGTTGGCCCACACCACTTGGTAACCGGCTTGGCGAAACCCTAGATCCATGCCTCCGCATCCTGAAAATAAGGAAAGTAGTTTAGGTCTGTGTTCGAGGGGCCTCGCTTGCATTCTGCACCATGCTCTCAAGAGAAACTTTTTGGACCGGCCAGGGGTTCAACCCATTCGTAGTCCTTAAACCCAAACTATAGTCAGACGCCACCGACATAGTGGGAACGCCATGCAGTTTTCCTGGGCTTCTCCGATCACTGCCAGACTTGTAGAGAACGCTAGATTTCCAACCAACCCTGTAGAAGCACAGAGGCTCCACCGAGTGGCATGGAACCGAACCCAAATTAAGCGACTTCAAGTCGAAGGCTCGACATGACGACTCGGTTATGGAGCAAGTGAAGTCGCTCATTGCGCAAGGAGTCGCGCTCGGCGACATCGGCATCCTCGCTCACACCAACCGCGCTGCTGCCGAGTTCGGGAACCTGCTCACTGCAGCTGGGATCGCGTGGATTGAACTGCTTAAATATGATGGGATGCCGACCGACGCAATCAAGGTCGGCACAATCAAGCGAGCCAAAGGCCTCGAATTCAAGCAGGTGCTGGTCGTGCGAACTCCGTCGCGACTGTTGCACGCGCTCCCCAACGATCCAGATGTCGACGACGAGCGGCGAGAGCTC
>JAHBSS010000073.1 GCA_019639015.1 Cryobacterium sp. | reverse complement strand
CTACTACACGGGAGCGATTGAGTCGCTACCTTGGGCGGGAACGTTCCTTGGGCATGGAAGCATCCGGTTGGACAAGGTCGAGGGTGGAACTGGGCTACCGGATCCTGAAACCGGCGCAATCGAGAGCGTCGATAAGGAAGTGGACCACGTTGTATCGCTCGTTTTGGATCACGCGGCGACCAAGCCAAAAGAATCCCTCATGGTTGTCACTGCAAGCACCGTGCATGCTGTCCGAATCCAAGAAGCACTACTAGTTGGACTAACCACCCGACCGGAACTTCACGAGTACATCCTCGGGGATCGCGCAGAACCGTTCGCGGTTTACACAATTGACCAGGCGGTGGCGGAAAGTCGCGACCGAGTCATCTTCTCGATTGGTTACGGCAGAACCCCGCACGGAAAAGTACTGAGCGATCTTGGGCTACTCGGTGAGCCAGATGGTGAAAGAGCTTTGGCTATTGCGATGACCCGCGCACGCAAGAGCATGGTCATTGTCAGTTGCTTCGATGCAAACGACCTCGATCGCGACCGCATGAAATACGGCGCCTTGGCGTTGGCTGAGCTGCTTGAGGATATTCCGGCGAGAGCAAACAACGACGCTGTCCAAGATGATCGCGACCCAATGCTTGTTGATCTAGCTCGCAGGCTGGAGCGGCGGGGACTGAAGACCTCTCTGGGGCACCGAGGCAAGCTGGGGCTAGTAACTGCTAACGGTGGAATGTGTCTTGCTGTTGAAACGGATGCCGATTTGGCTGGGCGTAGTCTGCGGGAGTCTCTTAGACTCCATCCCGAGTTGCTTCGACACCTCGGTTGGCATTATTTGCGAATTTTCGCATTCGAATTGTTCAGCGATCCGGAAGCTGTTGCCGACAAGATTTCGGCAATGCTGGGCGTGACCCCGGCAGCAAAACCCGAACCAGTCACTGAACCGTTACAGGTGGCTGTGGAGAGCTGATTTGAAACATCCAGATTCGAACAAGGAGTCAGGTGATTCAAGCGCGATTCGACCGAAACGACACCGGCGTGTACGGACGAAAGCGGCATCCGGTTCGGACCCGGAGCCTGGTCAATCAAATGCACGGCTATCGGAACGCGAAAACGATGAACGCCTAAAAGCCGATAAGCCACCGCACTGGGGTTAGCCGAATTACGAAGCTGCGCCCTTAGTCGCGGGAGAACCGGACTTGCTTGCGGCGGGCGACTTCTTCGAATCCGACTTCGCAGAGTCCGTCTTCGGTTTGGCGGGAGCTCCCGAGGTGGTCGATGATTCTTTTGCGGTCGCGCTGGCCTCACTTGAAGCAGCTTGCTTCGAGTCAGTCTTTTCAGAATCGCGTTTTGGCGACTCCCTTGAGTCCGTGCGATAAAAGCCAGGACCGTTGAAGGAAATCCCTACCGGGCTAAACACCTTTCGAAGCACCCCACCGCAAGTTGGGCAGACGGTGAGAGTGTCGTCGGTGAATTCTTGATGGATGTCGAAAGCAGTTCCGCACTCAGTGCAGCGATATGAATATGTTGGCAATGTTTCCTCAGACTGTTGGAATCGGTAACACCGTAATTGCGCTTGGGGTTACGACTCCGTTTACTTTCTTGTCATGCAATTCTGCTGGCACTTTGTCGAGTAGCTCGTTGTCGAAAATGACAGCATAAACCGGTGGGCAACGATCCATTGAACCGAGAGTTCGGTCGAAGTATCCTCTACCCCAACCAAGCCGCATCCCGGTTTTGTCAACGGCCGCTGCTGGCACAAGGATCAAATCTACATCGTTGATTGCAATCGGGCCGAGTAATTCGCCAACGGGCTCTGGCATCCCGTGTAGTCCGGTTTGTTCTTCCTCGGTTTCGACAACCCAGTCAAGTAGGCCGTCGTCGCGGCTGACCGGCAACAACACTCGAATGCCCTCTTGGCTCGCCCAGTCCAAAAACGGTCTCACGTTTGGTTCATCCTGAGCGGGAAGGTAAGCGGTGATGCTTTTCGCGTCGAAATCGCTCACGAGATCAACAAGATTTTGAGTGAGTTTCGTTGTTGCGCTCTCGCGCTCCGAAGAAGTTAGGGTGCGTCGCCTGCCACGAAGTTCAGCGCGCAGCGCTCGCTTCTGCTGGCTTTCATCGCCACTCATGTTGCAAGTTTACTTTGTGCGGCCAAGTATTCTCGCGGCTTGGTTACATCTTCAGACTCAAGTATCTGCTCATCCGGGTAGCCTTAGCGCATGGCGATTCGTGTCACGAAGGCAGTGATTCCTGCGGCAGGACTTGGCACACGATTTCTACCTGCCACAAAGGCGATGCCGAAAGAGATGCTCCCTGTTGTTGACAAGCCGGCCATCCAGTATGTCGTTGAGGAGGCGGTTGCCGCCGGAATCGTTGACGTACTAATGATCACGGGCCGGAACAAAGCAACACTCGAAAACCATTTCGATCGCGTTGGTGAACTCGAGGCCGCGCTTGAAAGAAAGGGAGACATAGATCGGCTAAAGAAGGTTACCTATTCTTCAGACTTAGCTGAAGTGCACTATTTGCGGCAAGGGGATCCGCTCGGTCTTGGTCACGCGGTGCTTCAAGCCAAAATGCACGTCGGAGTTCAACCGTTCGCCGTATTGCTCGGCGACGACATCATCGATGAACGCGATCATTTACTCCAGCGGATGCTAAACGTGCAAGCCGAACGAAACGCGACGGTAATCGCGTTGCAAGAAGTCGACTCCTCCCACGCGCACTTGTATGGCATCGCAACAGTCTCACCAACGAATGAGAGTGACGTTGTTCGAGTGAATGGGTTGGTCGAGAAACCCGAACCGGGCACAGAGCCGTCGAATCTCGCTGTGATTGGGCGCTACGTGTTGCAGCCGCAAGTGTTCGAAGTGCTTGCGTCGACGAAGCCGGGTCAAGGCGGTGAAATCCAGTTGACTGATGCGCTTCAAGTGCTTTCCGCGGACGAAACGATCGCCGGTGGAGTTTACGGAGTCGTGTTCAAGGGTCGCCGATACGACACCGGTGACAGAGTCGACTACATTAAAGCGATTGTGGAACTCGCGGTTGAACGCGAGGACATCGGTCCAGAGCTTCGACCCTGGCTGAAACGGTTTGCCGAAGGCTTGGATTGACCAAATGGCGATCCCAACCTTGAGTGAAGGGGCGGTGTCGATTCGCGGCATCCGGGTTAGGGATGCTCGCGCGCTCGAGCACGAATTGCGCACCAACCGTTCCTGGCTTCGCAAATGGGAAGCAACCGTGCCGGGTGGCGCACCTATTGGGGATGTCAAGGCGAACATCCGGCACCTGTTGGCGAACGCTCGAGCGGGAAACGGCTTACCGTTCGTGATGGAGTACGAGGGCAAGTTTGCTGGTCAATTGAATGTTTCCGGCATCCATTGGGGGAGCATGTCGACCGCCACGATCGGTTATTGGGTTGGCGAGAGTTTCGCCGGAAAAGCGGTCACTCCGACATCTGTGGCGCTCGCGACAGATTATTGTTTCTTTCAACTCGGATTGCACCGCATTGAAATTTGCATTCGACCTGAGAATGCGGCATCACTTCGCGTCGTTGAGAAACTCGGATTTCGGTACGAGGGATTAAGGCGAAGATTCATTCACATCGACGGTGACTGGCGTGACCATTTTTGCTTCGGATTGACCGCTGAAGAACTGCCGATTGGAGTGTTGCGACGTTGGTTGGATGGGAAAGTGCCACCGGAAGCCGGTCGCGTCCCCGAAGCTGACCGAGTGATTGCACTCACGTCAATTATTTGAAAGCCCCGCATTCGGCGTGGCTCGATTGGTTGATGGCGAGCCGAACCTAGCGTTAACTTCATGGGTGCCGACGGGCTTGGAACGAGCGTAATCATTGCGCTCGCAGCTTTGCTTTGGGTGATTTATTTGGTCCCCACTTGGTTTAGGCGACGCGAATATCTCGCAACGGAGCGAAACGCTGTAAGGCTTCAGCAAACTGTGCGCGTCATGGCAGAAAGCGCAGAAGTGCCAGAGCCGGTTCGCGTGGCCGTAAATGCGCGGAGCGTGGCCGCACAACAAAAGGTGCTGAAGAAGATGACTGGAAAGCCCCGTTATTCAAGAAACCGTGCCGCTTCGCGACTTCGTCGATCGCGCGCAATCGCTTCACTGTTCCTGCTGGTCGCTATCGTTGCGGCGGGATTCGGGGTGAATGAAATCGTTCAAACTGGGTCCTGGATTTTGCTTGTCGCATCCGCCACAGTCGCCCTCGGCTGCTTAGGTCTCTTGCAACAGGCGGCAGCGGTCGCACGCGCGCGAACCCGCACCTCAGCTTCGATTAAGAAACCACGAGTCTCAAGAGCAATTCATGACGAAGCAGACTTCGAACGCCAAACAAAACCGTGGACGCCGGTCCCCCTGCCAAAACCCTTGTACCTACGAGGTGTGGCGGTTTCGGTGAGCGCACCAGCGGCCTCCATACCGATGCCAGTTCAATTGCCTGCGCCCAACCACGTTGCCATTCTGCAAGCAGAAGCGGAACGTGCCGAGCAAGCTTTGCGCGCATCCAGTCGCACCGCGCCGACACACTCAAAGACGCCACAAGTGGCCAGCGAGTCCCGCTTCACCAAAATGGGATACCTGGACCAGCCAATTGCCACGCCAAACTTGGACGAAATCCTCAAACGCCGCCGCGCCGCCAGCTAGCCGCGTGGTAACGTATCTACGCAACAAGGGGCTATGGCGCAGTTGGTAGCGCGTCTCGTTCGCAATGAGAAGGTCAGGGGTTCGAATCCCCTTAGCTCCACCAAATTCTGCAGCGCTCTCGTCGTTCAAAGCTCCCAAAAACACTAACCAAAAGTCTCCGAGGGTGGTATCAATTGACCACTGCGCAACATTTTCGGCTACTCAATGGAAGGAAGTAGCGAAATGGTCACAGAACTTCACTTAGTGCTTGGCCCGGTAGCGCCACTTGCAAATTTGAGCACTTGCAGCGCCTCGGGGGTCAAGGTTTGATCCTTATACATCATGGCTAGTTCACGCAGATTTGACGCGGTTCCACCTCGAGCACGAACCGCGCCGGCGAACGCTCTTTGCTCTTCACGGGTCGTAAGCCCGGGTATAAGTATGCCCCAACGCCCCGCCATATCCCTTCGCCCTTCCTCGCGACTAAGCTCGACGAGAGCCTTTCGAGCCTCTCGGGGTTCGCCTCCCCTAATCATCAATGCTCTAAGCAAGATTTTCGCCCCCCGCAGGTCACCGCTTTTCAGTAGCGATCGGGACAAATCAATTGCAAACCATCTCTCTAAGACAGGCCCAAATGATCCGGTTGA
>JAHBSS010000072.1 GCA_019639015.1 Cryobacterium sp. | reverse complement strand
ATCACTTTTGCGGATTCGACGAACGCGTCTGACTTCACCCGGACTACTTCGGAGCGAATTACCCGGAAATATTGCGGAATGAATACAACGGTTATCGAGATCGCGGCTGCAAGGATGCCTCCAAACAGACTCGACTTACCGCCTGAAATGACAATCGACATGACAATCGCCAATAGCAGAGATGGGAACGCATAGACCGCGTCACAAACCAGCACAAGCACTCGATCTAGCCAGCCGCCGAAGTACCCAGAAACCAACCCTAGGAATATTCCGGCGAAAATTGACAGTAGGACTGCTACAACGATCACGAGTAATGCGGTTTGAGAACCCCAAATTACTCGGGAAAACACATCGTAACCGCCAACTGTTGTTCCGAGAATGTGTTCTCCACCTGGTGGGATCTGGGCACCAAATAGTCCTTTTGAATCCCGCAACTGGTTGTAACCATATGGAGCAATGAACTGCGCAAATGCTGCGGTCAGAAGGAACAACACGATTATCACTAATCCGCCGATTAGCATTCCGCGTTGCCAGCCAACGCTTTGCTTTAGTTCCCTAACGAGCGGTATTCGCGACCAAATGCTTCGCTTGATTTTCAAGGATTCAGCCATTTCAGTACCTCACCCTCGGGTCGATGATTGCGGCGACAACGTCGACCACAAAGTTAGTCACGGCAACGATAATCGCGAGCAGGATCACGATTCCTTGAACAGCAACGTAATCTCGAGCGCCTATGTATTGCACAAGCATGAAACCGAGCCCCTTCCATTCGAAGGTAGTTTCAGTAAGCACCGCGCCTCCAAGCAACAGCGCGATTTGCATGCCGATGACCGTAATAATTGGTACGAGCGCCGGGCGGTATGCGTGCTTTCTTACAAGCCGGAACTCTCCGACACCTCTTGAACGCGCTGCATCAACGTAGTCCTGACTCAGTGTTCCGATCACATTCAATCGAACGAGTCGAAGGAACACGCCAGCGGTAAGCAGGCCGAGCGCAATTCCGGGCAACACCGCGTGACTGAGTACATCGAGAACGTCCTCGGGGTTTCCAGTTCTAAACGCATCAATGAAATAGATATTTGTAGGGTGATCCAACGTCTGAAGATTTAGTTCCGTTCCGACAGACGCTCGCCCGTTGACTGGCAGTATCTTCAACCAAACCGAGAAAATAAGCTTGAGCAACAATCCAGCAAAGAACACCGGAGTCGCGTAAAACAAGATTGCGAGTACCCGAAGCATTGCGTCAGGCCACTTGTCTCGCAAGTACGCCGCAAGCATTCCAAGCGGAATTCCAACGATGAAGGCAATGATTAGTCCGTAAATAGCCAATTCGAGAGTTGCCGGGCCATAAGTGAAAAGCACTTGCGAAATCGGTCGGTTGTCGCTCAGGGTTGTTCCGAAATTGCCCGTTGCGATGTTGCCCAAGTATTCGAGGTACTGGATCCAAATTGGTCGATCGTACCCGGCTGCATGAATCCGCTCTTGCAGTTGCTCAGGAGTTAACCTGCCACCGAGCGCCGCTGTAATCGGGTCTCCAATTGTGCGCATAAGCACAAACACCATCGAGACCAGGATGAACACTGTTGGAAAAATCAGTAACAAGCGAACGAAAATGTACCGGCTAAGTTTGCCGCCAGATTGTTTGGATCTTTGCTTTGAGTCGCTAGGCGTTGACGGAGCCTGTGCGGTAGTTGTCATCTTTGCCAATCTTCGCGCGGTCAGAAAAGTAGGGGCGATCCGTAAGGTAACGGATCGCCCCTCTTTGTTACGGCTATTCGATAGTAGCCGTCTTAGGCGTCCTACTTGCTAAGGACGTTGAACCGGAACTTGAAGGATGCATCCAAAGTGTCATCGACACCCTTGACGTCCTTACCGGCTACTACTACCTGTGCACCTTGGAGCATCGGCAGGGTCGACAGCTGAGCTGCAACCTTGGCCTGGATGTCCTCGATGTCCTTTGTACGCTTTGCAGCGTCACCCTCGGTCGCCTCAGCCTGAATCAGCTGGTCGATTTCTGGGTCGCTGAAGTGGTTCTTCAGGAAGTTGTCCGTCTGGAAGAACGGAGCAAGGTAGTTGTCTGCGTCAGAGTAGTCCGGGAACCAACCGAGTTGGTACAACGGGTAAACGTCAGCAGAACGGTCCTTTGAGTACTGAACCCATTCAGTGGACTGCAGGTTCACAGTGAACAGTCCGGTGGCCTCAAGCTGCGACTTGATGAGCGCGTACTCATCACCCGAGCTGGCACCGTAGTGGTCAGGGTTGTACTGCAAGTTCAGCACTACTGGAGTAGCAACTCCAGCGGCCTCAAGGGTCGACTTTGCCTTGTTAGCGTCTGGTCCACCGTTTCCGTCACCGTAGAGGGTCTTTAGTACCTCAGTGGCACCGGTCAGACCTGCTGGGACGTAGGAGTACAGCGGCAGGTAGGTGCCCTTGTAAACCTGGGTAGCGATCGCATTGCGGTCGATTGAGTCAGCGATCGCTTGGCGAACTGCTAGCGACTTTGCGGCATCGGCTTCAGGAGTCTTAGCTCCGTATGGCATCGTGTCGAAGTTGAACACGATGTAACGGATCTCTCCACCTGGGCCCTTGTGAACCACAACGTTCTTGTTGCTCGCGAGGCTCTCGATGTCGGTAGCTGACAGGCTACGAGTCGCAACATCAATGTTGCCCTCCTGCACATCCAGCTTCATGTTCGACTGGTCTGCGTAGTACTTGAGGTTGATGGTTGCAGTCTTCGGCTTGGCAAGAAGACCCTTGTAACCGTCATACGCCTTGAACTGGACAAGTTCGTTGAACTTGTAGCTCGAGATCGTGTACGGACCAGCGAAGGCCTTGCCCTTGACGATGTCAGCATCTGAAGTCAAAGCGTCAGGTGAGAACACTTCCTCATCGACGATTGGCGCAGCTGGGCTGGAAAGGATTTGTGGCCAAATCTGGTCGTTCGCGTTCTTTAGGTGGAACACAACCGTTAGGTCATCCTTAACCTCGGTGCTGTCCAAGTTGTAAAGCAACGAGGAAGGACCGTTGTCTGCAGCAATCTTGAGCTGGCGGTCGAAGCTGAACTTGACGTCAGAGGCAGTCAGGTCGTGACCGTTTGCCCACTTGAGTCCCTTCTTGAGCTTTACCGTGTACTCGGTTGGTGAGGTGAACTCTGCGGACTCAGCAATGTCCGGGTGGACATCCGAGCTTCCTGGAGTTGAGTTCATCAAGAACGGGAACACGTTGTTCATGATGAAGAACGAGCCGTTGTCGTACGAACCGGCTGGGTCGAGGGTTGTGACCTTGTCGGTTGTACCAACGGTCAATGAACCGGAAGCTCCGGGTGTTCCGCCATTGTTGGCGGCGCAACCGCTAAGAGCGAGCGCGGCGACGGCAACGCCACCGAGCACACTAAAAGCGCGCTTCCGGATAGTGGATGCGGATGTCATATCCGAATACCTCTTTCTGTCAGAAGTTTTCGCCAAGTCCGATCTGGAACTAAGCGAATTTCACATCGCAAAGCACGCCGAAGCTGCAGCAGTGCGAATGTATACCCCCTTGATAACACGGATTCGCGCGGTTAGGGCGCCCAAGTCGTGATTGCTACCGAAACTTTACTTATCTGCAACTTATTCGAGAGTTAGCGCCCGTCTTTCGTTCTCAATCCCCATGAGTTGCTCTTGAATGTTACGAAACTGCTCAGGATCAGATTCCCGTTCGGTACGTTGCAATTTTCCAATAAGTTCGTTCTTTTTTGCGGTCAGTCCCCTGCCAATTAGGGAAACAACTACTGCTTTGCAATAGTTGCTAAGGTCCCTACCGAGTTTTTGAGGCATTGGCGCCAAAGCTAGTTCAAAAACCAGTGGGGAGATTTCACTACCAGCCGAAGCTGAAATGGAGTTCAGCCAGTCAGTTGACTCGATTTGCTCCAAACTTTCGCCAATTGCATTTCGCACCAGTGCGAGATGCTCGTTCGAGAATGGCGTTAAAACTAGTCTTCTAATCAAATCGCTTCCGACAAGCATCGGTTGCTGAATTGCCGCCATGAGTGCATCGCGCTCGAGTCGTACCGCCGGATCGTTCGGGAGTTTCGTGATCGAAACCGTTGCGACTCGCGTTTCAGGTTCACTGACACTTTCGTTTTGGCTAGTTGCGCTAATACTTCTCGGCTTCGAACCCGACACCCTTACCGCTCTCGTGACTTGGGTCGGGTCAACACCAATCCAACCGGCAACAGAGCGAATGTAACCGTCGTGCATTGCCGCATCGCGAATTCCGCTGATCAAAGGGGCCGTTGCCGTCAAAGCGTTCGATCGCCCTTCTACGGTTTCGAGGTCGAACCCAGCCAGGATGCGGCGAATCATGAACTCAAACATCGGTCGACGCTCTTCGATGAGCCTTCGAACCGCTGCGTCCCCTTTTTTCAATCGGAGATCGCAAGGATCTAACCCGTCCGGTGCGATGGCGACAAATGTTTGCGCCGCAAACCGTTGCTCCTCTGCAAACGCTCTGGTTGCCGCTTTTTGCCCAGCCTCATCCGGGTCAAATGTGAAGATAACTTCCCCGAGACCGTGAGTATCGACGTTTTCAACATCCCCCAAGACTCGTCGAATGAGCTTGATGTGCTCGGTACCAAACGCGGTTCCACAAGTTGCAATTGCGGTCGGGACTCCAGCCAAGTGGCAAGCCATGACATCCGTATAGCCTTCAACAACGACGACTTTTCTAGAGCGAGAGATGTCTTTCTTTGCTAAATCGAGTCCGTAAAGCACTTGCGATTTGTGGTAAATCTCAGTTTCAGGAGTGTTCAGGTATTTAGGACCCTGATCGTCGTCAAACAGTTTCCTCGCTCCGAAGCCAAGAGTGTGGCCGGTAGTGTCGCGAATCGGCCACGTCAGTCTTCCCCGAAATCGGTCGTAATTGCCTCTCTCGCCCTTACCGATTAGACCTGCGCCGAGCAATTCTTGCTCTGAGAACCCGAGGGAATGCAAATGCTCGCCAAGCTTGGAGTAGCCTTTCGGGGCAAAACCGATTCCAAATTGGAGTGCAGCCTGCTCATCAAAGCCTCTTTGCTTCAAGAATGTGCGACCAACTTCCGCATCACTCGTGAGAAGTTGGGACGCAAAATAATCCTCTGCGGCTTTGTTCGCCGCGAGCAGCCTCGCTCTCCCAGCGGAATCACCACCGGCTTTTGCACCGTCTTCGTAGTGCAATTCAACGCCCACTTTGGCGGCCATTCGCTCGACCGCTTCAGTAAACGTCAAGTGGTCGACGCGTTGAAGGAACGTGAACACATCCCCGTCTTCTCCGCAGCCAAAACAGTGATACCTGCCAACTTGAGCGCGGACGTGAAAACTTGGACTTCGTTCGTCATGGAATGGGCAAAGCCCTTTGAGCGATCCAACGCCGGCGGTTTTTAGAGTGAGATAGTCGCCAACTACATCAGCGATGTTGACTCTAGATCGAACCTCATCGATGTCGGTTCTTCGAATCAAGCCACTCATGGCTAGATTCTAGGCTCGCGAGATTTTGATCGCTTAGGTTCCTCAAACTGTTTGTGACGAGCGAACGCAGACTGGTCGGTGAGGCTAGATACTTGATCGGCAATGACCCGTTTTCTTGCCTGATCGGTTGATGCGTTTTGCCAGTCCTCCACAAATTGAAACTCAAGATAATCTGGAGCCGAAGCTAAATAGGCATC
>JAHBSS010000071.1 GCA_019639015.1 Cryobacterium sp. | reverse complement strand
GCCTCGCCGCCGCAATATCTGTTAGCCAAAACGCTCGGATTCGATCGCGATATCGATCATTCCATTCGAGCCACCCGTCCGGGAAGCCGCCGGTATGCCAGCCATTCTGCCCAACATCCCAAGGTTCGGCGATTAGTTTGCAACCTGAAAGTGCGGGGTCGTCTGTGATCGCTTGGAGCAGCGGATGATTCGGGTCGAAATTGCCGTCGTTACCTCGACCTAGCGCAACGGCAAGGTCAAACCTGAACCCGTCAATTTGAACCTCGTTCGCCCAATATCGAAGTGAATCCAGAATGAGCCGCTGGGCCACGGGAGAGTTCGCATTGATCGTGTTGCCGCAACCGGTTGTATCGATGTAATTTCCAGAACCGTCTTGACGGTAATAATTTCGATCATCCAGTCCACGAAGGCTCGTGGTCGGACCGTCCGGGCCCTCTTCAGAAGTGTGGTTGTAAACCACGTCAAGGATTACTTCAATACCAGCTTCGTGGAGGAGTCGAACCATCCCCTTGAACTCGCGAAGGATGCCCGCCGGGCCAAGGTTTTGAGCGTGCGCAGAAGCCCACGGTGCGTGGGGAGCGAAAAACGATAGCGAGTTATAGCCCCAGTAATTTGTCAAGCCCATCTTCACTAATCGCTGCTCGGTAACGAACTGGTGGACGGGCAGCAATTCAATTGCGGTAACACCGAGTTCCAGCAAATATTCGATCGTCGAATCGTGCGCCAAGCCCGCATAGGTGCCTCGAAGCTCCTCTGGCACTGCCGGATTTAGTTTCGTCAGCCCCTTGGCGTGTGCTTCGTAAATTATGGTTTGGTCGAGAGGCGTTTTCGGCTTCTTTGCTCCACCCCAATCGAAAGGGTCGTCGATCACGGTTGAGCGCCATTCACCGGATGCTGACCGCACGAGTCCTTTCGCGTAAGGGTCAATGAGCAATTGCTTCGGATTGGAACGAACTGGCAATTTCGAGTCATTCTTACCGGTAACTCGAAGGGAATAGATTGCGCCTTGCGCGAGTTTGGGCGTAGAAGTCGTCCAAACATTGAACTCGTCTTTCGACAACGAAATGGTCTCTTGGATCCAATCAAGGTCTTTGCCAGCGTGAAGGCAAAGCTCGATGGCCGAGGCAGTTTCAGAAAACACGCGAAGCGTTCCACCCTGCTCGCCTAGGGTCACTCCGAGGTTGTGGAGCGGGTCAGGGTTTGGCACCGTTCTAGAGTAATCAATGGTGAAGGACACGAAAGTCGGGAGGCGCGATGAGTGTTTATCTTGATCATGCGGCCACGACCCCACTTCGGGCTGAAGCAAGACAAGCCTTCGTAGGAGCCCTGGACATCCTAGGCAACCCTTCGTCAATTCATTCTCACGGTCAAAATGCGCGCAGACTTCTTGAGGAATCGCGAGAGCTAATTGCAACCGAGCTTGATTGCGAGCCAATTGAAGTGGTGTTCACTTCGGGTGGAACCGAGTCGATCAATTTTGCAATTGTTGGCGCGTTTCGAGCGGCAAAAGAAAAGGGCAAGACTCGAATTCTTGTTCCCCAAGGTGAACACCACGCGACAATCGACACCGTTGAATGGCTTGTCAAGAACGAGGGAGCAATTGCGCAATGGTTGCCGGTTGATGAATACGGCAGGTTGGCAAGTGAAACCCTTGAGTCGGTTTTGGGCGAGCATCAAGATTGCGCGTTATTGAGCCTTATTTGGGCAAATAACGAAGTCGGAACTATCCAGCCCGTTCCGGAACTTGCCGCGATCGCAGCAGATTATTCGCTTCCGGTGCACGTCGATGCAGTGGGTGCGTTCAAGCACGTCGAGATATCGTTCAGGGACACTGCGATATCTGCTCTTTCTATTTCATCGCACAAGATTGGCGGGCCGCACGGTATTGGTGCTGTCGCAATAAAGCGCAACGCGGCTATCAAGCCACTCTTGCACGGTGGCGGTCAGGAACGAGGGCTGAGACCCGGAACTCAAAATGTTGCTGCGGCCGTCGGGTTCGCCGCCGCAGCGAGACTTCCCAAAAGCAACATGCAAGTTCTTCGTGACGAACTCATTTTCGGTATTCAGCGAGATATACCTCAAGCGCGGTTAATGGGGGACCCGATCAATCGACTTGATTCAAACGCACACTTCATTTTTCCGGGAGCTCAAGGAGATTCGCTCTTGTTCCTCTTGGATGCCGAAGGCATTTCGGTGAGCACAGGTTCGGCTTGCCAGGCAGGTGTTCCAGAAGTCAGTCACGTGCTTCTAGGAATGGGGCTGGATCCAAGCGAAGCGATCGGTGCATTGCGGTTTTCGCTAGGGGTCGATTCAACTCGCGAAGACATTTCTCAGCTACTCCGGACCCTTCCATCCGTTTATGCAAAAGCACTAAAAGCGGGACTGTCTGATCGCAACGTAAAATCGAATACGTGAAAGTTCTGGCAGCTATGAGTGGCGGTGTTGATTCTGCCGTCGCAGCGGCACGTGCGGTTGATGCGGGCCATGAGGTTGTTGGGGTTCATTTGGCTCTCAGTCGCATGCCGGGAACGCTAAGAACCGGTAGTCGCGGTTGCTGTACGATCGAAGATTCAATGGATGCCCAACGCGTGGCAAACTTGATCGGCATCCCGTTTTATGTTTGGGACTTTTCAGAGCGATTCAAAGCGGATGTTGTTGATGATTTCATCGCGGAATACGCCGCCGGACGCACACCCAATCCGTGCTTGCGATGCAACGAGAAGATCAAATTTGCGGCGTTACTTGAAAAGGCCCTGGACTTAGGATTTGACGCGGTCGTCACAGGTCATTATGCGAAAGTCGTTGAGGCTTCGGATGGCTCAAGGCAATTGCATCGCGCGGCTGATTGGGCGAAAGATCAGTCATACGTGCTTGGCGTATTGGACGAGCAACAACTCGCACACACGATGTTTCCATTGGGTGAAACGCCAAGCAAAGCAGTGGTTCGCGCGGAAGCCGCCGAGCGTGGATTTGCAATCGCAAAGAAACCAGATAGTCACGATATTTGTTTCATCCCAGACGGCGACACTGCCGCTTGGCTAAGCGAGCGAATCCCTTCGGCAACCGGCGACATCGTCGACTTAGAAGGAAACAAGCTCGGAGAACACAACGGAGCGACTTCTTACACTGTCGGTCAGCGCAAGGGTTTAAGGATCGGTTTCCCAGCCCCAGATGGCAAGCCAAGATTTGTACTTGAGATTAGACCAAAATCAAACGAGGTTATTGTCGGGCCGAAAGAAGCGCTCGCGATTTCACAACTTGCTGGTAGTCGACTTTCCTGGGCTGGAAAGGAGCCCGTCAACATTCACGAACCGTTGAGTTGCCAGATTCAAATTCGCGCTCACGCTGACCCTGTCGATGCTCACGTCGTGTTCCTTGACGGTGAGCTAGTTGCGACGCCAATCGAGCCTCTAAACTCCGTTGCCAAGGGACAGAGTTGCGTTATTTACGTTGGAAGTCGAGTTCTCGGTCAATTCACCATTGATCGAACGGTTTCCGCTGTCAGCCAACCTGTGCCTTGATACCAATCTTGTAGGATTTCCTCAGGCTTCAGGAACCAATCCGGGTTCGCTCGCTACCGGTTAGTTTCAACGAGGTATCCGTGCCAAAAAATTCTTTAGCGCCCGATTGGCTCAAGACCCCAAGTGACTCGAACGCGCTCGCGCTTGGAGTCTGGCCAAAGCACGCTCAGAGAAACTCGAGTGGCGAGATCCAACTCGCAGGAGTTAGCCTCGTCGAGTTGGCTAAGCAATTCGGCACGCCACTTTATCTATTGGACGAACAGCACGTTCGTGAAAGCGCCGAAGAGTTCAAACGCTTACTCGAATTGGAGTTCAACAAGCTCGGCGCGAGCGCTACCGTCTATTACGCCGGAAAGGCGTTCCTGAGCGCCGAGATTGCAAGATGGATGATCGACTCCGGACTGAAAATCGACGTTGCGAGCTCTGGCGAACTTTCGGTCGCGCTCGCCGCCGGGATTGATCCCAAGAAGCTAGGTCTGCACGGAAACAACAAATCCAATTACGAACTAGAAACAGCAGTGAATGTTGGAATTGGCACCGTCATTATCGATTGCGAATCCGAGATCGGTCGCCTGCAAGAATTCGCCGCTAGGGCCGGATCCGTTCAAGCGGTTCGACTTCGGGTTCGCTCAGGGGTTCACGCCCATACCCACGAACACTTGGCAACCTCACACGAAGATCAGAAATTCGGTGTTTCTCTTCAGGAAGCGCCGAGGTTAGTTCGCTTGATCCGCGAATGCGAGAATTTGGAATTTTTGGGTCTTCACTCTCACATTGGTTCGCAAATATTCGGTTTCGAGGGATTTGTCGAAGCGATCTCGAGGCTTTTGGCGTTGCATAAGGAATTACTGAGCGATGGTCCGGTTCCAGAAATCAACCTCGGCGGAGGATTCGGTGTCGCATACGTGAGCAACGAGACTGCACCGACGATTTCCGAAATTGTCACAGCACTTTCAAGGGCTGTCGGCACGGAAGCCGAGCGCTTAGGTATTCCCGTGCCGAATGTGTGCATTGAGCCGGGCAGGGCAATAATCGGACCGGCTGGCGTGACAATTTACTCGGTTGGAGTTATCAAGGATGTCGAAGTGGATTCTGGCAATCGAGTTGAAACGCGCAAGTACGTGAGCGTCGACGGTGGGATGTCCGATAATCCTCGTCCCGCGCTCTATCAAGCAGAGTACTCGGCAAGAATTGCAAACCGTTCGTCTGACCGACCTCCGAGTCTGTGTCGTGTTGTCGGAAAGCACTGCGAAAGCGGAGACATCGTTGTCAACAACGAATACCTACCTAGCGACATCATCAGTGGTGACGTTTTGGCGGTTGCTACTACGGGAGCGTATTGCTGGTCACTTTCGAGTAATTACAACTACTTGCCTCGCCCAGCGGTAGTGGCGGTAACGAATCATCGCGCGAGAGTAATAGTTCGCGGCGAGAGTGAGCGCGATTTGTTGAGTAGAGATGCGGGGTTATCAAATGAATTTCAGGAAGGCGAGCAGTGATCGAATATCGCAATCTACGGATCGGCCTTCTCGGTGCAGGGAACGTCGGATCCCAAGTCGCCTCGTTATTGCTTGAGCACCAAACCGAACTAGCTGAACGCGCCGGAGCCGGCCTTGAACTCGTTGGAATTGCGGTACGGAATGAAAGCAATACACGCCGGACTGAACTTCCGAGAGAACTGCTCACAACCGATGCAGAGTCACTAATCCTGTCTTCTGACATCGTCATCGAGCTAATGGGCGGGATTGAACCGGCTAGGGAACTCGTGTTACTAGCTTTAAATTCCGGAGCCGATGTCATTACCGCGAACAAGGCGCTCTTGGCCACTCACGGGCCAGAATTGTTCGAACTCGCGGAACAAGTCGGCGCGCAACTTTACTATGAAGCAGCAGTTGGGGGAGCGATCCCAATCATCAGACCGTTGCACGACTCGCTTGCTGGTGATCGGGTAAAGCGAATTCTTGGAATTGTCAACGGAACGACCAACTTCATCCTCGACCGCATGTACACATCCGGGGCGACTTTGGAACAAGCGCTCGCGTTAGCGACGGAACTCGGATACGCCGAAGCGGATCCAACAGCGGATGTCGGCGGATTCGATGCCGCGCAAAAGGCGGCAATTTTGGCTAGCCTCGCGTTCCACACGGTTGTTCCACTTGAGTCGGTC
>JAHBSS010000070.1 GCA_019639015.1 Cryobacterium sp. | reverse complement strand
TGATCGTGGTTTGGGGCGCCATACCGTTCGTGGCATTCACGGTTTACGCCGGTCTGACTCAAGTCCCAGACGAAATTTTGGAAGCGGCCCAACTCGATGGCGCAAACGGGTCGCAGCGATTCAGGTTGATCGTGTTCCCTTACTTGCGTTCGATATTCCTGGTTCTGTTAATCCTCGAAGTCATTTGGGACTTGAGAGTGTTCACTCAAATCTTCGCGCTGCAAGGAATCGGTGGTATCGCAGCAGAGACATCCACGATCGGTGTCTATATCTATCAAACAGCCCTGGGATCGGGTGAATACGGTATTGGAGGCGCGATCGCGGTCATCCTCGTGTTCCTGATGATGGGAATCTCCGCGTATTTCGTGCGCAAGAGCTTGAGTGAGGAGCAACTGTGAGTGCTGAAACTGCTGAAGCAATCATTCGGCGCAAACCCAAGATTCAAGTGCGAAAGCGCACCGTCAACATCCTTCTTAGTGCGCTCGCGGTAGTCGTGTTTGCGTTCTCGGTGTTTCCGGTGTACTGGATGATTCAAACTTCCTTCCAGCCAAACAACGAAATTATCGGCTCAAAGGTGAACTTTTTCCCAGAGAACTTCACCTTCCGTAACTATGAGACTGTACTTTTTGCAACGGACCGAGCCCAGTTCTTACCTGCATTCTGGAACTCACTGATCATTACGTTGTCGACGGTGGTCGTTGCTTTGATCTTCTCGTTTATCGCCGCGATCGCAGTGACAAGATTCCCATTCAAGGGAAGAAAATCGTTCATCGTCACAATCCTTATTATCCAAATGATTCCAGGCGAAGCGATGATCGTTTCGATTTACCGAATCTTGGACGGTTGGGCGCTACTCAACACGATAATCGGTCTAACGCTGGTCTATGTGGCGTCGGTGCTTCCGTTTACTATCTGGACCCTTAGGGGTTTCGTAAATGGCGTCCCAGCTGATCTTGAAGAAGCTGGGATGATCGACGGGCTTTCTCGAACTGGCGCATTCTGGAAGATTACTTTCCCGCTATTGGCTCCGGGACTCGTCGCAACCGGGGTGTTTGGGTTCATCCAGGCTTGGAATGAGTTCTTGCTCGCGCTTGTTGTGATGTCACGTCCAGAATCGATGACGCTACCAATCTGGCTTCGTACGTTCCAAGTCGCGCACGGCACCACAAACTGGGCGGCGATCATGGCTGGGTCAACGCTCATGTCAATTCCGGTCATCATCTTCTTCCTGATCGTTCAGGGTCGGATGACTCAAGGGCTCGTCGCTGGCGCGGTGAAGGGATGATCGGAGAGTGCCTTCAAGAGTTCAAGTTTGAGGCGCAGTTAGCAAGCAAAAATGAAAAGTGAAGGATTGACTGTGCACTTAGGCATCGACATCGGTGGGACCAAAACTGACGCCGTTGCAATCGACGGTACCGGTCAAATGCTCGCGCAGTTTCGGATCAGTACCGGTTACGGCGCACCGGGTGTGCTCGATACGGCGGAGCAAGCTGTTCGAGGGATGATTGATCGCCTTGAACTGGACCTACCAGATATAAAGAGCATCGGCATTGGGGTGCCGGGTCGAGTGGACTCCGCTCACGGACGGGTTGTCCATGCGGTAAATCTTGGGGTCGAAGGGCTCAACCTCGGAGAAGATCTTGCCTCGCGCCTAGGCAAACAGGTCCATGTTGAGAATGATGTAAACGCGGCCGCTCTTGGTGCTTTTCACCTGATGGATGCCAATGGTTGGCCCGAAGGTGGTTGGCCGATTACCCCAACGCCGAGTTCACTCATTCACTCGATGGCGTACCTGAACTTGGGTACTGGGCTTGCGGCAGGGGTCGTAATCGATGGTTCGCTTTGGCGAGGGTCAAGGGGTACGGCGGGAGAAATTGGTCATATTCCGGTTGACCCGAATGGACCGGTTTGTCCGTGCGGCCAAGTCGGGTGTTTAGAGCTTTTCGCATCCGGCACAGCACTCTTGAGGCAGTGGCCATCGGAAGAGCAACGCCCAGCCCAGCACCTGTTTGAGTCCGCTGAGAAAGGGGATGCCGAAGCAATTCATGTAAGAAATGGTTTGCTTGAGAGCGTTGCTTCTGCTGTGCGAATCCTGGTTTTGGCGGTAGACGTTGATCTCGTGGTGATCGGCGGCGGAATTGCGTCGGTCGGTTCCCCATTACTTGAAGGCATTCGCAACGTGCTCGAAGAATGGGCCAAACACTCAGCGTTCCTAACTTCACTAGCACTAGCGGAGCGCATTCGACTTGTTCCAAGCGGAGTTCCGATAGCGGCCTTGGGGGCCGCCTTTGCAGGAGCGATTGGCACGGCGAAAGCCGAGGCGACCGTTAGAGTTGCCTAATGGCTGAAGTGGTCATTGTTGAAAGTGAAGCGCAAGCCGGTGAAATTGCGTCGGCCCTAATCGCAAGGTTGGTTCATTCAAAACCGAACGCTGTCTTGGGGCTAGCCACGGGTTCGACTCCCCTATCTACATGGAAGGCTTTGGCGGCCAGGAATCTAGACCTTTCGAAAGTGCGCGGCTTTGCTCTCGACGAATATGTTGGCCTGCCACCTGGGCATCCTGAGTCTTATCGCGCGGTTATCGATCGCGAAGTAGTTATTCCGCTTCACCTAACACCGGAGTTCATTAGGGTTCCAGCAGATTCGGGACCGTTGGAGTTCGCTGGTGAGGAGTACGAAAACGCAATTGTGGATGCTGGAGGGATTGATCTGCAGATATTGGGGATCGGTGTTACCGGCCATATCGGCTTCAATGAACCTGGCTCATCCTTGGCATCATTAACTCGCGTGAAGACTCTCACCGATCAAACAAGGCGAGACAATGCAAGGTTTTTCAACTCGATCGATGAGGTACCCACTCATTGCATTACGCAGGGATTAGGCACGATTTTGCGCGCAAAACACCTTGTGCTTCTGGCATTTGGTAGCGCCAAAGCCGAAACCCTTGCCAAAGCAGTTGAAGGTCCAGTGACAGCGAGCCTACCGGCCTCGGTTATTCAATTGCATCCAAATGTGACGGTTATCACGGATGAAGCTGCGGCGGCCCGGTTGCAGTTCGCCGACTATTATCGAGCCGCCTGGAATTCGCGGTTGGAATGGGAAAAGGCCGACTAAGCGCGCTTCATCCGCCTCACGGCTATCACTGCGCCAAGACCGATGAGAATCAATGCGCCGCCCACTGGCAGGGGCAGCAGAGACTGTACACCGGTAGCTGCAAGTTCTGGACCAACCTCTACTGCTCCAATATCCAATCCGTCAATTACTCGAGGTTGGCCTCTTTGATCGGTTGTCGGCGGGCCAGAAAATGCCGGATCACCTGCACCGATAACGGGGCTATTGTCCGCGGGAAGCATCGTCAATGTCGGTCCGCCGTTGTTTGCTAGCGCGCCGAGCATCGGATTGATTCCAGTCAAGTTGCCTGTTCCGGCTGAAATTGCTGCGGTAACACTTGGATCGGGGTCTTGAATCAGAGAGTAATTGAATGTCAGGGTTGACCCGCCCAAGTCCAAGACGTCTCCGGCGTTTCCCCCAGAGAATATCGAATTACTGATTAGCCCGACTACGTTTTCAAAACCCGCGGTTGTGGTACCTGGGGTGGAGTTCGCCGGGTCACCGAGTGAAACATTGTTCGCAATTGTTGAATTCAGAATTGAGATCTCAGTTGCTGTTGGGGCAGTGTCGCCGACATCTGAGACAGTGAACGATCCCGACATGGCACTGTTGTTCGCTATGGTCGAATTCTGCAATATCAGGGTGCCTCGATCGCTAATGCCAGTGTCAGCGGCAATCAGAATCGCGAGCCCAGAAACCAAACTTCCACTGTTTCCGGAAATAGTGGTATTGGCAATTGAAATCGCCGCAGTGTCGAGAACGAAGACCAGAGCACCACTAGTTAGACCTGAGCTGACCGTGTTATTGCTCATGGTTGTGTTGTTGATTGAAACAGAACCAGAACCCGAGGCTCCGATTGCTACCGGGCCGACTGCACCAGAGACGGGGTTGCTGTTGAACTGGCAAGACTCAATTGTTAACGTACCCTCGATCCCGGTTGAACTAAACGGTAACGCTGAAAGACCCCCATCAAGGTTTTGGGTCGCAGAATCACGATTCAGGTTGATCGTCGAGCCCGGCGCAATAGCGTCGATATAGAATCCCACTCCCTGGTTCGCCGTTGAGTTCGAATCATTCACGGTTATGGTCGACGCATCGACCGCAGAGAGGTAAAACCCGTCAGTTTGGTTCGTCGAAACAGTTAAATTTGATGCCGTTACTGTCGCGCTACCGATCGTGTCTATTACTATTCCCTCGGCGTCATTGCCGTTGCTTGAAATATTCGTTAGCGAAGCGGAACCACCATCTAAATCCAGTTCGAAACCAACGCCTACGTTTGAACTAGTAGTCACATTGTTGGCTGTAATTGTCGCAACGGTTCCCGGCTCGAAAACTACCCCACTGTTGGAACGGTTTTTCACTGTGACGTTGCTGAGGTTGGCTAAACCGCCACTGAGGCTCAAATCAATGCCAACTGCAGTTCCACCATCCACTGTGACATCGGTCAAAGTGACGTTTTCACCCGTTGCAGTACCAGTGAACGAGATTCCACTATCTCCGGAACCTCCCGCAACAACATCGGTCAGGCTTAGACTTCCGGATGATTTGTTCACTGCCTTACCGACAGCATCGATAGTTAGACCCGAAATTGCAAGATCGTTTGCGAGGCTGGATGAGAACGCGTCGCCGAGCGCATTTACCGTCATTTGAGCGGATCCCGGTCCCGTAATCGTCAGAGGTTGGGTAATCGCGGGTAGTGGCGTTGCGCCGGCAGGGATGCTACCTGTGATCGAAAATTCGATGGTGTCGGGCCCGGGATTGGCTTCTGCTTGAGTCATCGCCCAACGCAGCGTACCGACGGTTCCTGCACCGTCCCCCGTGTCACTAACGGTAAAGGTTGACGCGAAAGCCGGAGTGCTTACAACCAGTGCACCGCCCACCCCGAGGCATGCGGTTGCGATGACTGCGATGAACCTACGCATAAATTTTGACCGCATGGATCTCTCCATTTGCAATTGGGTTTGAACCATCGATTGATGGCGAAAGGGTTCCTAAATAATACAGGAATTACTCAGGTTTGAACCAGATCGCCCGAAACCCACGTTCGAGAAAGCTTGAACGCGTGATCAAATGTGTTGAAATCCGCTTGATATCCACGCTCGATCACACCGAGGGTTGCGTCGAGTCCTAATGCTTTGGCGGGTACCTTGGTCACCGCAGACACGGCATTGATTGGGTCAACTTGAAGAATTGAGACGGCGTTCTGAAATGCAAGGTCTAGCGTCAGCGTTGAGCCCGCGATTGTGTCGGTTCCGCTCAATGTGGCAACCGAGTCAGCTACCGTCACGTTGAGAGACCCGAGACGATAGTCACCGTCTTCTGCCCCCGCAGCGGCCATCGCGTCGGTTACGAGCACGATGCGACTTGGTGAGCTTTCGATAAGCAAACTCGCAACGCGAGGATGAACGTGCAACCCATCCAGAATCAGTTCGATAAATACGCGATCGTCGTCGATAGCCGCGACCACCGGTCCGGGAGCGCGGTGGTGGATTCCATTCATCGCGTTGAAAGCGTGAGTGAGGATCGTCGCGCCGTGATCAAACGCACTTCGCGTTGTTGCGTAGTCGGCATCCGTGTGGCCCACTGCAACCCGGATTCCTGCATCTACGAGTTGATCCATCGCATCCATTGCCCCTGGCAGCTCTGGAGCGATCGT
>JAHBSS010000007.1 GCA_019639015.1 Cryobacterium sp. | reverse complement strand
CCCTGGGAGGTGGAGACGGGATTTGAACCCGCGTATACGGCTTTGCAGGCCGCTGCCTCGCCTCTCGGCCACTCCACCGCGCGCGAGTCGGTCCGGTTGCCCGGATCGTCCCACTCGAGCGGATGACGAGACTCGAACTCGCGACCCTCACCTTGGCAAGGTGATGCGCTACCAACTGCGCTACATCCGCAATGCACGAAAACTATCGTGCCTAGAGACTCTAACCGATGCCGACGCCATGTGACAATTCCCCCACCGATGATTACCGAGATTGTGGCAGGATTGACTAGCCGGTTATCCCGGCGAGGGCGATTGGCGCAGTTGGTAGCGCGCTTCCTTCACACGGAAGAGGTCATCAGTTCAAGTCTGGTATCGCCCACCAACGATAAAGCCACCTCACGCGAAACGGCCCTGACTTTCTCGAATTGGAATCCGCTCTAGAGGCGATCGATTTGATGCGCTAGCTATCGTCGAGCGAATCCAGTTCGTTCAAATAGTTGTAGATCGTAAATCGCGTCACACCAAGCGCCTGCGCCGCAGTCTCCACGCTTTCCCTAAGCCTGAAGTAGCCGTTCTCGTTCAGTTCCCGCACAACTGCGAGCTTGTGCCGCTTGTGCATGAGATCTACGGGAATGTTGATCGAGGAAAGCGCTTGATTCAGCACTTTTCTTGCGAGGTCGTCGACATCTGGCATGGAATCTGTGTCGCCGATTCCTTCCGGGTTGTCGAGTTCGCTCCGAGTCCAGGGAAGCATCGATCGGGCAAGCTCCATAGCAGCCGCCCAATCCTTCGTGTCGTTGTCGATACACAGCGCGGCCACGGCGGTTCCGGCTTTGTCACGGAAAATGAGCGTTGAACTTCGCAGTTCTCGACCATTGGCAAGTCTGCTGCTTTGGCCAAGTGAGGTGCCGATTGTGTTGCTGTCTCTAGCATGTACGAGCGACTCTGGCGCGGGATCCCCAACTTTTCGGTCGCTTAGATGCCCTGAGATCGCAACGATCGAAGGGAAAGGATTGCGCAAATCGTGAAGCGCTACTTCACACTCGCCGGGTAGAAGTGCTGCGAATGGCTCGACGAGGCTCTCGAGGGTCCTCAAAATGATCTCGATCTCGGAAGATCTTCCTGCTTCGCTCACGCGTACCCCTGTTTGCTCGTGAACCCACCATACATTCGACAATATTTCAACACAAGTGATAAGGTATCAACATTTAGTAGAGTTCGAGGAAGAATTCATGAAATACATTGCCGAACCATTCAAAATCAAGAGCGTCGAACCTCTCAGAATCACGACGAGAGAGTATCGAGCCGAGCGCCTGAAAGAGGCGAACTACAACCTGTTCGGGTTGCACTCCGACGACGTCTACATCGACCTCCTAACCGATTCCGGTACCGGCGCGATGAGTGATCAGCAGTGGGCGGGAATCATGACCGGGGACGAGTCGTACTCTGGCGGGAGAAGCTACTTCAAACTCCTCGAAGTGACTCGCGAAATCTTCGGCTACGACTGGATTCAGCCAGTGCATCAAGGTCGAGCCGCCGAAAAGGTGCTTTTCCCGACGATCACCACTCCGGGTCAATACGTTGTCTCCAACACCCTGTTCGACACGACTCGCGGTCACGTCGCGCTAGCCGAGGGTCGCGATATTGACCTTCCTTGCGCCGAGAGTCGACTCCCGGAAGTTGCCTCCGACTTCAAAGGCAATATGGATGTCGCGGCGCTCGAAGAATTCATTGCGCAGCACGGTGCCGACACGATTGCCGCGATCGTCATGACGATCACAAATAACGCGGTTGGTGGTCAACCCGTCTCCATCGCCAATCTGCGCGAGGTTCGCAGTGTCGCAGACAAGTTCGGACTACTCGTGGTCATTGACGCAGCCCGCTACGCCGAGAACGCTTACTTCGTAAAGCAACGCGAAGCGGAATTCGAGAACGCCACAATTCGCGACATAACACGCGAGACATTCGCACTCGGCGACGTGTTCACGATGAGTGCGAAGAAGGATGCGATCGTCAACATTGGCGGGTTGCTGGGCGTTCGAGACAATCCAGAGCTCGTAGAAAGACTCAAGAGCGCGGTTATAGCGGCAGAAGGATTCCTGACTTATGGCGGGCTTGCAGGTCGAGATCTCGAGGCTATGGCGATCGGGCTTGAAGAGGGGCTCGACGAGAGCTACCTCCAGTACCGAGTTGGACAGAGCGAATATCTCGCCGCAAAGCTGGATGACTTTGGCATTCCCTACCAAAAGCCGGTCGGCGGTCACGGTGTATTCGTCGACGCTGGCGCTCTCCTTCCTCAAATACCGTGGCACCAGTTCCCCGGCCAGGCTCTCGCGCTAGAACTGTATCTTGAGGCCGGCATCCGGTCCGTGGACATCGGCTCTTTCATGCTCGATACGGATTCCGCTACCGGTGAAGCGCGGCAATCCCCAAAGGAGTTCACTCGCTTGGCAATCCCGCGTCGGGTATACACGCAATCCCATCTTGATGTGATCGCCGATGCGCTTCACGCGATCAAGGAGCGGGCCGCTGAAGTCTCCGGCTACGAAATCCTGACTCAAGCAAAAGTCATGAGGCACTTCACTGCGAAGCTTCGCCCGGTGTCGCGGTAGTCGGTTGGGCCCGTCGAACCCACTTCAGTACTCGAAAACCTCGACACTAACTGGCTCAGAAAGTAGTTCTCGCCATCGTTCCAAGTACCGCTTCATTTCGGGATCCTGCTCTACGCGTACCTGATCTCGCTCAAAAGTCTCCACGTCCAGGTATTCGATCACTTCGATAAAACGTCCGGGTTCATCCCTAGACCAAAGAAGCCGGACTGCAATACCCCCGGGGCTTTCGTAAAACGGAATTGCATCCTTTAGAAACGCCTCAAGTTCGACGCGGCGTTCAGGGTTCACCGCGGATCGCAAATGTAATTCGATCGTCACGTGCTAATGCTAGAGGCGGGCGGCCTGCAGCATCCGATCAATCGTGAATATGATTCAGATCATGAGCAATCGCAATCGTTTTGAATCGATAACAATCGCAAGCACTCCCGAAAAGCTGTATTCGATGATTTCGGATGTCACTCGAATGGGCGAGTGGAGCCCGGTCTGCAAGGAATGCTGGTGGGAAGACGACTCGCGGGGTGTCGGAGCGTGGTTTGTTGGACGAAACGTGACGGAAAACAACACTTGGGAGACGCGTTCAAAAGTTGTCGCAGATAGTCCGAACGAAGAATTCGCATTCGCTGTAAACGGGGATCGAACCCGCTGGGGATACACGTTCGTTCCTTCCGAAAACGGAACAGTCGTCACCGAATCATGGACGATTTTGCCTGCTGCTGAGCCGGGATATGTCGAAAAGTTCGGCGATCGGGTAGAGCAAGAGCTCGAGGTCCGTGCCGACGGGGCTAGCGCCGGAATGCGCGAAACGCTTAGCAACCTGAAACGAGTCGCGGAAGCCAACTAGGCACCCATCCCCCTCACGCGCCCAACCCCCCTACTTGGTTCGTAATTCAGGCAACGAGAACCGTTTCAATAACAACCACACGATGATTCCAACGATGAGTCCCACCGTTATTGCAAGCAGAACGAAAATTGCCTGAGTTACGAACAGGGTGAGCTGGCCGGAGTAAACGAAACCGGTTTGGGTGGCGAAGAGACCAAGTAGCAGCAGGCCAGTCACGCCGCCGATAGCCAAAGGCAAGCCAAGAGTCTGGCGGTCGTTTCGGGAGCAGTACTCGGTGATCGCACCAGTTAGTAGCCCGACAAGCACTCCCGGTACAAATTCGAGATAAGCGCAGGATGCGAGCGCTGCAATTGATCCCGCAACCATGCCACGTGAGACCCCGAGGATCGTATTTCTCGCCTTTGCGATTCGCTCGATGGCGGATGCCGCAAGCCCCGAACTCAACGCCATCGAAACTTGGTTGGCAATTATCGTTGGCGAGAGCTCATCCCATTGCAGTTCGAACCCAATGCATAGGACAAGGACAGCCGCGCAAAACAAGAGCGCACCGACAAAGGTCGAAAAGCTTGAGTCAGTTCGTTTGGAGTTAGATGCGGTCTGCATTCGGCGATTGCGAAACAAGATAGCAATTACGGCGACGCCAGCGCCAACTCCGATTGCGGCGGCTCCCCCGTAATCCAAGGCTCCAAACGTTTGGTAAAACCATGTTCCATTTCGCCAAAAAATTAGGAGCTCAAGCGGCGTAATCACTAAACCGAGAACAATCAACGCAGAAATTACCCTCGATCGAAACCGAACCCCTAGATTCTCGAGCATCGCCGCGAGTGACAGGCAAACTGCGGTAGAGATGATCGCCACAAACATCCCAAACTCCGGCCTAATGGCTTGAAAAGCTACCGTAATGGCAAGCAGTCCAGCGACTGTAACCAGGAAGACAACAAGGTCGCCCCAAAGCCTCTTTAGGGTTCCCCCGCTATACATCACCAATCCGGGGATGCCGACAAGCGATCCAAGCGCACAACTACCCAGAAACACCGTGCCTTCCATGCACTTATGCCTACCACTGCTAGCGGCCGAAACCGGCTTTGCGACTCGCGTGCCAATCGTATTGCGAAAGCGAACGCTGACCACGGGACTGCGAATTCTCGCGAACTATTGTTGAAGGATGCGAGTTCACGTTTCGGAGCGAGTTGCTGCGTTGTTGCTTCTCGGTGCTGCGTTGCTGGGGTTAGTTCTTTGTAACTCGCCAATTAGCGGGGCGTTATTGACCGCGCTTCATTTCAAACCAGAAACACCTTTTCTCGGGTTCAGTCTTGACGTCTCAGGCTGGATCAAAGATGGCCTTCTCGCCGTATTTTTTTTGCTTGCCGCAATTGAGTTACGGTTCGAGTTGTCCCGGGGCGAACTCGCTGATGGCAAGCGCGCGTTGGTTCCCGCGGTCGCAGCAGTTGGCGGGGTTGTTGCCCCTGCCCTGATCTTCTTGCTAATAGTTCAGGACAGGTCTCTACAAGCCGGTTGGCCAATCCCGACCGCCACTGACATAGCTTTCGCTCTCGGCTTGCTCGCCATGATTGGGCGGTGGCTTCCGAAACGGATCCGCGCGCTATTACTTGCGTTAGCTGTGATCGACGACTTGATTGCGATCATCATCATCGGAGTGTTCTTTACAAAGGACTTGAATGCTATCCCGCTCTTAATTGCTGTTCCGGTTGTGCTGTTGTTTGGGTGGCTGAGTTATCGAACCTCGGTACTCCGGGCGATTGCGATGATTCTCTTGGCGATCGGAGTATGGTGGCTTGTTGCGCTCAGTGGTGTGCACCCGACGATTGCTGGCGTCGCGCTTGGTTTGGCGCTTGCAGGGCCAGCCGGTGAACGCATCCGCGAATCATTGGAGCCAATATCAAACATTCTGATTTTGCCGATCTTCGCGTTCACCGCCGCAGCAGTGATCGTCCCGAACGTTGGAATTGCCGGTCTAAGTCCGGTGTTTTGGGCAATCGTGGTCGCGTTGCCGGTCGGCAAAATAGTCGGGATTCTGGTAGCCGGGTTTATTGGCTCAAGGCTCGCAGTGGCATCCGATGATCGCATTGCAATCCCCGATCTTGCTGTTGTTGCAGGCCTAGGAGGGGTAGGTTTCACAGTTTCGTTGCTAATGAACGAACTCGCATTCGAGGCGAATCACACGATAGCCGCTGAGGGTACACTCGCGGTCCTCGCGGCTTCTGGAATCTCGGCGATTCTCGGTATAACCATCGGCCTCATCAGATCAAGGCACTACCGAAAGCTTCATTCAGCTTCTTCGTCCTGAGAAGTTAGTGAAATTAGTCTGGATGCTGCCCGCAAATACTTCTTTCGGTAACCGCCTGCAAGCATATCCTCCGCAAATACTTGGTCTAGGGGAACCCCGCTCGAGAAGATTCGAACCCTCGCGTCATATAGGCGATCAACGAACGCAACGAATCTGAGCGCATCCGTTTGACTGTGCAAAACTTGCGCATTCAGAATGCCAATCGCCGCGAGCCCTTCAACCATCTTTGAAAACCTCGAAGGGTGAATAGTAGCCAAGTGCTCAATAATCGATTTGAAGTCGTCTAGCGCGGTTTCTCCGTCAACTGTTGCCAAGCTTGACCGTACTTCATCCTCAGAAACGCTTAGGGCGTGGGAATCAGTTGCACGCCTTCTGAAATCGAGTCCATCGATCCGCACAATCGTGAAGCGCTGCGCCAAAGAGTCGATTTCGCGCAAGAAATCTACGGCCGCGAATCGTCCCTCTCCCAAAGCATTCGGTGGGGTGTTGGATGTCGCAGCGATCTTCGTGCCAGAGTCGGCCAATTCACCGAGCAATCTTGCCATTAGGCGGGTATCGCCTGGGTCGTCGAGTTCGAATTCATCAATACAAATTAGTGACGCGCCTCGCAACATTGAGGCGGCATTCGCGTACCCAACCGCACCGACTAGAGCCGTGTACTCAATAAATGTCCCGAAATATTTTCGCCCCGGAGCTAGAAACCACAGTGCAGCAAGTAAGTGGGTCTTCCCGACACCGAACCCGCCATCCAGATAGATCCCCGGCCTCGACTCGACACCTTTACGTCGCCCGAACAGTTTTGATCCAGTGGTGTTCCAACTCGCAATGAACGCCCTGATCGAGGCGATAGCTTCAGTCTGTGACGGGTAATTTGGATCGGGCGTGAACGAATCTAGGGTCGCTTTGCGGAATTGCCTCGGTGGCACCAAATGGTTGAGTATCTCGCTACCTGTTAGCGTTGGCTTTCGCTCGGTTATAGAGCCAACTCGCACATCATTCAATCTAAATTCCTGTTGCGGATCGAAGCGATAAGGCCAACAATAAGCGTTCGGCCAATTGCTAATCGTCTTGGCAATGCAAGGAGTGCTTACATTGATAGGCGGGAGATTAAAGACTACCTTGCAGTTTTGATCGCTACCCACTCAAGGTTTGGTTCAATACGGAGTTATTTATGAATGTTGCGTTTGACAGCTCGTCACGATTTTCACAATATGCCTACCCGGAGAAGCTCGTTTCAACACAGTGGCTTCAAGAACACCTTGGAGACGACGGTCTAGTTGTCGCGGAATCCGATGAGGACGTCTTGCTTTATGAGACCGGCCACATCCCCGGCGCGGTAAAGATTGATTGGCACACCGACCTCAATGACGCAATTGAACGCGACTTTATAGACGGCTCCGCTCTAGCCGAGTTGCTCTCAAAAAAGGGAATCGACCTTCAATCTACGGTCGTGCTGTACGGAGACAAAAGCAATTGGTGGGCGGCTTACGCTCTGTGGGTACTGACCTTGTTTGGACATTCGGATGTGCGGCTACTTGACGGTGGCCGAGCGAAGTGGATTGAAGAAGGCAGACCTCTCTCAACCGAAACTCCAAGGCCAGAACGGGCGGATTATCCAGAATTGAAACGCGATGATCGCACAAATCGGGCATGGAGGTCAGACGTCTTAGCTCACTTCGGCAATCCACTCGTGGATGTCCGCTCGACCGAGGAATATACGGGAGAGCGAACCGAAATTCCCGGCTACCCTTCGGAAGGTGCCCTGAGGGCTGGGCACATCCCGAGCGCAAAATCTATTCCCTGGGCCAGAGCAGCAGCAGAGGACGGCACGTTCAGACCTCGCACCGAACTGGAACAGATTTACCTCAACGAAGCCGAGCTTTCGAGTTCGGATGC
This sequence comes from Cryobacterium sp., assembly GCA_019639015.1. Lineage (GTDB taxonomy): Bacteria > Actinomycetota > Actinomycetes > Actinomycetales > Microbacteriaceae > Terrimesophilobacter. Next base: position 43,189 of record JAHBSS010000007.1, on the reverse strand, counting down.
GGTAATTACATATTGCCGAATTGGAGAGCGTTCAAGCCACACGTGGTTCGTCTTGAAGTACTTACTTGGCTTCAAGAACGTCCGTAATTATGACGGATCCTGGACTGAGTGGGGCTCTTCTGTTGGAGTGCCAATCGTTCAAGGTATGGACGCCGGTCTTGCGCCGAAACCACTCCTAGATCGCTAACGATAGGTCTTGCAAAATGGGAGCATTGCCAGAGAAGTTGAAAGAGATTCGAGACGAGTTCCTTGAATTGGAACCGTCGGATCGTCTGCTATTGCTACTGGACTATTCCCGGAAGCTACCAGAACTTCCGGAGCGCCTTCGCGACCATCCGGATCTTCTCGAAAAAGTGGTTGAATGCCAATCGCCGGTCTATTTGTTCATTGAACTGGATTCGCAACACAAGGTGCACTTGCACGCAACCGCACCCCAAGAAGCCCCCACCACGAGAGGCTTTGCCTCGATCCTTTCCAATGGAATTGACGGGCTGGAGCCGAAAGAGGTGCTAGACATTCCTGACGATTTTCCGCAAACCCTTGGACTCACTCAAGCCGTTAGCCCATTACGCATTCGCGGAATGAGCTCGATGCTGGCCAGGTCGAAGCGACAACTATCGGAACGACTGGTTCAATGAAACTTCGACAGCTTTATCCACACTCTCCTGTAGAAATCGATCTAGAAGCGCAACTGGATGTGGTGCGCGAACTCTACCGTCCGATCGATTCGCACTGGCTTCGATTGAACTTTGTCGCGAGCATCGACGGTGTGATTGCCGACTCGAACGGTATTTCCGACGGACTGAGCAGCAGAACCGACCGCCGCATTTTGGGTTCAATTCGCGCAAACTCGGATGTCGTACTAATCGGTGCGGCGAGCGTAAGAGCCGAGGGATATTTTCTACCGAGAGACACTGCCCTTGCGATCGTCACCGGCGGCGGTGACCTCTCTGGGCATCGGATTCCAACCGGGATCTCGAAGGAGAGAATCATCGTATTTTGCCCTGAAGAATCGAGCCTAAAACTGACTGAAACGTTTGGAGAAGTACCGTTTCGAAGACAAACACTTCCCGGCCCGAGAATGAATCTCAAGTTGATAGTTGATCGACTACGCGATCTCGGATACAGCAGCATAGTTTGTGAGGGTGGTTCCCAACTAGCTGGCGAACTACTTGAATCGGACCTGGTCGACGAAATCTGCCTCACGATCAGCCCAACTTTGGTTGGAGCAGGTCCAAGTTTGCTTTCGAGCCTCGAGTCCACGCACGATTTGAAATTGCGTCAGATTATTTTGGATGAGGACTCATTCTTGTACGGAAGTTGGCTTGTATCTAACTAGCCACTGAAGTGCTTTTCAAGCCACGTCTCAATGGTGGTATCCCATCTTTCTGGATCTAAGTTCCAAAGTCGCGTGTGCCCAGCCCCTTCAAAAAGCTCAAGTTCCACGAGGTCTGGTCGCATCGCTGCGAGTTCGATCGAACCAGAGGCGGGAACGAAATCGTCATGGGAACTTGCCAGGATCAAGATCGGACGGTTCAGTTGATCTGCAGCGTTGAGAATGTTCAATTGGTTCAAATTGATCGGTTTCGATTGACGTGTAAACCACACCCCCCAGGGTCTAGAGAGTAGTTGGTACGTTAGCCAACGTAAGGGCCCAACAAAGCCTTTAGCCTTCCCCTGAAAATCAAGTGTCGTGAACCAATCGACAACCGGGGAATCCAGAATCAAACCGGCAATCAACTCGCGATGCCTGGATTGAAACAGGGTTTGAAATGCAATTGCTCCACCCATTGACCAACCCATAAGGATGACTCTCTTGGCACCTCGTTCTGCCGCGTAACTAAGCGCCGCATCCACATCTGCCCACTCCGACTGACCTAGCGCATACAGTCCGTCGTAGCTTGGCGGAGCTTCCAAATCATTTCGATAAGAAATGAGCAGGCTAGAAATCCCTCTAGATTGAAACAACGAAGTAGCCCGTAGGCCCTCCGCCCTCGTGGAAGCGCGGCCGTGAATCTGAATGACCCAGTCCCGGCAAGGCTCACCTTTGACCTCCGAACCAGGGATTACCCAGGCCGGAGCTGGCCCAAACTCTGTTTCAATTTCAACGTCTTTCGCGTGGAAACCAAGTTGACTTGGATGCAAATGCAGCCAACCACTCAACCTGCCAATTTCCGCGCTAGAAATGTCTCCGAAATCGACTCCTAGGAGTTCTCGGGTGATGGAATCGGGCGACTCCCAAAGTATCTCCCCCACTTGACCATGACCGCTATCTCCATCAAACCAAAACCCGTACTTGCCCGGTAATTGAGTGCTGTAGCTCTTTCGGAACGTGATTGTTGAACGTTCAATATTGACACCTAACACCACCGCGTCTTGATCCCTAACCTTTGGTGGGACTATGACCATTCGGGCAATTCTGGTTGCCATTGAAACAAGCGAAACTGATAGCGCAAGAATCGCACCAAATCCGACTGCCAAGATGGCGCGCGTACGCAAGGCCGAACCACTGCTGCGGATTCCGGCGAGCCTACTAGCCTGTTTCACAGTTGAACTTTAGTCTTCAAAGGTGTCAACTCCGGCCACCGGTAGCTCCGGGGAGTCAGTCTTCGATCAGGCGATTGAATCGCTCAAGTCTGTCGAATTTCGAGACGAACTGGTGGTTTCAGAAATCCCTGCGCCGGCAAATTTGGCGCCGAATGCGTTTGCTCTAGCTGCAGACGTTAGGCCGACGAAACATGCTCAAGACTCGGAGTTCGCGACCGGAAGGTTTATTCTGCTGCACGATCGGCTCGAACCGGAACCCTGGAGCGGACCATTACGAATTGTTTGCTACGCGCAGGCTCCATTGGAGACCGAGATCGGCACCGATCCGTTTTTAACGGAAGTTGCCTGGTCGTGGCTCGTCGACTCATTGGAGGCCCGGGGCGCCGATTACCACCTTGCCTCAGGCACGGTAACCCGAATCCTCTCAAGCGGTTTCGGTTCACTAGCTGAGCAAGGAGATGGCGCACAGTTAGAACTCCGAGCGAGTTGGTCGCCTTCAACTCCACTTATCGCGCCTCAAGTAGCAGCGTGGGGTGATTTACTTTGCATGCTCGCAGGATTGCCACCTGAATCCGAAGGAGTATCACTTCTCGCCGCCAGACGAAATAGATCGTGACCGAAGGCACTGCCTCTGGTGGTCCGTTCCATACAATTGCCACGCATCACGAATATCAGCTCGCAGTCGAGAAAATATCCAGTGGCGAAGGGCCTATAGCTGTAGACGCCGAGCGCGCTTCTGGTTTTCGCTATTCACAGCGTGCTTACCTGATTCAAATGTTCAGGGAAGGCTCGGGCACTTTCTTGTTCGATCCAATCGGGCTCGGCGGATTCGATGAACTGAACTTGGCGATCCAAAATGTCGAATGGATTTTCCACGCTGCAAGTCAAGATCTGGCGTGCTTGCGAGAAGTAGGCCTTGAGCCAACAAAGATATTTGACACCGAGTTGGGGGCAAGACTAGCTGGATTACCGAGAGTTGGGTTGGCCACCGTTGTTGAGGAACTACTTGGCATTCATTTGGCAAAAGAGCACTCTGCCGCTGATTGGTCGACTCGACCCTTGCCGGAATCTTGGCTCGAATATGCCGCGTTGGATGTCGAGCTTCTAGTGCGTTTGCGAAGCGAAATCGATTCAATCTTGCACGATCAAGGAAAACAATCAATCGCGGCAGAAGAGTTCCAGGCAACGCTCGAACGAGCGCCAAAGCCCTCAATGGCGGAGCCGTGGCGACGGTTATCGGGGGTGCACACTTTGAAACACCCGAGGAGCTTGGCCGTTGCTCGATCGCTTTGGGTTTCGCGGGATGAATATGCCCGAGAAATTGACACCGCCCCCGGACGATTATTACCAGACTCATCGATTGTGGCTGTTTCAAAAACCCTGCCAGAATCCGCGAAAGCGCTTGCAAGCACAAAAGAATTTACCGGCCGCGCGAGCCGAAGCCAGCTCGAACTTTGGTGGAATGCCATCGAGCGTGGGCTGACCTCCACGGATTTGCCTGAAGCGCGGGCACAAGGAGACGGAATTCCAAACCCTAGGACGTGGCCAGATAAGCACCCTGAAGCAGATCGGAGACTACGCTCCGCAAAGTCAGCATTTAGCAAGCTGAGCGAGGAACTGGCAATCCCGGTAGAAAATTTGCTCACTCCGGAATTGCTTCGACAGATCGCTTGGAACAACCCCCAGTCGTCAGAATTGTTGATCGAAGCACTTAAGGATGGCGGCGCGAGAAATTGGCAAATTGAATTTGCTGTTCCAACGATCGAAAACGCTTTTGTTGAGGCTGTCCAATCTACGCAGGATTCATGAGAGTCCGACTCGTAGGAACAGTCAAAGGACTAACCTCTCGGCCCTGCTGAATCTAGGATCGAAATTGAACCTAATCTGGAGGGCAAAGTGGCCGAACGTAGTGAAGTGGTTTTTGTTGACGGGGTTCGAACCCCCTTTGGTCGTGCCGGCGAAAAGGGAATGTACTGGCAGACTCGCGCGGATGATTTGATTGTTAAGGCGCTCATCGGTCTGCTAGAACGAAACCCGAAGCTTCCACAGGAACAAATTGACGATGTTGCAATAGCTGCGGCAACTCAAACCGGCGATCAAGGGTTAACACTCGGACGCACGGTTGCTTTGCTCGCAGGGCTGCCTCGGACCGTGCCTGGCTACGCAATTGATCGCATGTGTGCTGGTGCCATGACATCGGTGACGACCGTTGCGGGAGCAATCGGTCTAGGCATGTACGATCTGGCGATCGCTGGCGGGGTTGAGCACATGGGGCATCACCCAATGGGGTCGGGAGCAGACCCAAATCCGCGCTTCGTTGCCGAGAAACTCGTTGGAATGGATGCGTTGAGCATGGGCGCGACCGCAGAGAGAATTCATGACCGGTTCCCGGAGCTAACAAAGGAGCGCGCTGATCACTTCGCAATGAACAGCCAGATCAAACTTGCAGCAGCATACAAGGCCGGTTATATCCAGCCTGATTTGATACCGGTTGCGATAAAGAGTGAGCAAGGTTGGGGACTTGCCGAACGCGACGAGGCGCCGAGACCTGAGACAACCATGGAGGGTCTCGCCACTTTGAAAACACCGTTCAGGCCTCATGGGCGTGTCACGGCAGGCAACTCATCTGGGCTCAATGATGGGGCGACCGTTAGTTTGATAGCAAGTGCAGAAGCTGCACGACAGTATGGTCTTGGTGCAAAAATGCGACTGGTTAGTTTTGCATTCGCCGGGGTGGAACCAGAAATCATGGGGATCGGTCCGATCCCGTCGACCGAAAAGGCGCTAAAGAAGGCTGGTCTCTCTATCGGTGACATCGGATTGTTCGAACTTAACGAAGCGTTTGCTGTTCAGGTGTTGTCATTCCTAAACCACTTTGGAATTGCCGACGACGACCCGCGAGTGAACCTTTGGGGAGGCGCAATAGCCATCGGTCACCCACTCGCGTCATCGGGTGTTCGCTTGATGATTCAACTGGCGAGGCAATTCGAAATGCATCCAGGAGTTCGTTACGGCCTAACTGCTATGTGTATTGGACTTGGGCAGGGCGGTTCTGTGATTTGGGAAAACCCGCACTTTGACGGAAAGAAGAACTGAAATGGCCGACAAGTATGAATCGCTAATTGAGTTGAGTGCCGACGAAGTTGTCACCCACTCATACGTTAGAGATGTGCCTATATCGGATGGCAAAGTTCTCGCCCTAGTCACTCTCGACAACGGTCGCGACCACAATCGCCCGAACACACTTGGCCCCGCGACGATGAAGGAATACGGTGAGACGCTAGCCAACTTGAAGACCCGCGCAAAAGCCGGTGAGATTCATGCGGTTGCGGTCACAGGAAAACAGTACATTCTTGCAGCCGGTGCCGACCTAACCAAAGCAGGCGAGATACCGAGTCGCGAGATGGCAAAGCTGCTCGCGCAGCAAGGGCACGCCGTGCTCAGTTCTGTTTCCGAACTGGGTGTCCCGTCATTTGTGTTCATAAACGGACTGGCTCTCGGTGGCGGTGTTGAGATTGCTTTGAACGCCCACTACCGCACAGTTGACAGTTCAATTCCGGCGCTAGCTCTACCGGAAGTGTTCCTCGGAATAATCCCAGGATGGGGCGGCGCCTGGTTGCTTCCCAACCTCATCGGTATTGAAAATGCGCTCAAGGTGATTGTTGAAAACCCACTCAAAAACAACCGAACTTTGAAGGCCGAAGATGTCTTAGACCTTGGCATTGCGGATGCAATGTTCGGGCCAGCGAATTTTCTTGAGGATTCGATCCGGTGGGCAGACGGCGTTGTTTCTGGTCGTATTAAGGTGAAGCGAAAGAACGAGCCCGGCAAAATCGAACGAGCAGTGAAATGGGATCTTGCGATTGGGATTGCCCGCAAGATGCTTGAAAGCCGAATTGGAACCGTCGCAAAGTCACCATACCGTGCACTGGAACTGCTGTCAGCGGCCAAGAACACGGATAAGGCAACTGGATTTGCCGCCGAAGATGAAGCACTTGCCGACCTAATTACCGGTGAACAATTCAAGGCAAGTATTTACGCGTTCAACCTCGTTCAAAAGCGAGCGAAACATCCTGCCGGAGCTCCAGACAAAGCCTTAGCAAAACCAATCACAAAGGTTGGCGTAATTGGTGCAGGGCTCATGGCGAGCCAGTTCGCATTATTGTTCTTGAGGCGACTTAGAGTGCCAGTGGTAATAACTGACTTGGATCAAGCTCGAGTCGATAAGGGTCTTGACTATATCCGTTCCGAAATCGGTTCGCTTCTAGCTAAGGGCCGCATCGACCACGATGAATCGAATCGGTTGATTGCTTTGGTCTCGGGAACGACAAACAAGGCCGACTTTGCCGATTGCGATTGGGTGATAGAGGCGGTATTTGAAGACTTAGAAGTTAAGCAAAACGTGTTCGCTGAGGTCGAGCCACACTTGGCCGAGGGCGCAGTCCTTGCAACCAACACGTCTTCACTGAATGTTGCACAAATCGGAGCCAAGCTTAAGCATCCGGAGCGACTCGTGGGATTCCACTTCTTCAACCCGGTAGCTGTTATGCCGCTCATCGAGGTAGTGAAGAGCAAGCACACCGACGAGGCGACCCTCAGTACCGCAATGGTTACAGCCGCGGCCCTCAAGAAGAACGCGGTCATCACTTCGGATACTCCTGGTTTCGTCGTCAACCGCATCCTTGCGAGGTTGCTTGGCGAGGCAATGCGGGCACTAGACGAGGGCACATCGTTCGAGATTGTTAACTCATCGATCAAACCATTCGGACTGCCAATGACACCGTTTGAGCTCCTTGAAATGGTCGGGTTGCCCGTGGCGGCTCACGTGCTCGACACGCACCACAGCGCATTCCCTGATCGGTACTACGACGGTGCAAGCCTTCATCGCTTAGCTGAACACGGGAAGATTTTTGATCGTGATGGCAAAGGCAAAATCACCGGTTTTGATAAGAAAGCCCTCGAATTGTTCAAGAGCTCGAAACCGGGCGTTTCGTCAGAAGAGATTCTTTCTCGAGTCGAAGACGGTCTCGCTGACGAAATTCATCGGATGCTAGACGAACACGTTGTTGAAGCTGCAGAAGACATCGACTTGTGCATGGTGTTGGGAGCTGGCTGGCCATTCCAAATGGGAGGCGCTACCCCATACCTCGACAGAGTTGGTGCCTCTGAACGCGTATTCAAAGACACGTTCCATCATCCGCCCATCCTCGGAGCCAAGTAATCGGTCGGTGCGCGTCCAACCGAGCCCGTGTGTTCCGCGGGTAGCTAAACCAGCGATCGAAGCACGAATTGCAGGATTCCACCATTACGGTAGTAATCCGCCTCACCGGGCGTATCGATCCGCACAACTGCATCGAACTCAACGGTCTGCTTTCCTGCCGGAGAATGTGCCGTTGGTTCAGCAACGACATGGACTGTCTTTGGAGTCACTCCTGAATTGAGGGAATCAATTCCTTTGATTGAGATTTGCTCTGTACCGTCGAGTCCAAGCGAAGCCCAGCTTTGACCGACAGGGAATTGCAATGGGATTACGCCCATTCCGATCAAGTTGGACCGGTGAATCCGCTCGAAGCTTTCAGCAATTACAGCTTGCACCCCTAGAAGACTTGTACCTTTCGCGGCCCAGTCTCGACTCGACCCCGATCCGTACTCTTTACCTGCCAAGATCACAAGCGGGATTCCCAAACCTTGGTAATTCTGTGACGCGTCATAAATGAATGCTTGAGGGCCATCCGTTTGAGTGAAGTCTCTTGTGTAGCCGCCTTCAATTCCCGCACCGTCACCACTCGCGCTTAGCAACTGATTTCGAAGTCGAATATTCGCAAATGTTCCGCGAATCATCACTTCATGATTGCCACGTCTTGATCCGTAAGAATTGAAATCTTTGCGATCAATGCCGTGCTCTGTTAGGTATCGTCCGGCGGGGCTGTCAGCCTTGATGCTACCCGCCGGACTGATGTGGTCCGTTGTGACAGAGTCACCCAAAGTGGCAAGCACCCTTGCTCCAGAAATGTCGCTCACCGCATCTGGTTCAAGCGTCATCCCATCAAGATACGGTGGTCTGCGAACATAAGTTGAAGAGGAATCCCATGCGAACGTGTCACCGTCTGGAGTTGGGAGCGACCTCCACCTGTCATCCCCCTCAAATACGCTCGCGTACTCTTTGGTAAACATTGAGCTATCAATCGAGTTATCGATTTCGGTTTGAACTTCGGATGCCGTTGGCCAAATATCCTTCAAATACACGTTTTCGCCGGTGCTATCTTGCCCCAACGGTTCAGAATCAAAATCAAAATCCATTGTGCCAGCCAAAGCATAAGCAACCACGAGCGGCGGGCTCGCCAAGTAGTTCATTTTTACGTCTGGATTGATTCGACCTTCAAAGTTTCGGTTTCCTGAAAGCACAGCCGTGACCGCTAAGTCATTCGTGTTTACTGCCTTCGAAATCTCATCCTCAAGCGGGCCGGAATTACCGATACAAGTCGTGCATCCGTAACCTACCAAATAGAATCCGAGCTGTTCGAGGGGCTCATTTAGTCCAGCTTTCTCGTAGTAATCAGTTACGACTTTTGAACCCGGCGCGAGGGTTGTTTTCACCCAAGGTTTAGTTTTCAGCCCCTTCTTGACCGCATTGCGAGCCAAGAGCCCCGCGGCTAGCATGACCGACGGGTTTGAAGTGTTCGTGCACGAAGTAATGGCGGCAATCGCAACTGAGCCATTGTCGACTGAAAATTCGCGGCCATCGGCGGTTTTCACCCCTGCTGGGTTTGAAACCGAACCCGATATGTATTTAGGGAGATCCTCCTCAAATCGATGTTTTGAGTCCGATAGCAAAATACGGTCTTGAGGTCGCTTTGGACCGGCTATCGACGGCACGACCGAGCCGAGATCAAGTTCGAGGTATTCGCTGAAAACCGGCTCGATTGAGGGATCATGCCATAGCCCCTGCAACTTTGAATACGCTTCAACAAGGCGAATTTGCTGTTCACTTCGACCGGTAAGCCTTAAGTAGTCCAAGGTAATTTGGTCGATTGGGAACATTGCAGCAGTCGATCCGAATTCGGGGCTCATGTTGCCAATGGTTGCCCGATTCGCGAGCGGGACTTGCGCGACTCCTTCACCGTAGAACTCGACAAACTTGCCGACAACGCCATGCTTACGGAGCATTTCGGTAATCGTGAGCACAACATCCGTCGCAGTCACGCCATTCGGGATGGTACCGCGTAGCTTGAAGCCGACGACCTTTGGAATGAGCATAGAAACCGGTTGCCCCAGCATTGCGGCCTCGGCTTCAATCCCACCGACTCCCCAACCGAGCACTCCAAGTCCATTGACCATGGTCGTGTGCGAATCCGTGCCAACGAGAGTGTCCGGATACGCGCTAAGCACACCATCCACTTCCCGAGTCATGGTCACCCTCGCGAGGTATTCGATGTTCACTTGGTGCACGATTCCAGTTCCGGGCGGAACTACTTTGAAATCATCGAACGCACCTTGCCCCCAGCGAAGAAACTGGTACCGCTCGCCATTTCGCTCGTATTCAATTTCCACGTTTCGCTCGAACGCATCCGCTTGACCGAATAAGTCAGCGATAACTGAATGATCAATAACCATCTCTGCTGGCGCCAATGGATTGATCTTTTTCGGATCTCCACCTAACTCGCGGACCGCTTCACGCATTGTCGCAAGGTCCACAATGCAGGGAACCCCGGTGAAGTCCTGCATGATCACTCGAGCAGGAGTGAACTGAATTTCAGTGTCAGGCTCGGCGGTTGGATCCCAATTGCCTAGTGCCTCAATTTGCGTCTTGGTGACGTTCTTTCCGTCTTCCGTGCGGAGTTGGTTCTCGAGCAAGACCTTTAGGCTGAACGGTAAGCGTTCATGGCCGGCAACCTTTGAAATCTGCCAAACCCGAAAGCGAACGCCATCCACTTCAAGCTCGCTTTGGGCATCGAAGCTATTTACTGAAGACATCTTGACTCCTGATTTTCGGGTGAAACTATCTTGACATCAAGATAAATTGTATCACGTTCATGGCTGCAATCTGACCTGTGTCGTTGCCGAGCGCTAGCGCCCAAGCGGCGACTGCGTTGGCTCTGGAAGTTTTCGGTAGACCGAGGTTATAAGCAACCAAGTGACCCAAAGCATCGCGGCGTAAAGAGGCACACCCATGAGCAATTTCGTTGCAGCCAAGAGCTCCACTTTGCCAGAAAAATACATTGGGGCTTGAACTATGAGTCTCAAACTAAACAAACCAACCCATAGCCAAGTAGCCAAAGTTAGAACCTTTCGCTTGGCTGGACTCTTCTTCCATTCGGTAATTTCGTTCGTTAGCAGTCCGACAATCAATCCGATCAGTGGCCATCGAACAAGGATGCTCGCAAGAAGCACCGCAACGCTGCAAACGTTAATAATCAAGCCGAGAACGAAATTATCTTCCGCACGACCAGTCCAAAGCGCCAAGCCAGCAGAGAGCGCAACCCCAAACACCCCCGCAATTGCTTGAGTCGGATTGCTCCTTCGAAGGAGTCGAATAACAACGAACACCAGAGACACTGCTACTGGCGCGACTACCGAGGGTAGAAGTTTTTGAGTAATCGCAAAAGTGACGAGAAATCCAAGACCTGGCAGGATCGCTTCCACTAATCCACGTGCGCCACCGACGGCCGCAAGCAAGGACTTCGCTGTTGGGACTTCCCCTGGCGCTACCTTCGCAATTCCCGCCTTTCTGACAGCATTGCCCAATGCTTCTCGAAAAGATTCGGGCTCAGACACTCTTTGCACCATCCGGTCCGGCCGTAGCACCAGCCGGTACAACAATTGGAATCAAATCCCTTGGAGGCATTGGCCCATTCCCCCGAACTACAACAATGCTTCTGAACAGGTCCTCGACCTTTTTTGCCGCTTCGGGATTAACGACTGCGTCTCCTGCAATTACGCCACGCAAGAACCACCGAGGCCCATCAACGCCAATGAACCGAGCCCGCCTATCAGAACTTGGCTGCCCGGGGGATGCCGCCGCAATCTCTGCCACAAGCTCCGGCCCAAACGGTCCGGAAACCTCTTTGGAGCTTCCACCCTGCTTGGCGATTTGCTGCGCGATTTGTTGCCTAATTTCATTCCACAGCCCTGTGGTCCTTGGTGCAGCGAACGGTTGCACTTGCAGACTGGAACCTACATAGTCCAAGCCAACCGCAACAACTCGCTTGCTTCCTTCTTCGACTTCAAGCCGAAGCTGCAATCCCTCTCTTGGCAAGATCTTTATTCCGCCGAGGTCGACATACGGTCGAACGGTATTGGCTTCGCTTTCGTCTAATGGCCCCGCTGTCGCTCGGTCGGGTGGAGCTGACTTGGAGTCGTCTGGTCCGCCGATCTTGGTTGTGTCTTCATCGAATGCCAATTCATTTACCTGCCTTAAAATCTTCGCCCTTGGTAATATCCCCAACACCCGTCGATCCGAACCCGGCTGACCCACGATGACTACCGGGAAGAGAGCCTACTCGCAGAAACCGAACCTTCGGCACAGGCATGACCACCATTTGCGCTATCCGATCGCCCTCTAACACCTCAAAACTTTGGTTCGTGTCGGTATTTAGCAATGTGATCTTGATTTCCCCTCGGTAACCGGCGTCGACCGTACCCGGACTATTCACAATCGTGATCCCATGTTTTGCAGCCAGTCCGCTCCTCGGCACGATGAACGCAACAAACCCATCTGGAAGCGCGATTGATAGCCCTGTAGCAATAGTCTTTCTTTCACCAGGGGCCAGACTTACGTTTTCCGCAGAACGCAAATCTGCTCCCGCGTCGCCCGGGTTTGCGTATTCTGGCTCGTTTTGTCCGACATACAGGACTTCAACTTCCCTACTCACACAACGAGGCTAGTGCACTTGAAAGGCTCAAAGTCTGATCGAATATGTATATGGCAATTTATCGGGAGCGACTATGGGCTTCGTTGGGGATATTCGTAGCTGTAGCGCTTGTGATTCCTGCTTCTTTGTTGGTGTTCTTACCAATCAACGTTGAAGCGGGGCTGATTATTGGGGTGGTACTTTTTCTGGTCATCGCCGGATTGCTTTTGGGTTCAACCGCTGTAATTGAAGTCTCCGAATCCGAGCTAAAAGCAGGCAAAGCATTACTTCCCCGGGAATTTGTAGGAAACGTCACTTCTTTTCGTGAGCCAGAAGCCACAGTTCAACGAGGAACAAAATTGGACGCACGAGCCTGGCTATTGATCCGGGGTTGGATTCACCCGGTGGTCAAAATCGAGATTACTGACCCGAGCGATCCAACACCCTATTGGTTGATATCGACACGCAGACCGGAGGAACTCGCCCGGGCCTTGACCGCGAAATAGACCGCCGGCCTAACTAGCGCATTCGATACAGATCAACCCGAGCTTGTCCTCGTGATCAATTTGGGAACGGTGCTTTACCAAGAAACAACTTACGCAGGTGAACTCGTCTGCCTGAGGCGGAAGAACTACGACATTCATGTCATCATCTGTGAGTATTTCCGCCGGCAACTCATATCCACCAGGATTGTCAGAGTCATCAACGTCCACAACGCCGGACATCTTGTCCGGAACGCGTTCTTTTAACGCTTCGATCGACTCCGAGTCATCTTCTGACTTGCGCGGTGCATCGTAGTCGGTTGCCATTACCATCCACTTCTTTTCTAATGAATTTGTGCTTATTCAGCGGGGGTAGTCTGCAACATTTGCCGAGCAATAGCAAACTGTAGCCTCAAACACCTCTTTGACGTGTAAAACTTACGGCACGCCCGCGTTATTCCCCGCCAAATGGTACCTGAAGTGGCACCCTAAGAGCAGCGTTATGACCTGGGAGAAACAGTCATGCAGGATCTGAGGGTAATTGGGGTCGAGGAAGGAAAACTCGTCGCTATTTCCGACGACGGTGAAAGATACCTGATTGCTGTAGACGAAGGATTGCGAAGCGCGTTCCGAAGTTCAGGCAGTGAACCTCGAGTACAAACGCGAGTTTCCCCACGCGAAATTCAGTCAAAGATCAGAGCAGGACTTTCTGCCGAAGAAGTAGCCTCCGCCACCGGCATCAGTATTGAGGATGTCAAGAGATTTGAAGGCCCGGTTCTGGCCGAACGTGAATTTGTGATCACCACTGCCAAGTCCGTTGCGGTAAACACTGTGCTCGGAGCAGAACTCGGCGAGCAACCTGGAACATTCGGCGCCGCCATCCAATTTCGTTTGCACCAACTTGGGGCAAGAGAGGAAAGATGGGCAAGCTGGAAAGAAGAGCAAGGGCAATGGGTCATAAAACTGACGTTCTCGATCTCAGAGATCGAGCACGATGCAAGATGGCGCTTTGACCCAAGAAAGCAAGCGCTTTCACCTTTGAATAGTGATGCCGAAAACCTTTCGAGGCAAGGCGATCTCTCTGGATCGCTAATTCCCAGACTTCGCGCCGTTGACGGTAGCGATTCCGCTCCTGACGAGTCGAGATTCGATAGCGGTGCATTCAGTGAAGCCGACCTCAAATCAACAAGTTCAACCCAAGTGGATTCTCGCAACATGGACACCGCACCCCAATTGGAGAAAGTGCCGTACGGACGAATCGGGTCGACGTCCCAGAAACCAAACGAAAAGCCGCAAAAACCGAACCAAACTGCTGACCTACTTGAGGCCCTCAGAAAGCGTAGGGGGGAGAGAGAGGTTGCTAGCTTTGAGGACCTTGACGAGGTTCCGTTCGAAGAATCAACGCGCCCCGGAATTCGACTCGTTGAAGTGCCACTTGATGAAGTTGATTTTGAAGAAGAACCGGTACTCGAAACTGAGCCCGACATCCAATCTCCCCCAAAGTCCGCAAGGCGAAACAGAGCCTCTGTTCCCAGCTGGGATGAGATTGTGTTTGGTGCGCGTTCCGACGACGATCCCGCTTGAGAGAATCAAAACTGATTTAGCAATTCACGATTGCGAAAATGCTCCAAATTGAAGCAGCGGCACTCGTGTTTCTTCAACGGACACAGAACCATGGTGCCCAACCATTGAAAGCGACTGCGCAGTTGCTGTGCGCGAATCGTAGTAGGCGATCTGCTTTCGAGCCGCAACTACAATCTCTCCGATCTTGGATCGCGCGTGTTCAGAAATTACCGCCCCGAACAAGCCGGCCGCAATCGCATCCTCACGACTAAACACCAACGCGCGGTCTCCCTCAATCGCTTTCCAACTTTGCAGAGTTTGTGCTCGTAATTCAGCCGAGGCATCCGGTTCGAAAAATAGCGAGAGTGCACGTGGTTCCCCAGCTACGTGTCTAATGCCATCAATGAGGTGAGAGTTCAGATCGAAAAGCACTTGTGATTCCTTTGGCACATCCACCGCTCCGTGGTCCGCCGTGACAATAAGCCCGTCACTTGGACCGAGCCCAGCAATCAACTTGGTGATCCCCGCATCGAGTTCTTCAAGCGCGTGCATTGATTTGGATGCGAGCCGACCTTGCTCGTGCAAAGCATGATCGAACTCTGCCGCATAGACATAAATCAAGACTGGCTCATTCGTGTTGAGTAGTTCGAGAGCTATCTGGACTCTGCCAGCAACCGTTTCGGCTCCCCAAAATGTGGCACCTCGCAAGGAGGCCGCCGTAAATCCACTGTTCCTGAATCGTTCGATCCCAATTGCATGACTAGCAATACCAAACTCTGTTGCCTGCTCGAAAATGGTGCGAAGCGGTTGCCACTTAGCGGGGTCCATTTGAGGACTCCAGTTGGAAAGCGGAACCACAACTCGATCATGTTCCGGATCAAACTCGGCATATCCAATCATTCCGTGTTCGCCCGGTTGCCTGCCCGTTGTGATTGTTGTCAGTGCGCTCAACGTTGTAGATGGAAACACGCTCCTCGCGAAACTGCGCTTTGTCATTGCCCCAGCGAGAGTTCGCGCATGACCAGATCTTTCAAGGATCGTATTTGCGCCGAGTCCATCAACCACGAACACGATCATTCGTTTTACGCGCGGTAAGCCTAAAGAATTTGGCCTGCCCAGAAGCGCCTCAAGCCCACTAGGCATAACCGCGGCAAGGCTCACTTGGCTTGTCGCGGTGCCCGGTAGCATGGTCGTAATCCTATGACGACACCCAGAAATACCCCTACAAACGACCCCGTCGACGAGCGAATCACCGATATCGATGTTTCGACCGAGATGGAAGGCTCCTTTCTCGAATACGCGCTTTCGGTTATTTATTCGAGAGCACTACCGGATGCAAGAGACGGCCTAAAACCGGTTCAACGTCGAATCCTTTACCAAATGAGCGAAATGGGATTGAGGCCAGACAAAGGCCACGTGAAATCATCCAGAGTCGTCGGTGACGTAATGGGCAGATTGCACCCACACGGTGACGCTTCGATTTACGACGCTATGGTTCGCCTCGCACAACCATTCGTACTTAGAGTTCCGCTTGTTGACGGTCACGGAAACTTCGGTTCACTTGATGACGGCCCGGCAGCGGCAAGATACACCGAAGCACGACTGGCTCCAGCAGCTACCGCGCTGGTCGCCGATATTGACGAGGACGTCGTTGAGTTCGTTCCAAACTACGACAATCAACTGACCCAACCAGAAGTGCTTCCAGCAGCGTTCCCTAACCTACTTGTGAACGGGGCGAACGGTATCGCTGTGGGCATGGCAACAAATATGGCGCCTCACAACTTGATTGAAGTTGTTGCCGGAGCCAGGTATTTGTTGGAACATCCAGATGCAAGCCTCGACGATCTTATGTCCTTCATCCCGGGACCCGATCTGCCGACTGGAGGGACGATTATCGGGCTGGAAGGCATCCGTGAGGCATACGAAACGGGGAGAGGTAGCTTTCGAACTCGCGCTAAATACAGTTTCGAGAATGTCAGCGCGCGTAAATCTGGAATCGTAATCACCGAATTGCCATATCTAGTCGGTGCCGAGAAAGTTATCGAAAAGATCAAAGACGGTGTGAACTCGAAGAAACTTGCAGGCATTTCAGACGTGACTGATCTAACCGATCGCAAGAACGGTCTGCGACTGGTAATTGGCATCAAGACCGGTTTTGACCCTCAAGCAGTTTTGGAGCGGCTGTTCCAACACACTCCACTCGAGGACCAGTTCAATATCAACAATGTTGCCCTGGTTGAGGGCGGGCCAAAAACACTTGGACTCGTCGAATTGCTCAAGGTCTACTTGGCGCATCGAATCTCGGTAACCAGACGCAGAAGTTCTTATCGGTTACAGAAACGCCGCGAACGACTCCACCTCGTCGAAGGTCTACTTATTGCGATCCTTGACATCGACGAGGTGATCCAACTAATCCGCTCAAGTGACGATGCCGAGAGCGCAAGAGCAAGACTCATGGAAGTATTCGACCTCTCGGAGCTTCAAGCCGACTACATTCTCGAACTTCGATTGCGTCGCCTAACAAAATTCTCGCGAATTGAGTTGGAGACAGAGCGCGACAAACTTCAAACCGAGATTGCCGAGCTTGAGCTCTTGCTGGCGGACGACTCAAAATTGAGAGCCTTAGTGTCGTTAGAACTCGAAGCGGTAGCGGATGAATTTGGCACACCAAGGCGTAGCTTGCTTACTGAAGGTGCAAGTGGTCCAATTCGTTCTGCATCTAAGGCGCCAAGCAATCTCGAACTTGCCGACTCGCCTTGCAGGATCTTGTTGTCAACGACAGGGCGAATGCTCAGAGTAGATGTCGCCGCTGACGGAATGGATCGAACGACTCGAGTATCCAGAAGATCAAAACACGACGCGATTGCTGCAAGTGTCACGACGACCGCGCGCACGGAGATCGGTGCAATCACAAACCTTGGCCGGCTAATCAGACTGAACCCGATTGATTTGCCTCAAGTGCCGTCAACTTCGATTCAAATGGCGGCTGGAGTGAAAGTAGCCGAATATCTTGGCTTGAATGCTAAGCAAGAGAGAGTCTTATCAATCGTTTCTCTTGAGTCGAAGGATCCAATTGCGCTCGGTACAAAACAGGGAGTTGTAAAACGTGTAACTCCCGGCGATTACCCTTCAAAAACCGACTTCGAGATCATCGCGCTTAAGGATGGTGACGAAGTAGTCGGGGCCGGTCAGGGCGGTGACGATCAAGAATTGGTGTTCGTTACTTCGGATGCGCAATTGCTTCGGTTCCCAGCCGAAACGGTTCGGCCACAAGGTCGGAGCGCGTCAGGGATGGCTGGGATTAGAGTCTCGGGCCAAGCGCGGGCGATCTTCTTCGCAAGCGTGAGTTCATTGGAAGAATTAGCAGTAGTCACAATTTCGACCAACACCGACACGATCTTGGGAACTGATCCTGGACGAGCCAAAGTTTCACGGTTTAGCGAATTCCCAGCAAAGGGAAGGGGAACTGGCGGAGTCCGATGCCAAGCTTTCCTGAAAGGCGAAAACGCGCTCCAGCTTGCTTGGGTGGGCCACTATCCCGCACTCGCGTCGGCGGCCGATGGTTCGCCGAGGGATCTTCCAGAGATTGGCGCCCGACGCGATGCTTCAGGAACAAGCCTCGACACCGTCGTTGCTTCCGTTGGTATTTCGGAATCAACTTTCTAGCTAAATTCTGCGCTTACCGATTAGGTGGATTCGCTAAAGTCAGGCGTCGATTCGATCTCGGCTAAGGCTAGAAGCCTCGGTAATGATGAACTCTTTTCGTGGAGCGACATCGTTCCCCATAAGCAAATCAAATGTGGATTCGGCCGCTTTCGCATCAGAAATTCGAATTCGCCTAAGCGTGCGGTGTTGTCGGTCCATAGTCGTCGTTGCGAGTTGCTCGGCGTCCATTTCACCGAGACCTTTATACCGCTGGATCGGGTCTTGATACTTCTTACCGGCTCGTCTAAGTTCCGCGACCAGGGAGTTTAGCTCGGCCTCGGAGTAGGTGTAAATCGTTTCATTCGGCTTCGAGCCCGGATTCATCACAACCACTCGATGAAGCGGCGGCACAGCAGCATAAACCCGTCCGCTCTCGATCATTTGAGGCATGTAGCGGTGAAACAATGTCAAGAGCAAGGTGCGAATGTGCGCTCCGTCGACATCCGCATCACTCATGATGATGACTTTGTCGTATCTAGCGGAGGCGAGATCGAAACTGCGGCCAGAACCGGCTCCGATAACTTGAATTATTGCCGCGCATTCGGCATTTGAAAGCATGTCTGAAATGCTTGCTTTCTGAACGTTGAGAATCTTGCCGCGAATTGGCAACAAGGCTTGATATTCGCTGTCCCTTGCAAGCTTCGCAGTTCCAAGCGCCGAATCGCCCTCAACAATGAACAATTCGCAATTCGATACGTCGTTGCTACGACAATCAACAAGCTTTGCGGGCAAAGACGAGCTCTCTAGAGCGTTCTTTCTTCTCTGAGTCTCTTTGTGGGCACGAGCGGAAACGCGTGCCTTCATTTCCGCGACAATCTTGTCAAGGATTAGCGCGGATTGGTTCTTGTCATCGCGCTTTGAGGAGCTAAACCGCTCCGCTAACTGCTTAGTAACGACGCTCGAAACGATATTTCTAACGGACGGAGTTCCGAGAACTTCCTTAGTTTGACCTTCGAACTGCGGCTCAGCCAAACGAACGGTTAGGACTGCTGAGAGACCGGCGAGTACATCCTCTTTCTCTAGTTTGTCGGTCGATCCAGATCCGAGCTTTAGTCGCCTCGAATTTTGTTCAACTTGATTGCGAAGGAATTTGAGTAACCCTTGCTCAAAGCCGGCCTGATGGGTTCCACCCTTAGGAGTTGCGATGATGTTGACGAAGCTCTTGAATTCGGTGTCGTATCCAACGCCCCAGCGAAGTGCAACACTAACCTGGCATTCGCGTTCCACCTCGGTAGGTTTTAAGTGACCTTGGGCATCCAGGACAGGTACCGTTTCGGTGAAATGTCCCGACCCTCGGAGTAACCAAGTAGAGGTCAGCGGAGCATCTTTGGCTAAGAAATCAACAAATTCGACAATTCCACCGTCGAACTTGAACTCCTCCAAATTTTCTTGACCCGATCGTTCATCTTGAAGGACAAGTTTGAGCCCGGGCACCAAGAAGGCCGTCTGCCTGGCTCTCGCACGCAATTCGTCTAATTGAAAATCTGAACCTTTGGTGAATATTTGCGGATCGGCCCAGTAACGAACTCTCGTACCAGTTACACCTTTCGCAGTTTTCCTGATCTTTCGCAGATCACTTCGATCGACAAACGGGGTGAACGGTGAATCAGCCTTTGGCTCACCTTCGTCGGCAAACGTTCCCGGTTCTCCTCTTCTGAACGACATCGCCCAAGTGAAACCGTCTCGATCGACCTCGACATCCAGTCTTTCCGAAAGTGCATTGACGACCGAAGCGCCGACGCCGTGTAGACCCCCTGATGCTGAATAGGATTCGGTGCCGAACTTTCCGCCTGCATGAAGCTTCGTGAATACTACTTCGACGCCACTGAGCCCGGTTCGAGGCTCAATATCTACAGGGATGCCGCGAGCTCTATCGATAACTTCTACGCTTCCGTCCGAGTGCAGCACTACCCGAATCTCGTCGCCAAAGCCAGTGAGTGCCTCATCGACCGAGTTGTCGATGATCTCCCAAAGACAATGCATTAGGCCGCGAGAATCAGTCGAACCGATGTACATTCCCGGGCGCTTTCGCACCGCCTCAAGTCCCTCAAGCACGTTTAGGTGCAGAGCCGAGTAATCCGAACTCGACAAGAAAACCTCCGAAAATGTAACGTCGCGGTGATCCCGCGGTTGAAGCCTAAGCCAAACGATAGTCATGGATGTGTCGCGAGGCCGTCAGACACCCGAAAAATGCGTCAATACGCGTATAGCGAAATGCCCAAACTGTTGCAGTGCGGCACCGGCTCCTCATGCTTGGATTGAATTACTCGCGAGAATTGGAATCAGTAACAATGACTCAAGCCACAACCCAACCAACGGCAACGATCGAGCAGCCGGAATTCAAACTTGGAATTTCGGATCGTTGTGACAGTTGTGGTGCTCAGGCGTACATCCGAGCTGTCATTGGTGAAAGCGAATTATTGTTTTGCGCCCACCATGGTCGCCATCATCAAGAAAAGCTCTCCAAAATTGCAACTTCTTGGCACGACGAATCCAGCCGACTCGATTCAGGCAATTAGGTGGCTCAGCGGCGCTCTCTAGGTCTTGCAAGACGGATCAAATACTTTTTTTGGCGCGCGTCAAACGTTGACTGGGCGAATCTTCGCAGAATCTCAAAGAAGCTGAGCCGAACAACGTGGAAACCCGCATCGCTAATCGCGCTCGACATGATTTGGAGCGCGGCTCGGCATGAAACCGGGTTCACCGATTACCAGGACTGGGATTTTCATCTACTGAAGCACAGAGATCGAATCACCTATATGACTCACCCCAAGTCCAATCACATCGCACAACTAGTCAACCAAAAGCCGTTCAGGCATTTCTTCGGCGACAAGTCCGAGTTTGTGAAACATTTCGCAAAGTTCGTTGGAAGGGACACGCTCGACGCGAGGGTTTCATCCGCGGCGCAAATAGAGAAGTTTGTGAAGAAGCACGGCTCCGTCATGGTCAAGATGATTGACAGTGACGGTGGAAAGGGAATCGAGCGCAAGTACGCGAAGGATATTGCCGATTGGGCGGGGTTCAAGGATCACCTCCTGCGGAACCAGCAATTCCTGATCGAGCAAGTTATCCCGCAACACCCTGAAATGGCGGCTCTTAACCCTTCGAGCGTGAATTCGCTACGGATTGTGTCTTATTTCGATGGGTCGAAAGTTCATATCCTCGCTCGGGTACTCAAAATGGGCAACGGCGACGTCATTGATAATTTCGCGCACGGTGGCATGTACACGATGCTCGACGAGAACGGTGTTGCACTACACGCTGCGTTTGACGTTGAAGGGGATGCCTATGAAATTCACCCGATTTCAGGGATTCGAATCCCCGGCTTTCAAGTGCCGCTCTACAAAGAGGTTCTAGAACTTGTTGATACCGTGGCAAGAATTGTTCCAGAAATCCCGTATGTCGGCTGGGATATCGCAATCTCCCCCGATCGTCCGGTCGTGATAGAAGGCAACTACAACACGGGTGTGTTTCAAGCCAAGCCGAGTCTGACAAGCCAGAAAACCGGATTGCTGCCTCTCTATCGGCAAGTTATCGGATTCTGAACTACAGCTTTCTGATGATGCCCATTGGCGTGCTTTGATGCCCTTGCCCTAACGGGTTGTCTGCAAGAATCCGTGCGGCCAAACCCTCTTGGGCTTTGCCAAGCGTCGAACCCAACACGTTCCCACCGAAATCATTGATGTCAACAACTAGCACTTCAACCCCGCCTGGAAGAATTCCTTTGATCTCGGTGGCGACCTTCTTGGGGTTCTCGGGCGCAAGCACTACTTGCTTGTTGAATGGCGGGATCGTGCCGCTGGTTGGTCCGTCAATTCCTCGCGCCTTCGGTCCAGCAATTCTGTAGAAATCGCCCTTGCGACCAAGCTTCTTCGTGATCGCAGCAACCGCCGCCGCAAACAAGATTCGTAAGACTCCGCATTCACGAAGCGCCATCTCCATGGTTTCTGGCATTCCGAGTCCGATCCCGGACGGCGTCTTCTTGACGTGTTTGGAAAGCCGAAACGCCAATCGCATAGGCGTTATTGATTCGACCGGGTACGACCGGCCTTGCGTGATTGCCACAATCTTTTCGGTAACAAAGAGCCAATCCCCCGACTTCACGACAGGCGTAGCAAACTCGGAAACAATCCGATCAATCTTGTCATCTGCGAGAACGAGCGAAGTATGAATCGGAATCCGTTGAAATCGGTGTCCTTCTAATTCAACTTCTAGCGATTTGCCTTCGTTCGCTTTCACGCAAAGCTCCTAGTCCAAGAAGTCCTTCAAGGATTGAGACCTTGACGGATGACGAAGCTTCGCCATCGTCTTCGACTCGATTTGGCGAATACGTTCTCTAGTTACCCCGAACGTGTCCCCGATTTGGTCGAGAGTCTTTGGCATTCCATCACCCAGACCGAACCTCATTCGGATTACACCTGCTTCGCGTTCCGACAGCGAGTCGAGCAAACTCTCTAGTTGTCGTTGCATCATCGTGAAACCAACCGCATCAGCCGGCACAACCGCCTCGGTGTCTTCGATCAAGTCTCCGAATTCACTATCGCCGTCCTCACCAAGTGGCGTGTGTAACGAGATCGGCTCACGACCGTATTTTTGAACTTCAACGACTTTTTCCGGAGTCATATCTAACTCGTGGCTTAGTTCTTCCGGAGTAGGTTCACGACCGAGGTCTTGCAGCATCTGACGTTGAACTCTCGCAAGCTTGTTGATGACCTCAACCATGTGAACCGGGATTCGAATGGTACGTGCCTGGTCCGCCATTGCTCGCGTTATCGCTTGACGAATCCACCACGTAGCATATGTCGAGAACTTGAAGCCTTTTGTGTAATCAAACTTCTCGACCGCGCGAATCAAACCCAAGTTTCCTTCTTGGATCAGGTCTAGGAACTGCATTCCTCTACCGGTGTAACGCTTTGCCAAGCTAACAACCAGTCGCAAGTTCGCGCCAAGCAAGTGCGCCTTGGCTCTCTGGCCGTCCTTTGCAACCCAACGCAACTCGCGTTCGAGTTCCTTGGTGAACTTACCTTTCGAGTTCGCGAGTTTGTCTTCTGCGAACAGCCCCGCCTCAATTCGCATCGCGAGTTCGACTTCCTCAGCAGCATTGAGTAGCGCAACCTTACCGATTTGCTTCAAATAGTCTTTGACCGGGTCCGCGGTTGCACCGGTAATAGCGGTTGAGTAAACCGGTAGCTCATCTTCATCGTCCGCGACAGAAATGACAATCGCACCCGCTGGCAGCGCTTCAGCAGGCTCGTCGTCGTCGTCATCTTCCGGTTCTTCGACTAATTCCGCGTCTTCGTGATCGTCGTCAGCTCGAGCTCGTCGCGATTTAGTACCCGCGGAAGGCTGATCTTTGTCCTCGTTCGAGTCGTCTTCTGCATCGATATCGTCGTCGACATCTTCAGCGTCCACGTCAACTTCGTCATCTGCGTCTTCGTCATCGTCTAGACGTTCAGGGTCAAGATCCTCAACTTCTGATTCCAGGTCCTCGACGGAATCTTCTATTTCATCTTCAGTCGACTTTGCCTTCTTCGCCGTAGCGCTCTTGACGCCGGCTTTCTTAGCCGGCGACTCTTTCGCAATTGGCTGTTCAACTGCTTCTACTGCAACACTCTTGCTCGATGCTCTGACTGATTTCGGCTTTGCCACCGTCGAACTGGCTTCTGACTTGGCCGAAGTCTTTGAATTTGACTTGTTTTCTGTGGCCTTCGAACTGGCTTTTGCCGCAGGCTTTGCTGCTGGCTCTGCAGCAGGCTTTGTCGCGGTCTTTGCGGAGACTTTCGTGGCGGGTTTCGTGGTGGGTTTGGCCGCGGGTTTGACCGCAACCTCGACTGTCTTTTCGGATTTAGATTGTTTTGCGGGGGTTGCTTGCTTCAACGTTTCCTTCGATTTCGTGGCTTGTTTCACCGGAGTCTCGACGATTGGCTCTACCGCTCCACTTGCCTTCTTACCCGACACGCGAGCCCAAAGCGCACCAACCCTGCCTTTTGAGCTTGAACCCGTCTCGGCGCTCTCGGCTTCAGTCGCTGTCTTCGATTTGTGGGGGGCCATCTGGAGACACCTTTCCTCAACTGTCGTTGCGAGTAACTACTGGAATCAATCTTGAAATTCCGTGTCAAATTTCATCGTCAGTTTCTGGGCAGTACTTGGACCCATGTCAAGCCCCCAAGACTTTTCAGTCAACTAGCTGGGGAAACCTGAACGGGTCCGATAACAATTATTGCACGGAACCATTTGGCCCCTAACCAACCAACTCTTCACGCGGTGGCCTAAAAGGGAAACAACGGATAGCCCCAGGTAATTCCAAACCGTAAAGGATTATTCGGGATTAGTTGTTCCGGTTTCTTCGTCACCATTGCGCTGCAGCGCCAGGAAAATCTCTAGTTCCGCAGCAATCTCGTCCGCGGTCGGAAGCTTTCCGTCCTCGGAAATCAGTTGCGAACGTAGCGGATTCCCAGCCATATAGGAATCGTGCCGCTCTTCAAGCGTCGCAACAAGCTTTGCCAACTCTGGGTTACCTTCAACTTGCTTATCGAGTTTTTCAATGAACTCTCGACTTTCTTCTTGGATCTCGTCAAGAGCGAACACGAGTCCCGTCGCAGTCGCAATCGAATCAAGCGACTTGATTCCGGCATCCGGAAACTCGGTATCTGACAAATAATGGGGAACTAACAACACAAACCCAACTATTGGATGATCAGATTCCTGCAAACGGAACTCAAACAAGTGCAGCGCATTCGCCAAAACTTGCGTGTGCGGACGCCAGACTGAATACGTCTCTATCAATTCGGAGCGGTTTCCGCTAACAGTCACGCCAATCGGCCGCGTATGTGGGACTGGCATTGGAATTGCATGGACCCACGTAGTCGATTTCACAGAAAATTTTGAAATCAGACTAAGCACCGCCGTGTTAAATCCCTCCCAACGAAAGTCGGGCTCATATCCGGCCAAGAGCAAGAACGGCTGGCCTATTGCATCCTTTGCCAGATAAAGAGCAAGAACCGGCGGTGAGTAGCTTTCCAAGTGGTCCTGGTCGAAGTAGATCGTTGGGCGGCGGGCCCGATAATCCAAGAGCAAGTCATTTTCGAACTTGGCGATGATAACCGGATCACAAGTCTCAAGAAGATAATCGATCGTTTGTGTGACGGCTGCTCCGGCGTCTGCAAATCCGGTCAATCCCGCGACTAGTGGAAGCCCAGCAGGCACAGACTCAGCGTCGGGGCTGAGTTCAAAGAGGCTCTCTGGGTCGTCCATCATTCAACTCTAATCGCGGTTTCTTATAGGCGTTGAGGTGTCAACGCTCTTCGCAAATGCCCTTAGCGAACAAGGCGACAATGTTGAACGCGGTTACGCGGTTAGCATTGCTAGATGAGCTTCCCTGATGTTTCAATCTCTAATGAACCGATCACAACGATTGATTGCGATGTGCTTGTACTGGGCATTCAGCAAACTGACCAAGGGCCGCTACTTCTCGCAGACGATCCCGCGTTTTCGCCTCTTGCAAAGAG
This sequence comes from Cryobacterium sp., assembly GCA_019639015.1. Lineage (GTDB taxonomy): Bacteria > Actinomycetota > Actinomycetes > Actinomycetales > Microbacteriaceae > Terrimesophilobacter. The sequence goes on along the minus strand of JAHBSS010000007.1, from coordinate 17,533 downwards.
CTTGACCGCCATCGGTGTAACAGGTGCGGAAGAAGAAGTATCAAGAGTGCCCGGGATTGGAGCTGCTCGAAGTATCGCGCTAATCGGCTTGGGTAAAGGCGAAATAGACGATCGACTTCTAAGGCGCGTAGCAGGAGCCGCGGTTCGTCAACTTACCGGCGCCGAACACGTTGTGATTGATCTGCCATTTGGCAGCACATCTGACATTCGCGGCACGCTTGAAGGTGCCGCAATCGCTGCCTACAGTTTTAACAAATTCCGTTCTTCCAGCCAAGACGCGTCAAAACTCCCGGCTTCCAAGATCACTATCGTCACAAGCCTTGAATCTGAGAAAGCGCTTGACGACGCGAATGCCATCGCCACTGCGGTTCACACAGTTAGAGATCTCGTCAATACTCCGCCATCGCACCTTTACCCAGAAACCTTCGCCGACGCGATTCGAGAACTCGCAGTCGCTGAAGGACTAAAGGTAGAAGTCTTGAGCGAGACTGAGTTAGAAGCTGGCGGCTATGGCGGAATTTTAGGAGTCGGACAAGGATCGATTAGGGGCCCAAGGCTTGTGAAAATCAGCTACTCCCCGGTGAAAGCAAAGCGCCACATAGCGTTCGTAGGAAAGGGAATTACTTTCGATTCGGGTGGGCTCTCTCTAAAGCCACCAGCATCGATGGTCGGGATGAAATACGACATGACCGGGGCGGCAACCGTCGGCGCAGTCACAATTGCTGCTGCAAAGCTCAAGCTGCCCGTGCGGATTACAGCTTGGCTTTGTATTGCAGAAAATTTGCCTTCGGGTTCTTCAATTCGACCAAATGACGTGTTATTCATTCACGGAGGCAAGACCGTCGAAGTTTTGAACACCGACGCAGAAGGTCGACTCGTTATGGCAGATGGTCTCGCGGCGGCAAGCAAAGAGCAACCAGACGCAATCATTGATGTCGCAACGCTAACTGGCGCGCAGCGAGTGGCACTCGGGGACCGTTACGTGGGAACTATGGGAGACGAGGGTCTCGTCAGCAAGATAGTTGATATCTCGAAACAAGTTGGAGAACAATTCTGGCCGATGCCACTGCCGGCAGAGCTTCGGCAACTGTTGAACTCGGATGTGGCCGATATTGCGAACGTAAAAATCGGTAGTACAGCCGCGGGAATGCTTGTTGCAGGTGTGTTCTTGCAAGAGTTCGTCGGTACTGCACCCGATGGATCACGAATTCCTTGGGCGCATTTGGACATCGCCGGGCCAGCAAACAATGAGGGTTCACCATATGGCTACACCAGTAAGGGCCCTACTGGGGTGGCAGTTCGCACCCTCATCGAATTCGCGGAGCAGTTTTCACACTCGTAGTAGAGTCGATTCGGCACCAGAAACTTTGCCCAACGACGTCGACGCCTAACCAGGGAAAGACGATCGGATCGACTGAATTCAAGGGAGTGGCCCCGTGTCGGAACAGAATTTTGACCTCGTCGTCCTAGGAGCAGGAAGCGGCGGATACGCTGCCGCGCTCCGCGCATCCCAATTGGGGATGTCCGTTGCACTAGTAGAGAAAAACAAGGTCGGTGGCACTTGCTTGCACGTTGGTTGCATCCCGACAAAGGCACTGCTTCATTCAGCAGAAGTGGCCGATGTCTCTCGCGAATCAGCGACATACGGGGTGAAGTCCAATTTTGACGGGATCGACATTGCGGCGGTTAGCGCATACCGAGAAGGAATAGTCGCAAGCAAGTACAAGGGACTCCAGGGCCTACTGAAAGCCAGGGGCATCACGACAATTGAGGGTGAAGGGAAGCTAGTCTCACCAAACACAGTTCAAGTTGGTGAAACCAAGCTAGTTGGCAAGAATGTTGTGCTAGCGACTGGCTCCTATTCAAAGTCACTACCCGGACTCGAAATTGGTGGACGAGTTATCACGTCGGAGCAGGCCCTTGATCTTCCATTCGTTCCACGAAAAGTTGCGGTGCTTGGCGGAGGTGTCATCGGGGTTGAGTTCTCAAGCGTGTGGCGTTCTTGGGGTGCCGAGGTCACGATAATTGAAGCCCTTCCCCACCTTGTGCCAAACGAAGACGAATCTGTGTGCAAGCAATTTGAGCGCGCCTTCCGCAAGCGTGGAATTGACTTCAAGATCGGAGTGAAGTTCCAATCCGTGACTCAAAACGACTCGGGTGTTGTTGTAACCCTTGAAAACGGTGAAACCGTTGAAGCAGAACTGCTATTGGTTGCGGTCGGCAGGGGTCCATCTACAGCAAACCTTGGCTACGAAGAAGTCGGAATTAAGATGGATCGCGGTTTCGTCTTGACTGATGAAAGACTGCACACAAACGTCGCAGGAGTTTACGCGGTCGGCGACATTGTTCCCGGACTTCAGTTGGCGCATCGCGGGTTCCAGCAAGGCATATTTGTCGCCGAGGAAATTGCTGGACTGAACCCAATCGTCGTTCCAGACTCAGGCATCCCGCGAGTGACTTACTCGGATCCCGAAGTTGCATCGATCGGTCTCACGGAAGCTAAAGCAAAGGACCTCTACGGTGCCGACAAAGTAGCCAGTTACGACTACAACCTTGCCGGTAATGGAAAGAGCCACATCATTGGAACGACTGGCTCGGTGAAGGTAATCCGAGTGCTGGATGGGCCGGTAGTTGGCGTGCACATGATTGGCGCGCGAGTTGGCGAATTGATTGGAGAGGCTCAACTGGCCGTCAATTGGGAAGCGTACCCGGAGGACATCGCACCGCTAATTCACGCTCACCCAACTCAGAACGAAGCCTTAGGCGAAGCATTCCTAGCCTTAGCAGGAAAGCCGCTTCACGGAGTCTAATTCGCAAAGCCAAACTAAGCTGTATGAGATTGCATCGTTTCTGAAGGAGCACCACTAATGAGCGAATCCGTCAACTTGCCTGCTCTCGGTGAGAGCGTCACCGAAGGAACAGTCACCAGATGGCTTAAAAAAGTCGGTGACCGCGTTGAGGTCGATGAACCCTTAGTCGAGGTTTCTACCGACAAAGTCGACACGGAAATTCCTTCTCCGATCGCAGGGATACTTGAAGAGATTCTTGTTAATGAAGACGAGACAGTGGATGTCGGTACCCCGCTTGCAAGAGTTGGCGACGGAAGCGGAGTTGGCGGTGCGCCAGAGCAGCCTTCGGAAAGCGCGGCAGAACCGGTAGCAGAAGTAGTTGCAGAACCTGTGACTGAAGTAGCCTCAGCACCCGTTGCGGAAGTGCCAGTAGAGCCTGTTCTAGAACCTCCAGTACAGGCTGCTTCAGGACCTTCAGTGGAACCACTAGCTGAAACCCCAATCGAACCTGTTACTCCATCGGTCGTTTACGACGTGTCAGAGCCAGAGCCAGTAGCTGAACCAATTAGGACAACAACACCCATTGCTCAGTTCCAGCAAGAGGTTTCCGAAGTGCCCGGAGCAGAACCCGTTGCCCCCGTAGCCGAAGAGACCTCCTCTGCCCCCACTGAAACTTCGGTGCAACCGTCGGCAAATTCCGGTTACATCACGCCAATCGTTCGGAAACTTGCCAACGAGAGCGGGATTGACCTCTCGACTGTCTCCGGATCTGGAGTTGGTGGCCGCATTCGCAAGCAGGACGTGATTTTAGCCGCCAGTGGAGCAACCCCAACGAAGTTCAAAAAGCTTGAGACTTCGCCGCTTCGTGGAACGAGCGTGCCGATGTCAAGGCTACGCAAGGTCATCGCCGAAAGAGCTGTCATCTCAATGCAGTCCTCAGCACAACTAACTACCGTTGTTGAAGCTGATGTGACCGCTCTGGCAGCGTTCCGAGATGAAGTGAAAGATGCGTTCCTCGCCAAAGTTGGAACAAAACTTAGTTTCTTGCCGTTCTTCACGTTCGCGGCAGCGGAAGCGCTTAAGGCATTCCCAATTATTAATGCGCAAATTGACGGCGACAGCATCACGTACCCCGGTCAAGAGAACATAAGCATTGCAGTCGACACTGAACGCGGACTTCTGACCCCGGTCATCCGAAACGCTGGCGAATTAACCGTCGCGCAAATCGGTGCCGAAATCGCCGATCTCGCTGATCGTACTCGTGGCAACAGCTTGAAGCCCGACGAGCTTGCTGGGGGTACCTTTACCGTCACAAACACAGGCTCACGTGGGGCTCTGTTCGACACTCCCCTAGTGTTTTTGCCTCAAGTGGCCATCCTCGGTACCGGTGTCGTAACTAAGCGCCCGGTCGTCGTGACAGACAACGGTTTGGATGCAATTGCGATTCGTTCCCTCGTATACCTGGCTCTCTCATACGATCACCGAATCGTCGACGGAGCGGATGCCGCAAGATTCCTCTCAGCTGTAAAGTCAAGGCTTGAGTCTGGAGATTTTGCAAGCGTTATGGGCTTGAGCTAGTCACTTTTGCTTGGGGCAGAAGATCGCGAATCTTCCAACCGCCCTCATCGCGAATGATTAGTAGCGAGAGCGGCGTCTTTGCCCCGATCTCGAGTAACACGGTGTCCCCAAGTTCTTGAAGCAGTTTTGGCGCGGAGTTTTCACTGCCAACCGAAATTCCCAATTCAGTGCTATCGCTCGCCTGTTCGAGTAATGCAAGGTCCTGCGCTAGGGCAGATGAGTCAATTTGATCAACAAACCGAAGGCAATCGGAAACGCGTTGTTGAAAGCAGATTTCACGTTGCTCAAGTAACGCACTTGCCGCAACTACCGGGTCCTCCGCCGATATTGCCGTCTCCAACTCAGGGTTGGGTTCCCAAGATTTGGAATTCACCGAACTTTTGGTCGAGGTAGAAACCGGGATTGAATGGGTCGAAGTTGAAGCCGAGGCAGAGACAAATCCGGTCATCACTACTGCCGCAACGGCTATTGCGGCAACGATCCAGGTTCTCGGGCGAATCTTTGTGTACCGAATACTTGCAGCACGATTTGCAATCGCGAGAGCCGCTGATTGCATTCGACCGAGAAGGCCATGCTCTTGTTCAGGTATTTCCTCGCCGCCTGCCGGCGAGGAAAACTCTAAGGCGGCCGGGAGCCGCGAAGGTAGCGCCCCAACCCGATCGGGTTGTTGTGCGGCAGCGAAGTTCACTGGGAGTGGCTCGGCGAGTTCGAATAATCGGCGTTCGTAGTTTTCAAGCCACGCAATTGGATCTTCGATTGACTCAAGTGCGGGCGGCTGACCAATAGCTTTGTACCACTCGCCAAGGGTGGTTCGACAGACAGAATCGAATCGTTCAAGTTCGGCGATGATGCCTGGTTCAGTTGACAATCGTGCACTCGAAAATGAACTCAGCTCGCCCCATCCACTTGATTCTCTAAGGCGATTTGCACTTCCAAATTTGGCTAGAACTGGAGAACCATCATCGTCAAATAAAACCGATTCACAACCAACACGATTGTGAATCACTCCAACCGAATGGAGCTTTCGAATCGTTTGCGCCAAAGGAGCAAGCACAGTCACCGCCTCTCCCGGTTGAAGACTCTTATTTCTGATCAAATCCAAGAGGCTCAAAGTTGACAGCTTTTGCAGAACAAGAATTGGTCTACCGAAGCCAATCGAACCGAGATCATCCAGTCGCATGATGTGACGATCTTGAATTGCGCTAATTGCTTCAATCTCTTGGTAGATGCTCTCGCGATCTACGTGTTCGTGAAACACCTTTATTGCGACGAGTCGGGTTTTCGACTCAGCCGCCTGCCCTTGAGCTTGGTTAACACCAAGAATGCCCACGCTTTGCGAGGCTTCCTGTCGACCGAGGATGACTCTTGCCCTTGAACCCTCACCAAGAATACGAATCGGTCGGTAGCCACCTATTAGTTCCACGAGCGAATTTTCGCGATTTACGCACGCGAACTAACACCCATCTTGAATTCGGGTGGATTACTTGGCAGGAGAAAAAGTGGGGTGGAGTCGAGCCGATAGTCTTAAACCATGGCACGCACTAAAACACCAAAAGCCGAAAAAGAACCCGGCCGTTTGAAGCAAATGTACCGAGTGTTCCAAATGACTCGGCGATATGACCCTAGTTCGGTTTGGTGGATGGCGCTTGGTTTCGGGCTACCGCTCATCGCCGGCCTGGTATTGGCTTTCACGCTTGCAACAGGAAGTATTTTTGGCTTGATCCTTTGGATCATTGCGGGCGTGCTCGCAGGGGTTCTTGGATTCTTGATTATTTTGGGCCGAAAGGCTGAGCGAGCGGCTTATTCTCAAATCGAGGGTCAGCCCGGTGCTGTTGGAGCCGTGCTAAAAAACTCGCTGCCTCGCGGTTGGATTGGAACAGAAATGCCGTTGGCTGTCAGCCCAAGAACTCAGGATGCCGTCTATCGCGCTGTCGGTCGCGGAGGCGTCGCTCTAATTGGTGAGGGTCCCGCGTCTCACACTCAGCGCATGCTTGATGACGAACGACGCAAAGTGCAAAAAATGCTCCCAAACGTACCGGTACACATTTTGCAAGTCGGACCAGATCCGACTTCAATTCCTCTGCAAAAGCTCTCAAAGCAGTTCAGAAAGTTCAAGAACGCGATAGGTAAGGCCGAAGTTATGGCGGTTAGCAATCGCCTGAATTCGCTTCAAAAGGGTGCGAATTTGCCAATCCCTAAAGGCATCGATCCGACGAAAGTTCGAAGTGCACGCCCTCGCTAGGTAACAACGGCCAGGGTTCCGGCAGTGCGATCGTGCATCCCTCTTTGATCTCTGTCCCAAATCAATGCGGGCACGACGAGACAAAGTAGCACGGTACGAACTATTGGTCGCCACGGCCCGATCCAGCCACCAGCCATTGGAACGATTCGCATTCTGAAAATGAGGTGGCCAACACTTCCGCTTGCCAAAATCAAGAACACGATTTGTGTAACTGCGAAGATCCCCAGTGTCGCAAACGCTGAGTACTCAAAGAACGCGACCGAAAGTAGAACGCTAATCCCCCAGTCAATAACTAGCGCACCGATTCGCCGAAGCGGTCTAGCAACCGACCGAGGCCCCGACTCTGGTAATCCAAGTCGTTCGCCCGGCCAGCGTTGATCGCCTGAACCTGGTTGCGACGCTTGATCAAATTCGGCAATCATCAATCGATCCTAAGCCGACTCGTAACTTGCCGGAAACAATTCAGACACCGACGCGAAATCAGACAGTTCTAGATTCGTTTCAAACTTCCCCCAGGATTATCAAGGAGTCACACGAATGTTCAAAGAACCAGCCGAGGTGATCAAGTTCATCAAGGATCACGACATCAAGTTTGTTGACGTGCGCTTCACTGACTTGCCCGGAGTGCAACAGCATTTCACTATTCCGGCATCAACCGTTGACGATGAGTTTTTCAAGGTCGGTCAATTGTTCGACGGTTCGTCAATTCGTGGATTTGCACATATCCACGAATCCGATATGCAACTGATTCCGGATGTTTCGAGCGCTTACCTCGACCCGTTCCGCACCGAGTCGACCCTCATCATGCTGTTCGACATCTATAACCCGCGAAACGGTGAAATTTACGGCAGGGACCCAAGACAAGTTGCGCGCAAGGCTGAAAAGTACCTAGCTTCAACGGGAATCGCCGACACAGCGTATTTCGCACCGGAAGCTGAGTTTTACATTTTCGATGACGTTAGGTTCGAAGTGAAACAAAACTCGAGCTTTTACTCGGTCGATTCTGAAGAGGGCGCCTGGAACTCGGGCAGAGTGGAGGATGGCGGAAACCTCGCCTACAAAACCCCGTTCAAAGGCGGATACTTCCCTGTAAGCCCAGTCGACAAGCAAGCGGACCTTCGAGACGACATCTCGTTGAAACTCATCGACGCCGGTTTGATCCTGGAACGAGCTCACCACGAAGTAGGTACAGGTGGTCAAGCAGAAATCAACTACCGCTTTGACACCATGGTTCGTGCAGCAGACGATTTGTTGAAGTTCAAGTACATCGTGAAAAACACCGCGCTTGAATGGGGCAAGACCGCAACATTCATGCCAAAACCGCTATTTGGTGACAATGGTTCTGGCATGCACACTCACCAATCTTTGTGGAACAACGGAAAACCGCTGTTCTACGACGAGAAGGGCTACGGAGGCCTCTCTGACATCGCGCGCTGGTACATCGGGGGCATCCTGCACCACGCTCCAGCGGTACTCGCATTCACAAACCCGTCAATCAACAGTTATCACCGTTTGGTCAAAGGCTTCGAAGCACCCGTGAATCTGGTCTACTCTGCTGGCAACCGCTCTGCGGCAATCCGGATTCCGATTACAGGATCGAACCCGAAGGCAAAGCGAATCGAATTCCGTGCCCCTGATGCTGCCGGAAACCCGTATCTAGCGTTCGCCGCGCAACTAATGGCCGGCTTGGACGGAGTGCGAAACAAGATTGAGCCTCACGAACCAGTCGATAAGGACCTCTACGAGTTGCCTCCAGAGGAAGCCCGAAACATTCCGCAAGTCCCGGGCTCATTCGAAGAGTCATTGGCAGCCTTGGACGCTGATCGCGACTTCCTAACTGCTGGCGGCGTATTCACGGATGATTTGATCGACACTTGGATCAACTACAAACGCGAAAACGAGATTCTTCCACTCGCCCAGCGCCCGCATCCATTCGAGTACGAGTTGTACTACGGAGTCTGATCTTCAAAGAAGTGACGCTCGAAGACGGCTCTTGCGCGGCGAGTTGCGCGCAAGTAGTCGTCTTCGAGTTTCGTCGCTGAATGATTCGGATAACCGAGCAGTCGAGCTATTCCGTCAAGTTCGGCTCGGTCCGTGGGCAGCACGTCTGAAGTTTTGGAATTCCACAAGGTCATTGCTGATCGACAACGAGACGCCATCATCCAAGCACCTCTCAGGATGTTTGCCTCTGTTGTTGAAACCAATCCAGCACCGGTTGCCGCAGCCAAAGCTTCGAGTGTCGATGTCGTGCGGAAGTGCTCGTTAGTCACAGCATGCTGAAGCTGAAACAGTTGCACAAGCCATTCAATATCGCTAAGCGAACCTCGACCTAACTTTAAGTGGCGAGAGGGATCAGCACCTTTTGGCAAGCGCTCGGATTCAACTCTCGCTTTGATTCTTCGGATCTCCCTGATGTCGGAATTCGAAAGGTTCTTTGGGTAGCGAACTTCATCAGCGAGCGATTCGAAGTCCTCGATGAGTTGCTTGCTTCCGGCAACACCTTTTGCTCTTAGTAGGGCTTGTGCTTCCCAAGTGAGTGACCACCGCGAGTAGTAGGCCCTATAGGAGTCAAGCGAGCGGGCAACTGGTCCGTTTTTGCCTTCCGGTCTCAAGTTGATGTCAAGATCAAACGGCAATTGAAAGTCTTCAACTAGTTGATTGAGTCGCGAAATAACCGCCTCCGCCGAGGCTTGGCCTTGTTCTGCGTCATTCGCGCGATATACGTAGAGTACGTCTGCGTCAGAACCGAACCCAAGCTCAGCACCGCCAAACCGACCCATTGCGATCACCGCGAACTCGAAATCACTTGGGTGTGCCTCTGAAGCGAGGGCAATAGACAGCATCGATTGGATGAACAACGTATCGAGATCGGCGAGCGCCTTGCCTTGATGAGAGATTTCCAACAAACCGAGGATGCTCGCCGTCGCCAATCTAAGAACCTCTCGCCTGCGAATCTGCCTAATCGCGATCACAGCGTTTTCTGGTTCCGTTGAATACCGGCTTATTAGGGATTCGGTCTCTTCTAGAAGTTGACTCAGGGGGCGCGGTTCGAGATCCGAATCATTCTCGAGCCATGCAACCGCCTCGGGGGTGCGCTCAAACAGGTCGCCGACGAATCGCGAACTTGCCAAGACTGTTGTAAGACGGTGGGCCGCACCGGAAGAATCCCTAAGCATCCGCAAATACCAATGCGACTCACCGAGCGACTCACTCAGTCTTCTGAACACTAGGAGGCCGTGATCTGGGTCTGCGCCTTCAGCGAACCACTGCAAGAGCACTGGGAGTAAGTTTCGTTGAATTGTTGCCCTTCGAGAAAGCCCCTCCGTTAGTGCGGCTATGTGTCGTAGCGCTCCAGCTGGGTCCTTAAACCCGATCGCCGCGAGTCGCGCTTGAGCCTGCTCGCTCGTTAGTGCGAAGTTCTCCTCCGGCAGACTTGCTACCGCACTTAACAGCGGTCGATAGAACAGTCGCTCATGAAGTGAATGGACTTCGGCTTTGATCTCAAGCCAAGTGTTTCGTAATTCAATTGCACTGTTTGCGAGTCCGGTGGCTCGCGCTAAAACACGCAATTCTGGTTCTTGCCTTGGCATTAGGTGGGTTCGTTTTAGCTTAGAAAGCTGTAGCCGGTGCTCGAGTAACCGTAACGACTCGTAATCCTTTATGAATGCTGCTGTCTCGCCTCGGCCAATGTACCCGAACTCACAAAGCGCTCTGAGTGCCGGAAGTGTTCCTCGAACCCTGACGCGTTCGTCTGTTTGCCCGTGAACAAGCTGCAGTAATTGGGTCGTAAATTCGATATCTCGCAACCCGCCTTCACCGAGCTTGATTTGAACATCCTTTTCGGATGCGGGGATGTGAGCTGTTACTCGCTCTCGCATCCTCTGAACAGACTCAACAAAGCTTGATCCGCTCGCACTAGCCCACACGAGCGGCGCAACACCGTTTACAAAACGTGTTCCCAAGTCAAAGTCACCAGCGAGAGGTCGCGCCTTTAGCAGCGCCTGAAACTCCCAGCCTTTCGCCCACTTCTCGTAATAGTTCAAGTGGGATTCGAGCGTGCGAACAAGGGCCCCCGACTTGCCTTCCGGTCGTAAATTCGCATCTAGCTCCCAAAGTGCTGGCTCAGGAAGCGGCCCACTAATGATGCTCACAATCCGGCGTGCCAACTCGCTCGCCTCACGAACCGCATGCTCCGGGGATTCTTCCTCGCGAGGTTCCACGACGTAAATCACGTCAACATCACTCAAATAGTTCAGCTCCCGCGCTCCGGCTTTTCCCATGCCGATAACCGCCAACTTCGCATCCGAACCAAGCTCCGACTTGGCGATCCCAATCGCGGCATCGATAGTTGCTCCAGCCAGGTCGGACAGCGAAGCCGTTATTGGTTCGATTTGACTGAGCGGTTCTGGATGGGACAAATCAAACAGTGCGATTTCTGACAGAATGCGCCGATAAACAATTCGAAGCGAAACCGCTGCCTCATCGCCATTTAGCCCGCGCAGATCTCTGGCAAATTCTTGACGGATTCGGTGTTCATTTGGGAGTACCGGTTCGCCAGAAATTAGTCGAGAGACTTCCTCTAGCCTCCTTCTCAAAAACTCTGCAATACCACTTGACGCCCCGAGCAAGCGCACCAGGTTTTTCAAACAAGGTAGATCTGTTCGAATGCTGTCGGCTAAGCCAGCGTCTCGCTCAAACAATTGATTCAGATATTTGAGCGCTTGGTCGGGATCGGCGGCAACGCCAAAAACGTCACGTTGTTCAGGAGTAAATGCGGCAGTTTGCTTTGCAGCTATCTCAAGATTCGCAAAACCCAAACGAGCTAGCGCAGTTAGCGGAGTCTGTGTTCGTGAAGTTGAGCCGGACATCCGGTTCAGAGCACCTCAAGATTGTTCTGCAATTCGAATGGCGTCACTTGAGAACGGTAAGCGTTCCACTCCCTGCGCTTGTTCAAGAGCACGTAGTTGAACACTTGCTCACCGAGAGTCTCCGCTACTAGTTCTGAACTCTCCATAATCGATGTGGCGTGATCCAGACTTGCCGGCAACGGGTGGAACCCTAGAGCCTTTCGTTCCGAGTCAGTGAGGTTCCAAACGTTGTCTTCGGCCTCTGGCGGCAGTTCGTACCCTTCTTCGATCCCCTTGAGTCCCGCTGCCAAGATGAGCGAGTATGCCAAATACGGATTTGCTGCTGAATCTATCGAGCGATATTCGATTCGAGAACTTTGCGGTTTGCTTGGCTTGTAAAGCGGAACACGAATCAGTGCTGAGCGGTTGTTGTGACCCCAACAAACGAAACTAGGAGCCTCACCTCCACCCCAAAGCCGCTTGTAGGAGTTCACATATTGATTGGTTACAGCGGTTATTTCTGGAGCATGCCTTAGTAATCCTGCAATGAAGTTTCGTCCAACTTTTGAAAGCTGATACTTCGCTCCTGCCTCAAAAAATGCGTTCGTGTCACCCTCAAAAAGCGACATATGTGTGTGCATTCCAGACCCAGGATGTTCTGAAAACGGCTTAGGCATGAACGTCGCGTAAACGCCCTGCTCGATTGCAACTTCTTTCACAACAGTTCTGAACGTCATGATGTTGTCGGCCGTTGTTAGACCGTCTGCGTAGCGCAAATCGATCTCGTTTTGGCCCGGACCGCCTTCGTGATGCGAGTACTCAACCGAAATTCCAATATCTTCTAACATTCGAACAGACCGACGTCGGAAATCGTGGGCTGTTCCGCCGGGAACATTGTCGAAGTACCCCGCCGAATCGACTGGCACTGGTCGCCCTGACTTGTCGAGCTTTGAACTCTTCAACAAGTAGAACTCGATTTCTGGATGCGTATAAAACGTAAAACCCTTGTCGGCGGCTTTTGCAAGCGTTCGCTTCAACACATTTCTAGGATCGGCAACCGCTGGTTGACCGTCAGGAGTGCTGACATCGCAAAACATTCGTGCGGTTGGGTCAACCTCTCCGCGCCACGGGAGAATTTGAAAAGTTGCTGGATCTGGGTTCAAGAGCACGTCAGCTTCAAATAGCCGGGTGAGCCCTTCTATTGCTGAACCATCCACCCCTACACCCTCAGCGAACGCACCTTCAACCTCGGCTGGCGCTATCGCTACGGACTTTAGCGTCCCAATCACGTCCGTGAACCAGAGGCGCACGAACTTCACTCCGCGTTCCTCAATTGTGCGCAGTACGAAATCGCGCTGCTTATCCATGCTCGCCTCCAACGTCGAACCAGTGCCGATTATCAGGCTAGTGGTTAGACTGCCAGCATGAGCGAACCAACAGCAGAGGCAACGGCTGCTCAAGCAAATTTGAAGAAGGTAAGAACCAGACATTTCCAATCAGCGAAAGAATCTGGCGTCAAGATCACCGGCCTCACAAGCTACGACCAATTAAGTGCGACGATTTTCGATCGAGCGGGAATTGACTTCTTGCTAGTCGGGGATTCCGCTGGCAACAACGTGTTTGGGTTTGACACGACACTACCCGTGACGATTGATGAATTGATTCCACTCACTAGAGCCGTTGCCAATGCGGTTACGCGCGCGTTTGTCGTGGCTGACATGCCATTTGGGTCGTATGAGACTGGCCCAGAAGAAGCGCTTCACACAGCATTCAGGTTCATGAAAGAAACCGGCGCACACGCCGTGAAGCTTGAAGGCGGGGAACGAAGCGCCAAGCAAATCAGACGCATTGTGAGCGCGGGGATTCCGGTTATGGCTCACATTGGTTTTACGCCTCAAAGCGAACACGGGCTTGGCGGCCATTTGATTCAAGGTCGCGGCGACGCAGTCAACCAATTGCTTGCAGATGCGCACGCAGTTGAAGATGCTGGCGCGTTCGCTGTTGTTCTCGAAATGGTTCCGGCAACTTCTGCTGCTCGCGTCACGAAGGAACTGAAGATTCCTACCATCGGAGTCGGTGCAGGACCGGACGTGGATGGCCAGTTGCTCGTGTGGACCGATTGGGCCGGGTTCACAACCGGTCGCATTCCAAAGTTCGTCAAACAGTATGCAAACCTTGCCGGAGTTCTAACTGAAGCCGTTGGTGCGTTCCGTGCCGATGTCGCAAGCGGTTCCTATCCAGCACCAGAGCACAATTACGAATAAGCCGCGTACATCTGTGACTACTGGAGTTGGGTGTGCAAAAGCCGCAAACTTCTAGAAGTCCTCGTCGTCTTCCTGCGCCCACTGTTTAGCACGTTCGGCGATGATTTCGTTGGCTCGAGCCGCATCCGCATAACTCTCGAACGGTCCGAGACGGTCCATCCAAAGTGATTGTGGGCCTTCCTCGACCTCGCCTGTCCGTGTGTTGAACCACCATTCGGTCAAAACTCACCTCCGCTTGTTTAGACTCGATCTTATGCCTCGCGATAGCAACGGATTCTTGACTCCGGGGCGAATCACAGCAACCAGACAAGTCCCCGGTGGGATTCCTCGGCCAGAATATGTGGGCCGGTCAAGCCCGCGCGTAGTGGAACGAGACACCTACAACGAAGAAGAAATTTCCAGAATTCGCGAAGCCGGTCGCATTGCCGCGCTGACGATCGAAGCTGTAGGAAATGCAATAAGACCTGGAGTGACGACCGATGAACTTGATCGGATCGGCCACGAGTTCCTAATCAGTCAGGATGCCTACCCGTCTACGCTCGGCTATCGCGGCTTTCCGAAGTCCCTGTGCAGTTCGATCAACGAAGTGATTTGCCACGGCATTCCCGATAACACAGAACTCGTTGAAGGCGACATCATCAACATTGATGTGACTGCATTCAAGAACGGTATGCACGGCGACACGAATCGCACATTTCTTGTCGGCGATGTTCCTCAGGAAGTTGAGGAACTTGTAAACCGCACTCGCGAAGCGTTAGCTCGGGGAATCAAGGCAGCAGCGGTAGGGCGAAAAGTCAACGTTATTGGGCGGGCGATTGAATCATATGCAGCAAGATTCGGGCTCGGGGTTGTCCGCGAATACACCGGTCACGGGGTTGGTGAAGCGTTTCATTCTGGCTTAGTCATCCCGCACTACGACTCCCCCGCTCACTCACAAACCATTGAGCACGGCATGGTTTTCACGATCGAACCTATGCTTACTCTCGGTTCTCCTAAGTGGGAGGTGTGGGAGGATGGTTGGACAGTCACAACAACTGACAAAAGTATGACCGCCCAATTCGAGCACACGATCGTGGTCCGCGACAGCGGGGTCGAAATTCTAACTCTCCCCTGAAAGGAACAAGCGTGAGTAAGCAAGCGATCGGAATCGACATTGGCGGAACCGGTATCAAAGGTGCGCTTGTCGATGCCGAGAAAGGCGTCCTATTGTCCGATCGGGAGCGAATCGACACTCCCGACGGGGGCGAGCCAGACGACATCCTCAACACGGTCGTGCAGATTTTTGAACGGTTTGATCAACTTGATGCGAATGCCCCAGTTGGCGTTTGCTTTCCCGCGATAATTCGCGACGGTTGCACAATGTCTGCCTCGAACATTTCCAAGAAATGGATCGGACTTGAAGCGGAAAAGCTATTCGAGGCGAGGCTTGGTCGCCCAATTCACTTCATCAACGATGCGGATGCCGCAGGCGTTGGTGAGGTCCAGTTCGGAGCAGCCAAAGGTAAGAATGGCTTGACAATTTTGACCACCCTTGGAACCGGCATTGGGTCAGCGATGATTTACGACGGCGTGCTAATTCCAAACTCAGAACTCGGTCATTTGGAGCTCGACGGTAAACAGGCAGAGAAGCGCGCTTCGGCAAGTGTAAAAGAAGATGAAGACCTTAGCTGGGAAGACTGGGCGAAGCGCCTTCAAAAATACTACGAATATTTAGAGTCGCTGTTTTCGCCAGACTTATTCCTAATCGGTGGCGGAGTTTCAAAGAATGCAGGAGATTTCTTGCCGCTACTTGAGCTTCAAACCGAAATACTCCCCGCGATGCTAAGGAACAACGCCGGAATCATCGGCGCGGCATACCTAGCAACCTTGGGACCAAACTAGATTCAAGCGGGTTGAATGGGCCGGCTAGTACGCCGGGTTCTGTTGGCGTAGGCGTTTGACCGCCTACGTTGAACGGCCATCTATCTCGAGGCCACGTTGCCGTGACCTTCTAGCGGTCTACCCGGGAGCTTAGCGGGCCACTTTGGCGCTCCCTGTTAACCTTGCTCCGGATGAGGTTTACCTAGCCGATTCGGTCACCCAAACCGCTGGTGGTCTCTTACACCACCGTTTCACCCTTACCTTGACCTTTCGGCCCTGGCGGTCTGCTTTCTGTTGCACTTTCTCGCGGATTGCTCCGGGTGGGTGTTACCCACCATCCTGCCCTTTGGAGCCCGGACGTTCCTCGGCACGCGGGATTGCGTGACGCGACCGTTTTGCCGACCCATTCCAGGCAATTCTAACCAAACAGGCCGATTCCGCTAAAAGGAAAAGTCTGCTTTCAGGTCCATTGCACGATTAGCGGCAGCATCCGCGCGCTTGTTTTGTTCTCGTGGAATCCATTCAAATCGAACCGGTGTGCCAATAAGTGCTTGTCTAGCAATTGCAGCAAGTTCTGCCATATCCGGGTGCTTTATCTTCCAGCGACCCGACATTTGCTCTACAACAAGCTTTGAATCCATCCGGATGTGCAATCCGGCATTCGGTTCAATTTCCAGGGCCTTTCTCACCCCTTCAATGAGCGCCGTGTACTCGGCAACATTGTTTGAAACGACACCTAAGAATCTCCCTAACGTTGCTAGCACTTCTCCAGTTGCGGCATCAATGACTACTGATCCGCTACCGGCAAGCCCAGGGTTCCCCCTAGAGCCACCATCAGCTTCGACGATGAGTTCTCGCAAGTTAGAGGCCCGATTCAGGAGTTCGAACAAGAATCGCGTTGCTGTCTGGACAAAGCATCACCTCGTCGGGAGCCGCTGCCCTGATTTCAGCTAAGTCACTTTCGGTCAACTTCACACCACTTGCACCAGAAATACCGTGTTGAAGTAAGGATGCCCCGACACCGTACCTGTCTCGTTGCTTTTCATAGAGCGAAAGCAACTCTGGCGAGATTCGATTAGCAATTGTTTGACGATTCGCAGTTAAGTGTTGACGTTCTTTCTCGATTGACTCAAGAGCCACATTCTTGGAATGTTCTGCTTTCGAAAGTTCCGTAGAGAGTGATTCAAGACTTGAATTGGCTTCCAAGACTTTCGCCTCATGCTCCTCGACCATTTCCATGATCGACAGTTCCATTTCTTCTAATTCGCTTAGTCGCGACTTGAGAGTTGCAATTTCGGTCTCTAAACCGGCAACGTCCTTCATTGAGGATGTCGAATCCATTCGTTCTTGATCTTTCTTGATCCTCGATTCGACTAATTCGACATCCGATTCCACTCTTTTGAGTTCTGATTGCGCATCCTCAAGCTCTCCCGTCACGGATGCACGAGCTTGCGTCGCAAGTGTAATTTGCGCCTTCAGTTCGACAATTTGCGCGAGTTCTGGAAGTTTCTCGGAACGATGGATCAATTGGTTCAATTGCGTGTCCAATGACTGTAGGTCCAATAGCATCCGCTGAAGGTCTGGGTCGGCTTTCAATGAATTTCTCCTGCCTTTGGCTACTTGTTGGCGCGCGAAACCGCGACTTGGCTACTGGACAATTGCAAAATCCCAAGGATCGGTTCTGATTTCACTCACGGTGATGTTCACGCCCGGCAATCGTTCGCGCAACTCTGCCGCGGCTGTTTCAAGCCAAATCCATTCCGCCGCCCAATGGGAGATATCGATGAGCGCTGGACCTCCATTTAGCTTGGCGGTTTCCCTGAAGGCTGAAGCCGGATGGTGTCGCAAATCACTTGAAATGTATACGTCACTGGCTAGCACTAACGGTTCTTCAAGGTAGGAGTCCCCTGAACCGGCACAAAGTGCAACGTTCTCGATTGGTTGATCAAACTC
>JAHBSS010000069.1 GCA_019639015.1 Cryobacterium sp. | reverse complement strand
TCGCGTAACCGACAGCGTGCAAAGTTTGAGCACCGATGATCACGTTCGGAATAGCCATGTTGTGGAGCGCCGGGTCCCAGCTACCGTGAGAATAGCCTTTCCAAGTTCTAAGCAAATCCTCACCAGAAACCCCGCGAATGAACGCGACGCCGTTTTCGCGGTAGCTCGGTACTACATAGTCATCATCATTTAGCGCCCGAACTGAGCCGATTTGAGATGCTTCTTGACCAAGCAGCGGCGGCCAAAGTGCTAATTGCCCTTGCCTCTGTAGCGCGGTCGCTTCGGTATCGATTCGCCGAATGACAACCATGTCTTCGTAAAGATTGGCGAGTCGTTCCGAGTCGATGTCGGATACCGCCGGGTCGAAGGCGGGGTTCTTGACTCGCTCACCTTCTGGAGTAATTAGTTGAATGTATGCCTCGTCACCGAGGAGGTCGCCCTCCGTGGCGTCAGGATTTGAAACAGTTGCTCGCAACACTACGTGCCTTCCTTCAGGGCCCACAGCATGTATGCCAGGGTCCTCTCCAGCGAAGCCTGCCAACCTTTTGAGTGGCACGCCTCAATCCCGTGATCGTTTCCGGGTTACTAGCGAGAGTACGCAGATTCTGGTGTCTATGACAACTATCGGCACCGGAATGTTTGGATGTCCAATGACGTCAAATACCAAAATCTCGTCAAAACTAGGATGGGTGGCTCCAAGTCATTGAGACCTGGGGCCACCCAGCAACCGTGAGAGACCTTGGCCTCCCGAGGCAGTTATTCGAATTGTTACTTCTTTTTCTTCAAGGCGCCGACGATCAATCCAACGATCGTTGAAACAATCGCACCGGCGACTCCGCCGCCAACGAGGTTTCCTGCAATAGCACCGAAGTCGAGTCCGGCGCCTCCGGCCAGCAGGTTCTGGATCAGCGCGCTACCACCGGCACCACCTACGGCACCTAGAACACCATTGAGCACAGTGCCCAAGGTGTTCTTTTTAACTGCTGCTCCAGCTCCAACGCCACCCAGGGCACCGCCAACAATGCCAATCAGCCACTCCATTTGGATTCCTTTCCAATCGGAAACCACAGCGGTTTCACGTTGAAGAGACAATACCGAAATTTCGGGTGAAACCTAGCCCTCCGTGCCTGTTGCTTCTGCTTCATCCTCAACAAGCGTGAGCGAGAGCTTGCCTCGATCATCGATCTTGCTGATTTCAACCTGCAACTTCTGACCAACTGAAAGCACATCGTCGACATTTTCGACTCGCTTTCCACCAGCAAGCTTGCGCACCTCGGAAATGTGCAGCAGTCCGTCCTTACCAGGAGTCAAGGAAATGAATGCACCAAATGCGGCCAACTTCACCACAGTTCCAAGAAAGCGCTCGCCAACCTCAGGATTAAGTGGATTCGCGATCGCATTGACGGCAACTCGTGCAGCTTCAGCGGAAGGACCGTCGACCGCTCCAATGTAAACCGTTCCGTCATCCTCGATAGAAATCTCGGCACCGGTGTCATCCTGAATCTGGTTGATCGTCTTGCCCTTTGGTCCGATTAGTTCGCCGATCTTGTCGACCGGGATTTGAACCGAGATAACGCGAGGCGCGGTTGGCGCCATCTCATCCGGCGAATCAATCGCGGCGTTCAGGACGGACAGAATCGTCGTTCTCGCATCCTTTGCCTGCTGCAGTGCCCCAGCCAAGACCGCCGAAGGAATCCCATCAAGCTTGGTGTCCAATTGGATCGCGGTAACAAACTCCGAAGTTCCAGCAACCTTGAAGTCCATGTCGCCAAGAGCATCCTCCGCGCCAAGGATGTCGGTCAGTGCCGCGTAACGCGTCTCACCGTCAACTTCATCCGAAACCAAACCCATGGCAATACCCGCAACCGAAGCGCGAAGTGGAACACCGGCGTTGAGTAGCGAAAGCGTTGAAGCGCAAACTGAACCCATCGATGTTGAACCGTTCGAGCCAAGAGCCTCTGAAACCTGACGGATAGCGTACGGGAACTCTTCACGAGTAGGAAGCACCGGTACTAGCGCGCGCTCTGCCAAGAAACCGTGGCCGATCTCGCGACGCTTGGGACTACCAACACGACCCGTCTCACCAGTTGAGTAAGGCGGGAAGTTGTAGTGATGCATGTACCGCTTGTGGGTTACCGGTGAAAGCGAATCAATTTGCTGCTCCATCTTGAGCATGTTGAGCGTTGTCACCCCAAGAATTTGAGTTTCGCCGCGCTGGAAAATCGCCGAACCATGAGCACGCGGGATCACCTGCACCTCTGCGTCTAGCGGGCGGATGTCGCGAAGACCACGACCGTCGATCCGGATTCCCTCTTTCAGAATTCGTCCGCGAACAATCTTCTTCGTGACCGACTTGTAGGCGGCACTCACTTGAGCGGATGCCGACTCGTCAAGCTCTCCAGACTCCACCTTCTTAGCAATCGCGTCCTTGACTCGAGCCTTGAGCTCATCGTCAGCGTTCTGGCGCTCGATCTTGTCAGCAATCTGATAGATCCGCGAAAGCTCGGTTTCCGCTAAAGCCGAAACCGCGCTGTAGGTCGCTTCGTCATGAGCGAGGAACAACGGGTACTCTTCAGGCGCCTTGGAGGACTTGGCCGCAAGTTCCGATTGTGCCTTAACAAGTTGAGCTAGGAACGGCTTCGCGGCTTCAAGCCCTTGAGCCACGACATCCTCACTCGGCTTCGTTGCCCCAGCCTTAATCAGATCCCACGAGTGCTCGGTTGCTTCTGCCTCAACCATCATGATTGCGACATCCTCTTTGCCATCGGCGTTTGTTATGACTCGACCAGCAACCATTAGGTCAAATACTGCTTGCTCCAACTGTTCGAAGCGAGGGAAAGCGACCCATTGATCGTCAATTAGTGCAATGCGAACGCCGGCAACCGGACCGCTAAACGGCAACCCGGAAATTTGAGTTGAAGCGCTTGCAGCATTAATCGCGAGCGCGTCATAAAACTCCCCGGGTGCGATGCTCAGGACAGTTACAACAATTTGAACTTCGTTGCGAAGTCCGTCTACGAATGATGGACGAAGCGGCCGGTCGATGAGACGGCAAACTAGAATCGCCTCCGTTGATGGCCTTCCTTCGCGGCGGAAGAAGCTCCCCGGAATCTTGCCGGCTGCGTATGAGCGCTCTTCGACATCCACCGTCAACGGGAAGAAGTCGAAGCTGTCTTTTGGCAGTTTGCTAACACTAGTTGCACTGAGCAACATGGTCTCTTCGTCTAAATAGGCAACAACAGCGCCTTGCGCCTGTTGAGCCAAACGGCCAGTTTCAAAACGGACCGTACGCTTGCCGAACTTACCGTTGTCGATAACGGTTTCGGCGAAACTGATTTCTGGACCCTCCATGTGGGGGTTTACTCCTTTACTGAGTGCGCGAATAGGCGCAATGAACACAGCAAACGGCAGTCAGGGGTGCGAGGCTATCTCGCTCGGCACCGGTTCTGGCCAACAGTAGAAAACCACCGTTCCAGTTCAAAACAAACGAACGGTAATCCACCACCGATGACCAGCGTCTTGCCAGTCTGCACTTCGTGACCGGAAACTAACTCGTTAGCGGCCTCCGATATTCTACCAGCGGTACCCCGGTTGGGCTAGCCTTGACGCGCCAACGCCACGTTCTTGCGAAGTTGTTCGGCTCGATCGCCAAAGAATCGAACTATCTCATCCTCGGAGTCACTCGAGAGAATGAACCCACTGATCCCGTAGTCCAGAGCGAGCTTGATCATCAGTTCAACGGTGGCTTGTTCGAAACCGATGTTGATCCATCGACGAATCTCGTTTGGGTTTCGATTCGCCCTCATTGCACCGGCATCAATGTGCGAATTCATGGTTGCGAGCGGCTCAATGTTTGGCAAGTAACCAAAGGATGGAATCCAGCCATCCGCGCTGCGACCAACGAGATCAAGCATTTTGGGTTTATAGGCGCCAACGTTGATACCAACTTTGTGCGGAGTTCGCGGTCCTCGTTTTGCACCATTTATCGAGTACGAGTTTCCGTGGAATTTGGCCCCGCCACTAGCGTCCGCGTCCCAAAGTTGCCGAATAATTTGGATCGCTTCATCGAGAGCGGTAACGGCTTCACCTGGGGTTCTGCGTTCACCACCTACAGCCTCGATTGCATCCCAAAAGCCACCCGCGCCAATTCCAAGCTCAAGTCGCCCATTACTTAGCAAGTCGATTGTTGTCGAACTTCTTGCTAGCAGAATTGGGAGCCTAAGTGGCAAGTTTGAAACATTTGCCGCCAAATGGACACGTTCGGTCCGAGCCGCGATGAAAGCCATCAAAGACCAAGCATCAAGTAGTGCTGGTTGATAAGGGTGATCCTGAAAGCTCACTAGATCATAGCCAACGTGATCTGAAAGCACAGCAAGATCAACAACCTTGAAGGGATCAGCTGACACCGGGGTAATGAAGGTTCCAAATTTCAGATCGTGACCGTAGTCCGTCATTGTTTCTCTCCAAGTTCGCGAACAAATGATTTCTTTCGGTTCAACCGAATTGCGCTCTAGGGCATTCCCGCGCACAATCGATACGCTAGGACAGTCCCGAAAGGAGTTGCCGGTGCGAATTGGCGTAACGCGTGAAAAGCGGTCCGGGGAACGGCGAGTTGCCGCGACGCCCGAAACAGTTCAACAACTAATTGGAATGGGCCTTGATGTTGTTGTCGAGAAAGGGGCCGGAGTTGAATCTGGCTATTCCGATGACGCGTTCAAAGAGGTTGGTGCGACTATTGCGGCAACCCTCCCCTTGGGAACTTTGGATGTTTTGGTCCACGTCCGCCCACTAACTCCCCAGATCGTCAAGTCGCTAAAGAAGGGTGCATTGACCGTCGGGCTTGCCTCTCCGTCAACCGAACTAGCTACGGTTAGCGCGCTTGCGAGCGCAAAGGTCACCTCATTCGCTCTTGAATTGATCCCGCGAATCTCTAGGGCTCAATCGATGGATGCGCTCAGTTCCCAATCCCTTGTTGGTGGCTACCGAGCAGTAATTGAGGCGCTCACAAGGTACCCGAGATTCTTCCCGCTATATATGACGGCCGCGGGAACTATTCCTCCGGCAAAAGTCTTAGTTCTTGGCGCGGGTGTTGCCGGTCTTCAGGCAATCGGAACCGCCAAACGTTTGGGGGCAAAAGTTTCCGCCAACGACATTCGTGCGGCTTCCGCAGACGAAGTGCGTTCGATGGGTGGCACTTTCATCAATCTCGACCTTGACGCAAACGCGGAAGGTACTGGCGGTTATGCGAAAGAACTCGCTGAGGACCGAGCGAAGCGGCAACGCGACTTGCTTGCGCCACACGTTGCAGCTGCTGACATTCTGATCACTACAGCCGCAATTCCGGGAAGAGCCGCACCGCTACTTGTTACCAAGAAGATGGTTCAAGGCATGAAGCCAGGCTCAGTTGTAATTGACTTGGCTGCAGAGACCGGCGGAAACGTTGAGGGTGTCGTCGCGGGCAAGGACACTGCCGTACCTGTCAAAGGTGGCACGGTGACGTTAGTCGGACTGCAAGATGCACCTTCGGCGATTCCGTCGGATGCTTCTCGACTGTACGCAAAAAATGTTGCAAACCTGCTTTCCCTAATGACTAAGGACGGCAAAGTTTCACCAGATTACTCGGATGAAGTGATCTCAGGGTCTTGCCTAACTCGAGACGGTGAAGTCAAACACGAACCAACTGCTCAGGCTCTCGCAGCAAAGTCGTCAAAACCCGCTAAAGCCGCGACGACCACGAAAGCCGCTAAAGCGCCAGCCACCACTAAGAAGGGAACCAAGTGATGGATCCTGTAACTCTGCTAACCGTTGTCGTATTGGCGGTGTTTGTCGGCTTCGAAGTGATCTCAAAAGTCACTAGCAAATTGCACACCCCGCTAATGTCGGGCGCGAACGCCATCCACGGAATAATCCTTGTCGGAGCGATCATCGTGGCTGGCCAAACAACCAACCAATGGTTGTTGATCATCGCAATCGTTGCGGTAGTGCTCGCAACCGCGAACATGGTTGGGGGTTTCGTTGTTACTGACCGGATGCTCGAAATGTTTCGCGGCAAGAAACCCGCCAAAACCGGGGAGGATGCAAAGTGAGCTTGCTTAACCCTGAGTGGACCGCCCTGCTTTATTTATTCGCCGCGGTTTGCTTCATCCTCGCGCTGAAGGGGCTTTCCTCACCTAAAGGAGCTCGTCGCGGTAACTTAATTGGCTCTTTCGGTGCCTTGGTTGCTGTCGTGACGGTGTTCTTCTCTATGAAGCTTGAAAACATCCCACTGATCCTCGGGGCGATCGCTCTAGGCAGCCTCATTGCAGTTCCAATCGCCCGCAAAGTCAAGATGACTCAAATGCCTCAACTTGTTGGTGGCTTCAACGGTGTCGGTGGAGGCGCGGCTGCACTGGTCTCGTTACTCGAACTCGGACACGCCGACAACGTCTGGATCAAGATTGCGATCGTGTTCACAATGCTTGTCGGTGCCGTGTCGTTCTCTGGTTCCGCAATCACGGTGCTCAAACTTCAAGAACTAATCACGACTAGGCCGATCCTGTTCACGGGCCTGCCAATACTAATGACCCTTGCGGTACTCGCGTCGATTGCCGCTGGTGTGCTGACGATTCTCACCGGATCCTGGATCTGGGCGACGGCCCTGCTCGTGCTTGGGCTAATTGTCGGCGTGCTTCTCGTGCTGCCAGTCGGTGGCGCTGACGTCCCGATCGTGATTTCGCTCTTGAACGCCTTCACCGGAATCGCGGTAGGTGCTAGCGGAATCGTGCTCGGCAACGTGCTATTGCTGGTTGCCGGAACTCTCGTCGGTGCAAGTGGAACCATCCTGACTATGGCGATGGCGGCGGCAAT
>JAHBSS010000068.1 GCA_019639015.1 Cryobacterium sp. | reverse complement strand
GGCGTCATGGCAATTTTCGTCATGCTGAAAGAACACGGCGAAATTTGGGACGCAATGGACGCCCTCGACAGCATGCTTGACGGCACCGACACTTCAGACGAAAAGCTCGATGCCTGCCGCGAACTGCTCTCTAAGCTTGACAACCACAACAGCACAGAAGAGCCGATCATCTACCCTCAAGCCGATAACGCTCTGGATGCCGAATCTTCTTCGCGACTGCGCGCATTTCTCGCAGAAGGCAAGCTCCCCGACGGATGGCGTTGCGAGAAAGCGAGCTGAGTCAGCCAAGCAACTCCAAGAGTTTCGTCGTGGTTCTCCAGTTGCGTACGGTCGTGCGCTTGTAAGGAGCGGTACCGATGAACTTGGTCATTCTGCTTCTGCTTGCTTCGGCGTCCAGTCGCGAGAAGTAGATTACGCCGGGGCCTTTCGCGACCTCGTCCACTCCCTCTCTTAGTTCCGGAAGTACGGCAAATGTTTCATTTACGGCATTCGGGTCTTTCAAGAAGAAAACGTCGCTACGGTACTCGGCAGAGCCGTGAGTGTTGGGAGCCCCTGCGACAATCGATTGCAATTCGTCGCGAGAACGCACGACAACCATGATCGACAACCCGAATTGAGCTTCGATTAGTGCTTCCAGGTTCGATTCGAGGTCGAGCGCAGGCTGAGGATGCGCGCTGAAAATCACGTTCCCGCTTTGGATGTAGGTGCTCACGTTCTCGAAACCTCCGTCGCGGAAGCAATCGGCCAGTTCCGGCATCCGAATCTGGTTGTTGCCGCCGACGTTTATGCCTCGAAGCAGCGCAACGAACCTCGAAGTTGTCACGAGGGCAGTCTGGCACGAGCCGATGACATCCACGTTGGAGATCGGCGATTACCGCTTGCGTTTCTCCCGAACGCGAACGTTGACGTTGATCGGGGTACCCTCGAAACCGTATAACTCGCGCAAGCGCCTCGCGATGAAGCGTCGATACTGCGGGTCGAGGAACTCAGTCGTGAACAACACAAAGGTCGGAGGACGATTCGCCGCCTGGGTTCCAAACAAAATCCGCGGTTGCTTGCCGCCACGAACCGGATGCGGGTGAGCTGAAGTGAGTTCGGCGAGAAGCGCGTTGAATTTGCCGGTCGGAATCCGAGTGTCCCAAGATTCGAGGGCAAGTTCGAGAGCCGGGACAAGTTTCTCAAGGTGTCGCCCGGTCTTTGCGGAAAGGTTCACTCGCGGCGCCCAACTGACGTGCGCCAGGTCCTGCTCGATTTCCCGTTCCAGGTAGCGGCGGCGGTCATCGTCGAGCAAGTCCCACTTGTTGAACGCGAGCACTAGCGCGCGTCCACTCTCAAGCACAAGGTCGATGATTCGAACATCCTGCTCGCTAATCGGCTCGGTGACATCAATCAACACAACCGCCACTTCGGCCTTCTCCAACGCGGCTGTCGTACGCAGTGAGGCATAGAAGTCGGCGCCCTTTTGTAAGTGAACCCGACGACGGATGCCAGCGGTGTCGACAAACGTCCAAACCTTCCCAGCGATCTCGATTTGCTCATCGACCGGATCGCGCGTGGTTCCGGCCATTTCGTTGACGACGACGCGTTCCTGACCGGCAGCCTTGTTGAGCAGGGATGACTTGCCAACGTTCGGACGACCGAGGAGCGCAACCCGGCGAGGGCCGCCGACTTGGTCCTTCGCGACTGCGGAAACTTCGGGCAGTACCGTGAGCACATGATCGAGCAGGTCCGCCACTCCTCTGCCGTGCATCGCGGAGACGGGCCACGGCTCACCAAGGCCGAGGCTCCAAAGGGCGGCGGCTTCCGGCTCCTGGTATGCGTCATCCACTTTGTTCGCGACCAGGATGACCGGTTTGTTGGTCGTGCGAAGCAGCTTCACGACGTGCTCGTCGGTCGCGGTTGCGCCAACGGTCGAGTCAACTACGAACAGCACTGCATCCGCGAGATCGATAGCGACCTCGGCTTGGGCGGCAACGGAAGCGTTTATGCCTTTCGCGTCTGGTTCCCAACCGCCGGTGTCGACGATTGTGAATTTGCGGTCGTTCCATTCGGCGCGGTAGTTGACGCGGTCGCGAGTGACGCCGGGGGTGTCCTGAACTACCGCTTCACGGCGACCAAGGATGCGGTTGACGAGCATCGACTTGCCAACGTTTGGCCGACCGACAATTGCAAGCACCGGCAGTGCCGGAAAATATTGGATGCCGTCAGATTCGGCGCGGTCATCCAGCAACTCAAGGTCGTCATCCTCAAGTTCGTACTCACTCAGCCCCGCTTTGAGTGCCGTAACCCGCTTCTCGGCCGTCTCCTCATCAACCGCCGCCAACCGCTCAGCCAACCCGGCCTCAATATCGCCAAACTCGTCCCCAACAACCACCCCCCAATCCTATGGCTTTCATCATTCAGAACTTTCTGTGACGGATGTTACAAAAGTGACGGATGACACCTAATCTAGCCACAATCACCCCTCCCGCCCCAGAAACTCCTGAATGATGAAAGTCAGGGCGGAGACGGTGGCGTCGAAGGTTAGGTCGGTGGAGTCTATGACGGTTACTCCTGGGGCCGGGTTGATGAAGTCGACGACTTTCAGGTCTTGCGCGTCACGATTGCCAACTTTGGTTCCTTCGTGATCGAGCGGTTTTCCAAGTTCGCGAGCGCGGCGCGACTGTCGAACTTGTTCGGATGCCGTCAAGAGCACGCGCACTGGTGCGTCTGGTGCCACCACGGTCGTGATATCGCGGCCCTCTGTGATGATGCCCGGTCTCGATCCGTTCGCGATCAACCCGCGAAACATCGAATTCAAGTAAGCGCGAACTTCAGGGACACGTGCAACGGCACTAACCGCGCTGTGAATTCGTGGTCGCCTAATTTCTTCCGTGACGTCAGTTGTGCCAACTCTTACGAAGTACGAATCCGGATCGAGTCCGATCTGAAACTCGAAATGCTCAAGTAAACCAATGACTTGCTTTGCATCATCCAGGTCGATGTCTTGTTCGAGCGCCAACCATGCCAATGCTCGATAGGCCGCACCGGTGTCGAGGTAATCGAAGCCCAACTTTCGGGCAACCGCCTTGCTCACGCTTGATTTACCGCTTCCTGCTGGGCCATCAACCGCGACCGAAAACCTCATTGGTATGCCTCCGCGATTCTCCAGCCCCGTGATTCCAGTTCCGAAAGCAGCCGCTCCTCGGCTTCTGGCAATACCGCGATCTCGGCTAAACCGAATAGCGCTCCAGGCGCATGTTCAAGTCGAAGGTCCTCCAAATTGATTTTCGCTTCCCCGATTTCGGTGAGCAACCTGGCTAATTCGCCTGGGCGGTCTTCAACCATGACAAAAATTGAACTAAATTTGCGATCCTGCCCATGCTTTCCCGGGAGTCGAGATACGCCGGAATTGCCCGCCGCTAGCAATTGGGCAATAGCTCTTCGCGCGCCCGCAGCCGAAGGGTCACTCAACGTCGAAATTATCGAATCAAGGTCAACTCGAAGCAACTCAAGCAGCTTTACGATCGGTGAATGATTGGCGGAAAGTATCTGAATCCAAAGCTCTGGATCACTCGCCGCAATTCTTGTTGTGTCACGCAAACCTTGACCCGCTAGGCCGAGGGAACGATCGGTTCCATCAAGTAGTCGCTTTGCGAGCAAGCTGGAAACCACTTGCGGCAAGTGCGAGACAAGTGCGACACTACGGTCATGCTCCTCGGCTGGCATTAGCACCGGGAACGCTTCGAGGTCCAAAATCAAATCCTCGATGACGGCTATTTTCTTGGCATCTTCACCATTGGCATCTTCACCATTGCTCGTGGCGATCACCCAAGGTCGCCCAATGAACAAGTCGCCTCTCGCTGATATCGCGCCACCCCGTTCTCGACCAGCTAACGGATGCGACCCAAGATAACGTGACGTGTCAACTCCGAGTCGCTTGAGTTCTTCAAAGAGCGGGAGCTTGATGCTAGCCACATCGGTAACAATCGCGTTTGGGAACTCTGAAAGCTCTCTTGCGATCACTTGCGCCGTAAGGTCAGGCGGAACAGCCACAACGATTAGACCCGGATCATCCAGTTCAGTGGCAGCGCGCCCGGCACCATAATCAATTGCGAGAGCCAATGCCGCGGGAGAAGCATCGTGAACAATCGTCTCAATTCCGCGTGCCCTAAGCCCAAGACCGATGCTCGAACCAAGAAGCCCGGCACCCACAATTCGCACTTGACCGACAAGTCGACCTCCGACCACCGCTACCGCCCCTCAGAATCGTTCGCCGACTTCGCTGCTTCAACAAGTGCCAATACACTGCCGAGTTCAACCTTAGTGAGCTCCCGCATCTGTCCAGATTTGAGTGAACCAAGGTGTAGTGGCCCGAAACTGCGTCTCACAAGTTCTACTACCGGATGTCCCACCGCCTCAAGCATTCGTCGAACGATTCGATTACGGCCAGAGTGCAAAACCATTTCGATCAACGAACTACCGGAACGCACTTGAATAAGCCGCGCTGAATCTACGGCAATTGGGCCGTCATCAAGTTCTATCCCTTTGCGAAGTCGAGCAATTGTTTGCGGGGTAATTTCCCCGCGCGTCTTCGCTAGGTATGTTTTTTGAACGCCAAAGGATGGGTGCGCAAGCACGTGCGCCAGTTCACCATCGTTGGTCAGCAAGAGCAATCCGGATGTTTGAACATCTAGTCTGCCAACGTTGTAGATTCGTTCGTCAAGGTCTGCAACAAAGCTTCGCAAATCCGGTCGACCCTGCTCATCCATCATTGTGCTAACCACACCGACCGGCTTGTTGAGAATCAAGTAACGCTTGTTGGTATCCAATTGAATCGGAACTCCGTCGACACTCACTCGATCTGTAGGTTGAATCCGAGTACCAAGTTCAGAAACCACTTTCCCATTCACCGAAACGCGTCGAGCGACAATCATTTGCTCGGAAACTCGACGGGATGCAACTCCTGAAGCCGCCATAAGTTTTTGAAGACGGATACCTTCCGAGTTATCGGATGCCCCATTCCCCAGTTGTTCAGGCGACTCCATCGAAGCCTTCTGCCCCGTCATCCAAAAGCGGAGAAATCTGCGGAAGCTCATCCAAAGAATTAATGCCGAGTTGGGTTAGAAGCAAATCTGTCGTTGCAAAATGAATCGCACCGGTTTCTGAATCCGTGTACGCCTCAGTTATCAGGCCACGGCTTACCAAGGTGCGAACGACAGAATCAACATTCACGGCACGAATTGATGCGATTTGCCCCCGACTAATAGGTTGTTTGTATGCGATGACCGCGAGGGTCTCTAATGCGGCTTGTGAAAGCTTGCTCGGATTTTGCTCGAGGACTAGCTCCCGAACAACATCGTCGAACTGCTCTCGAACATAAAGTCGCCATCCGCCACCGACTTCCCTTAGTTCGAATCCCCGGCGCACACCACTGGGGCAAACGCCGTCGTAATCCTCGACAAGTCGTTCGATCGATTGTCTAACCGCAGGAACTGGCGCCCCGAGTGCAGTAGCTAGCGTAACAACGCTCATAGGCTCGTCTGCAACGAACAGGAGCGCCTCAAGTTTGCGCTCAAGTTCAGCTTCCACTTTCGCCCCCCGAGTAATCGCTACCAAGATTAGCCAAACTTGCGTCGTTCCAAACGTCCGCTTTCCAAGTGATGTTCAACTCGCCGAGAGGTTCAATTTGCTCAAACGAGACGGCATCCGCACGGTAGAGCTCCAGCACTGCCAGGAATCTTGCAACAATTTCGCCCCTGAGTGTTGCGCCCGAAATCAGCTCTCTAAAACTCAAAGTGCCTTCCGACTTCAATCGCGTTACAACGATCGCGGCTTGTTCCCGGATGCTAACGAGCGGAGCGTGCAGATGGGCCAGCCCAACGGTCGGTATTTCACGTGGCGCCAAAGCAACCGCGGCAAGTGCAGCAAAATCTTCCGAACTCAAAGTCCAAACAAGTTCAGGGGCAAATTGACGATATTTCTCTTCAAGTCGAACCTGGCGAGCGTGCCGGTTTGCTTCGGCTTCGAATCCCGCACCAAACCAAGCTGAAACTTCCTTGAACGCCCGATATTGCAGAAGTCTGGCAAACAACAGGTCTCGAGCTTCAAGCAGTGCCACCGACTCTGCGTCAACAAGTTCACCTTGTGGAAGTAGACCAGCGACTTTCATGTCGAGAAGTGTCGCGGCAACCACCAAGAACTCGCTGGCTTGTTCAAGTTCTTCCGGACCGTCGATTTCTCGTAAATACGAAATGAACTCATCGGTGACCGCACTTAGAGCGATTTCGGTGATATCCATTTCGCGCTTGGCAATGAGGCTAAGCAAAAGGTCGAACGGACCGTTGAAATTTGAAAGTGAAACCGTGAAGCCCTCAACCGATTCGGCTTCAAGTCCCGTTTCACGCGACTGCGCCACGCAAAACCAACTCTCTTGCCAGCTGCAAATATGATTCAGCTGCAGGTGAGTCCGGAGCAAAATCTGTTATCGGGGTTGCAGCAACTGAGGCATCCGGGAACTTCACAGTGCGCGCGATCACCGTCTTGAACACTTGGTTGCCAAACGTGTCTTGAACTCGTTCGAGCACTTCACGCGAGTGCAAAGTACGCGGGTCATACATTGTTGCGAGAATTCCGTCCAATTCGAGGGCCGGGTTTAGTCGATCCCGAACTTTCTCGATCGTTTCAACAAGCAACGCAACCCCTCTGAGAGCAAAGAACTCGCACTCAAGCGGGATGAGAACTCCGTGACTAGCGGTCAAGGCATTCACGGTCAAGATTCCAAGTGAGGGTTGGCAATCAATCAAAATCGCGTCATAGTCATTCGCGACTTTCCGAAGTACTCTGGCAAGGATTTGTTCCCGTGCGACTTCATTGATCAAGTGCACTTCGGCGGCAGAAAGGTCGATGTTTGCGGGAATAACATCCAGATTCTTGGTTTTCGTTTGCTGAATTGCGCTAGCTGGATCCTGGTTCGAATCAATTAGCAAATCATAGATATTTACTACATCGTGAA
>JAHBSS010000067.1 GCA_019639015.1 Cryobacterium sp. | reverse complement strand
CTCGAACGCGATCTAGGATGCCCAAATACTTTGCTGATCGATAACTGCGTCGCATCGCCCTCAATACGCGGTCTGAACCGGATTGGAGTGGCATGTGCAGTTGAGGCATGACGCTCGGTGTTTCAGCCATAGCATCGATCACATCATCGGTGAACGCCGCCGGATGAGGACTCGTAAAACGAATTCGCTCGAGGCCGTTGATTTCGCCTGCAGCACGAAGTAGCTTTGCGAAAGCGCCGCGATCGCCGAACTCGACGCCGTATGAGTTTACGTTCTGGCCTAGCAACGTGATCTCAATTACACCGTCGTCTACAAGGGCTTGAATCTCATTCAGAATGTCCCCTGGCCTGCGATCCTTTTCTTTTCCGCGCAACGACGGCACGATGCAGAATGTGCAAGTGTTGTTACAGCCAACGGATATTGACACCCAACCGCTGTAGGTGGACTCCCTTTTTGCCGGCAACGTCGAAGGGAACACTTCGAGAGATTCGAGAATCTCCAGTTCCGCCTGCTGGTTGTGTCGCGACCTCTCAAGTAGGGCAGGCAACGATCCCAAGTTATGGGTGCCAAATACGACATCTACCCAAGGCGCTTTCTTTAGAATCGTTCCTTGATCCTTTTGAGCGAGGCAACCCCCCACCGCAATTTGCATACCTGCGTGCTTTTGTTTGACCGAAGCCAAGTGCCCGAGAGTGCCATACAACTTGTTGTCGGCGTTCTCTCTGACCGCACAAGTGTTTAGTACAACCACGTCAGGTTCGGAATCCACGGCAGGAACGAAACCTGCGGCTTCTAGGGAACCCGCAAGTCGCTCAGAATCATGCACATTCATTTGGCAACCGAATGTCCGTACCTCATAAGTACGTGGAGTTTCAAGAGTGTTCTTGGTGGCGTTCATGATTCTTCAAGCGTAATTCCCAAATGCAAGAGCTGCCCAAGCGCTATTTCACTTGAGTCAGATCGACTGTCAATTCTTGGTTTGATTTCGAAGTCTTCATTTGAGTCTTCAAAGTATTCGAAGCCGGGTCCCAAGTGCCGGTATATTCCGCAGTACCGTTCGAGTCATCAATAAAGATCGACATCGTGAGCACCCCGTCATGGACTTTCCAAGTATCCGCTGCAGAGAAATATGAGTTCAACCCGAAGGTCACATCAACGCTTCCCCCTGGCTTCAAGGTGAATCGGTTGTAATCTCCGCCGGAGTCTTTGCCGGTCCATGTCGTTCCGGAGGGCTCGATAACTCCGCCGATTAAGGTGGACGGGTCGACCACAGTTGGGGAAGGAGATGGAGGTTGAATCGGTTCAGGTTCAAGGAACGAGCACGCCGACAACACAACCATCAAGGCGAGGGACAGTGCACTGACCGAAACGATCCTCGTCTTCTTGAACAATTTCACGCGTTCGATCCTAAAGGCAATCAGCTTGAAAGGTCGCCGTTCCAAGCAATCTAGGCGTCGGAGGCTTACGACTCTTCAAAATCAGCTCCGCCATTAGTAGCGGCATTTATAGCCCAGCTAACAGTCGAGCTAGAAAATCCACGACGCAACAATTGCCCGGTCAGCCTGTGTACCAATACTTGTCGGTCTTGCCCAGATTCGCGCTCAAGCTTCGCTGCAGCAAAGCGAAGCGCAAGTTCGCGTTGCGAATCAACATCAACTGACGAAAGCGCGCTCTCGATTGACTCTGGCGACAGTTTTCTCGCAACGAGTTGTTGGCGAACAATTGCTATGCCTACGACCTTTCGTCTAAGAAGGCGCGACACGAGCGCTTCGGCGACCCTGAAGTCATCCACGTAGCCGAGCCGCTCTAGCCAACTGACTTGCTCTTCGACTAAGCCTTCGTCGAAACCGATTAGTTTCTCGGCCACTTCTCGTCGAGACAAGTCACGTCGTTCCAAAGCTTTCAGTGCGATCTCGCGAATTTCTTGAACAAGTTCATCGTCTTTATCTGCCAGGGGTTTAACCCCTGGCAGATAAATAACTTCTGCGAGCGAGTCGGAGTTCCGGTCCGCTCGCCTGTTCTCAAACCGCTTCTCTGTCTGCAAATCCATCGTCCGACATACCGGCCATGTCATCGGCATCGAGGGCGGCCGAATCTTCTACGGAATCGAAATCTTTCGAATTATCGCTCGCCGGAACTGATTCTGGCTTTGAGAAGGACTGCTTGGCGGGATCAGCGCTTGTGGCATTTGGTGCCGAACCAATTCCTAGCTTGGCCATGATCTTTGCTTCGATCTCGGCAGCTATTGCGGGGTTTTCCACTAGATACTTGCGCGAATTCTCTTTACCCTGACCGAGTTGGTCACCTTCATAGGTGTACCAGGCACCCGATTTCTTCACGATTCCTTGCTCCACTCCAAAGTCGAGCAGTCCACCTTCACGTGAGATTCCAGTGCCGTAGAGAATATCGAACTCTGCTTGTTTGAACGGTGGAGCCATTTTGTTCTTGACGATCTTCACCCGGGTGCGGTTACCAACGGCATCCGTGCCTTCTTTGAGGGTTTCGATTCGTCTGATGTCTAGTCGGACCGATGCATAAAACTTCAGGGCCTTTCCGCCTGCAGTAGTTTCTGGGCTGCCGAAGAATACTCCGATCTTCTCCCGTAATTGGTTGATGAAAATCATGGTCGTGTTTGTTTGACTCAAACCGCCAGTCAGCTTTCGTAGCGCTTGAGACATTAGCCGCGCTTGAAGTCCAACATGGGAGTCACCCATTTCGCCTTCGATCTCTGCCCTTGGGACAAGAGCTGCGACAGAGTCGATTACAACCAAATCAAGCGAGCCACTGCGCACCAACATGTCGGCGATCTCAAGAGCCTGCTCGCCCGTATCCGGCTGGGAAACGAGTAGTGAGTCAATGTCCACTCCGAGCGCTTTAGCGTAGTCAGGATCAAGCGCATGTTCAGCATCAATGAATGCCGCGATTCCGCCTGCGCGTTGCGCATTTGCGATTGCGTGCAAAGTCAAGGTTGTTTTTCCTGATGATTCAGGACCGTAAATCTCGATGATCCGGCCTCTCGGGAGACCCCCGATACCGAGAGCGACATCTAAAGCAACGGAACCGGTAGGTATAACTGCAACTGGTGCTCGTTCGTCACTACCGAGGCGCATTATCGAACCCTTGCCAAATTGCCGGTCGATTTGGGCGAGAGCCGTGTCTAACGCTTTCTCGCGATCTGCTGGTGAGGCCATTTCTAACTCCTTGTGCTTGATTTCGGTTTGCCTGCAGGCTGTCGTTCCTTCCGAATCCGGTGCTGCAAGGACGCGGGGCTTACGACAAGGCGTTCGGCGAATTCGCCGATGAGTCAGACAGTACGCTCAGCCTTGGACATCTCATGATCTCGACTAGCCGAATGTGTGAAACTCGTCTTCGAATACTCCTGTGAAAGAGTCTAAGCACGTACGAACAAATGTTCGAATATTCTACGGCGTGTCGAAACTAGGCGATTGGCGGAGGCTTCAGTCCAACGGCGTACCAGCGCTGCTCAGGAACTTGGTTTGCCCTGCACAACGCAATCCACACTTCACGAGCTGGTACACCCGCCTCCAGAGCCGCTTCTGAAGTCAAGTCCCCTAATTCACTGAGAACCAAGAACTTTGTTAGTGCCGCACCCTCTCGACTACCGAACTCGTCCGACACCGCGCGCTTAAATTCGCTTAGTCTCACAATCCCTCTTTACTCGATTCGGATGGAGATCAAATACAGAAAACAAGAATGCCTCGAGCAATCACGCCCGAGGCATTCTATTTGAGTCAAATCAGCGAACCATCAAGTTCGCATCAAAATCGGCAACCAGATCGTCCGGAACGGTATCTGGAATAACGTTCAGCCCTTCAATTACGGCCATGCGGTCGCTTACTTCGCGCATGATTACCGAGATCGGCGTTTCTAACGCGTCAGCAACCGAAGCAAGAATTTCAGAACTCGCTTCCTTCTGACCACGCTCAACTTCCGAAAGGTAACCCAAAGCTACAGAAGCCTTACCGGCAACTTGCCTGAGCGTCCTACCCTTTTGTAAACGGAAGTCACGAAGCACATCGCCAATCTCCTGTCTCACTAGAACCATTGGACTTGCTCCTTTCTTCCCCAACCGTAGTCGTTGGCTACAACATTCTGGATTCGCAACACTACATCCTTGAACTAAGAAAATCTAACCGAATGTTTCTGAACTCTCGCTCAGAACCACACTGTTGTAACAACATTGATGTTTTCACTATTCCAAGTCTCCAATAAGTCCCAATTCGAGTGTCTCGACAAGCGACGCAATCGCTAGTCGCACCGAAGATTCGCGGATTCGATCGCGATCACCAAGAAGTGAGAAACCTTTCGCCATGGCGCCTTTCTTTGTTGAAACTCCAATGAACACCGTTCCGGGTTGCTTGCCATCTTGGGGTTCTGGACCGGCAACCCCGGTAGTCGACACTCCAATATCCGCAAGGTTGGAGTCCGTGGCAAACCGTTTTCTTACCCCAATTGCCATTTGCCTAGCAACTTCTGGATGTACAGCGCCTTCACGCGCTAGCAATTCCGAATCCACCCCGAGCAGTTCGTGCTTGAACTGCGTTTGGTAAGCGACGATCCCGCCTCTAAGCACTTGCGAAGCTCCCGGAATAGAAACCAACTCGCTCAGTAGCAACCCGCCGGTAAGTGACTCGGCTATCGCTATCGAAAGACCGTCACGTTTGAGCAATTCGATTGCTTTGTTGGAAAGCATTCGAATATCTTGAACCGACTCATTATTTGTCATGACCGGCGGAATCGGCTTTCGTTGCTGGTCCGGGGCGATTGCGGAATGCACGCACGAGATAGTCAACGCCGCTACCTATCGTGATTAGGAGTGCTATCGCCATGAGTGCAGCATTCAACCAATGCACCCAGTCACCGAGGTATAGCCATAACGGCACCAAGAAGAACGAAATCGCAATCGCCTGAATAATTGTTTTGATTTTGCCGATCCCGGATGCCGGAATTATTCGCGTTTTCAATACCGACATTCTCAGGGCTGTTATCCCAAGCTCTCTTGCAAGGATCACGATCGTCACCCACCACCAAAGTTCTCCAAGAATTGAGAGCACTACGAGTGCCCCACCGATCAATACTTTGTCGGCAATCGGATCGAGAATCTTGCCAAAGTCGGTGACCAGGTTTCGCTTTCGAGCGAGTTGTCCGTCGACAGTGTCGGTCACTATTGCAAGGATGAATAACCCGGCGGCGATGTAGCGAAGAGGCGTGAGGCGACCGGCATCCTCCAATAGCAACCAGATGAATACTGGCGCGAGCAGGATTCTGATGACGGTGACGATGTTTGCGATATTGCCGCGACTGGCGGGAGTTTCTCCTTTGCTCGCCACTCGGCCGCGCAATGGGTTTGGCTTGCCATGCGCCCCGGCTTGGCCGGTTCCCGCACTTGCTGACAACGCTCGCCCCCCCGTGAAGTCTTGGCGCTCGATTGCGAACACCACTTCACATGGTATCTGGATGATCCTCCCCTGTCAGAAGTTCACGCTGCTCCGGCTCACTCGCAGGCTTCGGTTCGGATTCGCCTCGCAGTCTTGCAAGCACTGAAGGGAGTTGCTCAGCCACAACCAGTACATCGCGAGCTTTCGAACCTTCGGATGGGCCAACAATTTGTCGTGACTCCAACAAGTCCATTAGGCGACCGGCTTTCGCGAAGCCTACCCTTAGCTTTCGCTGCAACATCGACGTTGAACCAAACTGTGTTCCAACTACTAGTTCGGCGGCCACTAGGAGCAAATCCAAATCATCACCAATGTCTGCATCCACCTCTTTGCGCTCGGTAACAGCCATGACATCGCTTCGATAGTCAGGTCGTGCTTGAGCCGTGACGTACTTCACGACCGATTCAACTTCTGATTCTCCTACCCAAGCTCCTTGAACCCGCATTGGTTTCGATGCGCCCATGGGCAGGAATAGCGCGTCACCTTGACCTATTAGCTTGTCCGCACCGACTTGATCGAGAATCACTCTCGAATCGGTCATGCTACTTACCGCGAATGCGAGCCGACTTGGCACGTTTGCCTTGATGAGCCCGGTAACCACATCGACACTCGGTCGCTGCGTCGCGAGAACCAAGTGAATGCCGGAGGCTCTTGCGAGTTGGGTAATTCGAACAATGGAGTCTTCAACATCCCTTGGAGCAATCATCATCAAATCTGCAAGCTCATCAACCACAACAAGCAAATAAGGGTACGGACGAAGTTTGCGTTCGCTACCAGCTGGTAGGTCTATCTCCCCCGCGGAAACCGCCGCATTGAAGTCATCGATATGCCGGAACCCAAAACTGGCCAAATCGTCGTAACGCATGTCCATTTCTTTTACGACCCAAGCGAGAGCTTCGGCAGCGCGTTTCGGATTTGTAATTATCGGTGTAATGAGATGCGGGACGCCGGCATAATGCGCTAGTTCAACCCGTTTCGGATCGATGAGTACCATGCGAACTTCCGCGGGTTTGGCTCGCATTAGAAGGCTCGTAATCATCGAATTAATGAAACTGGACTTGCCAGAGCCCGTTGAACCGGCAACAAGCAGGTGAGGCATTTTCGCGAGATTCGCTACAACAAAGCCACCCTCAACATCTTTTCCGACTCCAATTGTCATTGGATGTTGACTTGAAGCCGCTGCCTTAGATCGCAGCACATCGCCGAGAGACACAATCTCTCGGTCAACGTTAGGAATCTCGACACCGATCGCACTCTTGCCTGGGATTGGCGAAAGAATGCGAACTTCATTGCTTGCCACCGCATAGGCGAGGTTCTTACTTAAAGCAGTGACACGTTCGACCTTTACGCCTGGCCCCAATTCGATTTCATATCGGGTTACGGTTGGCCCTCTGCTAAACCCTGTCACTACGGCATCAACTTGAAATTGTTTTAGAACGCTCGTGATCGCCTTAACCATTTCTTCGTTTGCACCGCTTCTTACTTTCGCGGGAGTCCCTGCTTTCAGCAGGGTCGGCGAGGGAAGCCGATACGGGGCAGTTGGGCGAGATTGTTCGGCAGTTTCATTTGGTGTTGCCGGGCTCTTCCCCGAAGCTCCAGACCTAATGTGTTCTTCGAGTCCGGTTGGTTCTTCGGTTATTCCGGTAGCTGATCTTGGAACTTCGCCAGTAAGTCGCTGTACCGCATCCTCGGCTTTCAAGAGATCTTCAAGTAGATCTATGCCGTCATGATCCTCGCCATTCAAGTGGCTTCCAGTTGAATTTGCCAAGACAGGGCTGTCGAATGCGGCTTCATGGTCATGACGCGCTCGGTTTCTGCGCCACCAAGGAACAGACTCTTCTGCCAAATCATCCGTTGTTGAAAGTTTCAAAGTTTCAGTTACTTGCGAAGTCTTAGGTTTAGTAGTCGACTCGGAGAGCTCAGCCCCGAACAAATAGCTATAAAGCTCCCGAAGTCTCGCGCCAATCCGATTCGGTGGCGTCTTTGTGATGATA
>JAHBSS010000066.1 GCA_019639015.1 Cryobacterium sp. | reverse complement strand
CGCCGTGAACATTGCCGCCGGTGCGTTGAAGTGTCCGGATGCGAAATAGCTCTCGTCTGTCGAACAAAGCCCAATTGAAACGGCGTTGCCACCGCGGCGTTGAACCCCTTTGGCGAACGCCTCGGCAAAACCGGGCGATGAGTCTCGCATGTCGTGGCCGATGACAACATCCTGTCCACTGGCTTCAATCACATCGACGAATGCGGCACCAATGGCTTCAACAACTTCGGGAGTCAGTTGACTGCCAACAAGCCCTCTAATGTCGTAGGCCTTAACGAATGCATCGAGGTCAACTCTTGAAGTCATTAGTTAATGCTACGTGACGCACCACTTGCCATCCCTTTGGAGCCGACAGCTTTGCGGAATGTTCTTCGCACAAGTCGTAACTGTGCGGTTCAGATCGTGCACTAAGCGGGCCAAGCACAGCCATCGAATCGGCGTAGACATAAGTAAGAGTCGAAACCGCCACCTTTGAGCAGGCTACCTTGCTACATGGTCGCTCATTCATCACGATCCAATTTAGACCCGCCGCTGATCCGCACCGATCTAGCACGCCGAGTTTGGCGTTCTAGAATATTCCGATGGTGGGCAGGAAATCTGAGAGCAGGAATCGGGATGCTGTTGAGCGTATCCGAGATCGCCATGGTCGAGGCATTCGTTCCTCTGTCACCGGCCGAGTTCTTCCTAGATTGCGATCCAGAATCACCGATTTTGAATCAACGATCAGCGTCACAATTGACTATCTTGTTGGGCTCTGGCCAAATGAGTTATCGGGACTTCGGGTAGAGGTCGCCGATCTACCCAAACCGCGTTCTACAAACGAGAGACTGCATCGTTGGCTCGTGGTAGCCCCAGAACGTCGAGTTCTGTTTTATCGACTACCAATTGAGCGACTCTCCCGACTACACAGAAATGACGAGTTCCACAGAAAGATGATGGTGGAAGGAATCGTGTTTCAGGCAATCGCAGAATTGCTTGAAAAGGACCCCTGGGATCTAGCTCCGGATCGATTTAGATTTCATTAGGGTCAGCCGAGGTACACGTCTATCGATTTGCTTTGCCTTAGTTGCGGTTGAATGGTGAAAGACCCCAAGGCGCCCAGACCTTGATAACTAACTGAAATGTTCAGTTTCGTATAGCCTGCAACCTCATACGTCAATCCGTCGGTCACAGGAACTGCTACTACAGAATTTGCCGGAATCGTCACCGTATTGTCGGCTCCCGAATTAGGTGTGACAGTTACGACTGCGGATTCACTTGACGTGTTTGCAAGGTGAAGCTTGGGACTCGGCCCCGGTGCAACACTAACGAGAGTAGGTTCGGTGAGCGGATCGGCAGCGTTAAACCAGGCAAAATCGATCGCGCTAACCGAAGGAATGCTATTCGGATCCGAGCTTTCGGCTGATGAAGCGACTTCAGCGGTAGCGGTTCGAACCGCCGCAACGGCAGGCAAATCGCTCGTGATCAAGAACGTGTAGTCCCCCGGAGCGAAATCCGCCAACGGGAGATCAGTAACTTTTCCAACATCGATCGAAAAACTGGCGCTAGTCGAATCAGTGCTTGAATCTTCGGGGATCGCCGTCACAGTAATGTTCGCGCTACCATCCCCTGTCACATCCGCTTTGGAAACGGATTGCGTGGGTACGAGCACTCGAAGGATCCCACTAATGTCTTCATAGCCGGGCAGGCTGGCGAGCGTGCCAACACCGCCTTGATCAGTAATTACGACTCCCGGGATCGTCAAGTTCGCGCTTGGTTTTGCATCCGGGCCGATAATTTCGGTGCCTCCCGGGGTCAGAGTCCTGACGATGGATTCTTGAAGTTGAGCAGTGATTCGACCACCCTCACTCTCAATGTGAACAACAGGACTGATCAAGCCTGAAGCGAGTCCAGCAAGCGAAATAACGTACTGGCTTCCTGCTGGCACAGTTATTCCGTCAGCGCCGGCGAGATCCACGGGGCCATTTTCGGAAAAAATCTCGAACTTGACTTGCGAATCCACACTGCTCGGATTGCTGAGCAAAATTAGGCTGGTTCGACCGATTCCGCTTGATCCAGCCACCAACCAGAAGTCCGAATCTTGTTTAGTACAGTTCGCCGCAACAAAACCGACGAGATCTGACTCGTTCAGGGATTGGGTTTGACTCCCCGCGATCAAACCAAGTTCGCCATCCTCTGTCGGGCTTAATCGAATCAACTGGGGAGGCACATTGGATGGATCACCAGCTGGTTTCAACGGTTGTAACACCGATTCGCCGAGCGTCGAGGCCTTTAATATGGTCGGCGATCCAACAGTTACTGGATTTGTCGCTTCGGCACCGCTGGAGTCTCCAAGTCGAATTACTGGACCGGGGCAAACGCGTACTCGATCCGTCGCTACCGGACTAACTTTTTGAGCAGCAATAGGTTCGCCAATTTTTGGCAAATGTAGTAGCGATGTGGCAAGAATCACCAAGCCAACCCCAGCGATTACGATCAGTCCAAGCGCGGTACCGCCTACTGCACGGAACACGCGCGGGGCGGTCCCGCCCTTGCGTGCAACCCTGACGGTTCGCTCATCGATTTCGGAAGGCTCAGTCATCTTCATCCTCGCCTAGGCTCAGTGAGTTGGAATCACGAACCGGCGTCGTTCTGGCTCTCGCAATTGGCACGGCCAAGAGTAGTGTCGCGCCAAACACGAATCCGAGCAGGACTAGGTAACCCCGCCCAAGCGGGGTGTTCAGGTTTCCGAGTCGTTCTGGTGTTGGCTGTTGAGAACTAGTAACTTGCCAAAGTTGTCCATAGTTGGTGTGCCCAACCGGCGATAGCACTTCATTGCCGTTTAGTGCGTCAAGAATAGATCGGTGGATTTGATCATCCGTGTTGGAATCCGGTACAAGTACGAACTGGATGCCCAGATATTCAAACGACTCCAACGCTTGAAAACCGCTTGGAATCGCCAAGTTCCCGGCTAACTCAATTAGCGTTTTCTGCCGAGCAGAAACTTCTCGATCCGTTTGCACAACTGTCGACTGGTCATCAAGTTTTGAACCATTCCCTGGTTCGATCCTCGCGCTTATTCCTTTTCCTTCACTCTTGATCACGAGCATTGATCCGCCTGGTTGCATTGCGGCTTGAGCATCAACCAAAGCCGGGACAGTTCTGCCATTTGATGAGTTGACCAATGTCGTACCAATAATCGTTGATCCAAGAAGAGGAACCGTGAGTACCGCGACGCAAATTGTTGTGAGGATGCCAGTTGCGATTCTTAGTGGACCGAACTTTCCGAGTCCAATGATTACGCAACCGCAAAGACCCATCCAATAGAGACTCAAGCCCGGGCCGGACCAGATATGTACTGCCGAGTTTGCTATCGAACTAACTTGAATGCTTGAGGCTAAGGAGGCAGTAATCAAACCCAAAGGCGCTAACGCCAAGGAAATTAGGGCCTTCTTAGCGCTTGGTATAAGAGCGGTCGCAATTACCGCAATTGCAATTGGACCGAGCAATATTGCTACAACTAGCCAAGGTTGGAACGAGTTCAGTCCTGCGGACAGTCCCAATCGCCCAAGAAGCTCGCTCCAACTACGAAACAGAACTCCCGGATCTGCCATCGAGAGTTGAAAGCCTGTTGGGGGTTCTGAGGCGATTGGCACTCCCGGATCAGCGAACAGTGCGAACCAATTGCCTCTGGAAGCTTGTTCGATAACAAGTGGGCCGAACAACACAATCGCAGGAATCGGAATCCAAGTCGTTCTGTGCAGGCTAAGTGGATGCGATACCCAAAGCACAACGAACATGAGGCCAATTGCGGGAGCCAATGACGGAGCGCCAGCTAGAACAACGGCAAGCAGAATTGCCGAACCCGCAGCAGCGCCCCAATTGCGAGGTGCGCGCAAGCCCGTAATCACAAGCCAGGGCAGCAATATATGAGCAACTACCGCGCCAAGCCTTCCCTCTGCGAGCGAGGCTAGAAATGGTGGCGCCAGGGCCCAAAGGATCGCACCAAGAATCGGTAGATACAAACGAATCGAAACTTGCCTTGCCGCAAACCAACCACCAATGCCCGCGAGAGGCAACGCAGCCAGATATAGAGCAACGATTGATAGCGAGGGATTCCAGAACGTAATGGAACCAAGAATCGCCAGTACAACGGCGAACGGGTCAGCGGCACCGAGTTGGCCGAGGCCTAAATTCCGCCAACCGTATCCGATGTTTCCCCAAAGCTCTGCCAACGAACCGGATAGCGGCTTTAGCCCTCCCCCAACTACAGCGGTACCGGCAAGCAAGTTCCCAAACGCCACTAGCCCGATCAAGC
Source organism: Cryobacterium sp. (assembly GCA_019639015.1). Classification (GTDB taxonomy): domain Bacteria; phylum Actinomycetota; class Actinomycetes; order Actinomycetales; family Microbacteriaceae; genus Terrimesophilobacter. Next base: position 3,309 of record JAHBSS010000066.1, on the reverse strand, counting down.
CGAGAACTAGCACAGTCCAAATACCACCGTTGGCGAAAAACCTTGAACGAGTTGAGGACTGGTCAACCGAGTCCGTGTCAACCAAAGGATCCGGCTCAGATTCTGTCCCCAGATATCGCCTCGCGCGCAATTCCCGAGTTGGAATGCGCAGAGGTAGAACTGAATCCCAACTGGACTTTTTGGTTCGGCGAATGTTGCGTCGTGAAGCAACCACGTCTGGTCCAAACGCGACCCGCAGTGCAGCGGCAAATTCAGCAACAATTCGATCCGGGTATTTCCCAACCAAGTCCGCAATAGATCTAAAAATTGCTAGTGGAATTAATGAAATCCAATGAAACGGCACGGCTAGCGCCGGGGAATAACTGAGCCGGCGATGAAGTTGCGCCGATCTGGCGATCCTGAATCGTTTCGCCGGGGTAACCTTGCTAACTCCAAGAGATTCAACTGGACCTGGAGTTTCGACCCGAGATTTTGGTGCTACCGCGACTCGATAACCGGATAACCGCGCTCTGATGCAAAAATCCAGACACGCATCGATGCTTGGCAGGCCCGGATCAAAACCTTGGAGCGCGTTCCAAGTTTCGAGTTTCACAAGTGCACCTTCTGCCGCGACGCCTAGGACATCTTCAAGGTCGTCGTGTTGGCCCTGATCCAACTCCTGTTCAACAAGACTCACTGACGCACCAAACCGACTGAGCGTTTCGCCCATCGAAGTAATGAAGTCACGATTTTCCGAATCGAGCAGTTTTGGGCCGGCTACGACTAGCAGATCCGACTTCTCAACCTCGAACAGTAATTCAGCAAGCGCAGTTGGTTGAGGCACTAGCCCCTCGGGTAGTAACCACAGCCACGCATCCTCTGGCGTCGACCGCTCTGTACCGACAGCATGTCCATCAATGTCTTGATTTGTTGGCAGGCGAACAAGTTGCTCGACTACGGCTCGAACACTTTCTCCAATTGTTGACTTTGGTCGAGCCTTGAATACGTTGTCGACTTCCGATTCTTGCTTTAGGTCGAGGTCGATTTCTGAGTCACTTTGATTGACAAGGATTACTTGATCGGCACGTCTTGATTGCCCCGCCAGAGCATTTAGGGTAAGGCTTAACCGCTCAGGGCTCGAATAAGCGAGCACGATCGCTATAACCCGAGGATGCACCTAACTAAAGTTACGCGTGACGACGAAGCTTGCGGCGTTCTCGCTCGGAGAGTCCGCCCCAAATCCCGAATCGTTCATCGTTCTTTAGCGCATACTCGAGGCACTGCGCTCTTACTTCGCAGCTCGCACAAATGTTCTTGGCCTCTCGAGTTGAACCGCCCTTTTCAGGAAAGAACGCCTCTGGGTCCGTCTGAGCACAGAGCGCATCCGCTTGCCAGGAGAGGGGATCGTCTTCATCGCCTAGGTTTTGACGCACCCCCGGTACACCGAGTTTGAGGGGGTCGACAAACCAGTCTTCGGGAACTCCGCTACGGCCAGTCAAACCCATAGCTCATCCTCCTAGTAAGTCTTTGTGCGAAACGCGAAACGCTACTGGTAATTACACTCGTGTAGTTCGATTTGGTCAAGTCGCAAATCGTAAACCTTCTATAACTAGTTGAAAGTTCTCGACGCGCCGATGTTTCGAATTCGATTCATAATTTGCTGGCCGCCGGTGCCGAGGCGATGAAAATCTCGCCAGTCCCAACAACCCTCAAACTCTGCTCATTAGCGGTGATAAAGGCAGCTTCGCCCTTTCTGAACGAGTGGCTTGAGTGCTCTCCGCTCACTTCGAACTCACCATCGGTACAAAGCGCAATGCTCTCCCCAGAGAGGTCGATCTGGGTAGGGCCGATAATGTGATCTAGGCGAAGTGCAATTCCCCGGGGATTGAACCTGCGATGATTCCCGGAAACTTCGGGAACCAATAAATCCATTTTTCGAGGCACTAGGTCGGCGATCGCTAGAAGTTCCTCAACATCAACATGCTTGCTGGTCAGCCCCCCGCGAAGCACATTGTCAGAAGGACCCATTAGCTCGATGGCTGTGCCCTGTAAATAAGCATGCAAATTTCCAGCTCCAAGAAATAAAGCCTCACCTCGTCGTAGGGAAACTCGGTTGAGCATTAGAGCGCAAAGGATTGCCGGGTCGTGCGGGTGCGACCTAGAGATTCTTCGAACCGTGTCAGCATCCATTGAATCGGTACTCCTTGCAGTTTCTTGGACCTCAGATACAAGATTCTGAATTTCGCGACCGCCAGAAAGCACCGTTCGAATCAGGCTCGGCAAATCGCCCAATAACTCTACGAGTTCGTCTGCTCCAAGTCCTTTGAACGCGGCCTCAATTTCTTGAATAGATCGCATTCCAGCGAGCGCTTCGAAACGTTCACTAATTGCGAGCACAAGTTCTGGTTTGGCAAATGGATCACGATAATTTCGCTCGGGAGCATCGATCGGGATCTGCTGCTCATTCTCTCGAGTAAACCCTTGTTCCGCTTGGAGACTATTAGGATGAGCTTGAATTGAAAGCGGAGTCTCGGCGGCGAGAATCTTCAAGAGAAAACCAATTCGCGTCGGTTCACCCGGACCCAAACCTTGATTCTCTGAGAGCCAGTCATGAAGTCGAATCGGACTCAAGTCGTTGTTTGTTGATTCGCGGTTCACGACAATCGACGGCGAGGCCTCGTGTGTGCCAAACCATAATTCGGCTTGAGGGCCCCCGCTCGGAGCAACTCCCAACAGCTCTGGAATGGCGGTCAGTGAACCCCAATCGTAAGATTTTGGCGTATTGCCAATCTCAATGAACACTGCACCTCCAATCAACGCTTGACCTAACGTATCAACTTCGGCTTAGGGCTTTGGCTAGGATGTGCCCCGCTAACCGCATAGGCTTTCGCCATGCTTATGAATCCTCGGGTTCGACTCGGATTTTCTTCACTCCCGCTTTTCACATTGCTCGCGGGCGATGCTTGGAGATTGAGCCTCGGCTGGTGGTTCTTTGGCGTTTTGTCAATAGTGATAACAGGTTTTTCGGCATGGCTGCTTTGGCTTCAACGTGCCCGTTGGAGCGTAGGCGGATTGCCTCTGCCAATGTTGGCGTTCTTGGCACTCATTACGGTTTCCATCTTTTGGTCACACTACCCCGGCGCAACCGCACTTGGCTTGTTCACAACTTGGCTCATAGTAATCAACGCGGTCGGTTTGGCAATCACGTTTACGTGGGGAGAATTGCTAAAAGCTCTGGGTCTCGTGTTGCGGTTTGTCTTGGCGACATCCCTGCTTTTCGAGCTTTTTGTTTCGATCGTCTTGCGGCAACGCCTACTTCCTTTTTTTGGT
>JAHBSS010000065.1 GCA_019639015.1 Cryobacterium sp. | reverse complement strand
GCCCAGAGCAGGTTTATAGATCCGGCTCAGCAGTTCCATAACCGGGTTTCGACCTTCCTTGGTATCTCCTGACATGAACATGCTCGCAAGAACGGGAATTAAGGTCATTGTTAGGATCAGCGCTCCGATCAGGGCAAATACCACCGTGAATGCCATCGGTTTGAACATCTTGCCTTCCGTGCCTTCAAGCGCAAGAATCGGCAAATAGACGACCGTGATGATGGTGACTGCGAACGCAGTTGGCTTAGCGACCTCACGGCAAGACTCCCAAACCGTGTGTCTCACTTCGTGGCGGTCAAGCGTCGATCCTTTATGCTCTCTTGCTTCAGCAAGCCTTCGCACCGCGTTTTCGATCATGACAACCGCGCCATCAACGATGAGACCAAAATCAATCGCGCCAAGGCTCATGAGGTTTCCTGAGATCCCGAACCTGTTCATCCCGATAATCGCAAAGAGCATCGAGAGCGGAATGGCGAGCGCGACGATGAGTGCTCCACGGAAGTTTCCTAGGAGTAAAAGCAGAACCGCGATGACAAGGATTCCGCCTTCAAGAAGGCTCTTTTCAACAGTGTGAACCGACTCGCCGACGAGGTCGGACCGGTTGTAGACGGTTGTCAGTGTCACGTCTAGTGGAAGTTGCGAGCGTATTTCCTTCACTCGGGCGTCCACCGCTTGCGAGACTGTTTTTCCGTTTTGACCTTTGAGCATGAGCACGGTGACGATCAAGGCAGGGTGTCCGTCCCGCGAACTAATTCCCGTTAAAACGGGAGTGCCTTCCTGGACCTTTGCGACCTCACGCAACAGAATCGGAATGCCAGCTTCTGTTTTGAGTACGACTTTCTCAATGTCGGAACTGCCTTCCAACGTACCGACGCCTCGGATGAGAATTCGCTCCCCATTACGTTCGAGGATCCCGCCTCCAGTGTTCTGATTGTTCCTTTGCAGCGCAGTAACGACGTTGGCCACCGTGAGCCCTCTAGCTTGAAGTGCTCTCGGCTCAACGACCACCTGATACTGCTTCTCGCTGCCATCCGCAGCAGCCACCTCAGCAACACCCTTGACTGTTCGAAGCTGGGGCCCGATTTGCCAATCTTGAATGGTGCGAAGGTCGATCATACTTCGGCTTTTGCTTTCTAGCGAGTAAAAGTAGATATCACCTAAACCAGTCGAAACTGGACCCATTGTCGGTGCGGCAACGCCTTTTGGCAACAACTCTCGCACCGTTTGAAGGCGTTCATTGATCAGTTGCCGAGCAAAATACACATCCGTCTGATCTTCAAAGACGACCGTGATTTGCGACAGACCAAATTGACTCACCGACCGAACATCCGACAGACCTGGAGTTCCTGCGAGTGCTGATTCAATAGGAAAAGTGACAAGCTTCTCAACTTCAACCGGGCTAAGCCCACCCGTATTCGTATTGATCGTGACCTGGTTATTCGTGATGTCGGGTACTGCGTCGAGTGTGAGACTGTTCCATGAGAAGACCCCCATCCCGACCATCAGCACTGTGGCGATGATGACGAGGAACCTCTGCATGAGGCTGAAATGTAAGATTTTTTCTAGCATCAATCCTCATGCCCCTTCAGTTCGGACTTCTTTTGCTCGCTAGCGAGAATGAATGCGCCCTTCGAGGCGATGATCTCGCCTTCCTCAATTCCGGAGAGAACCACAACGCGATTTCCGTCTTGTTCTCCTAGCACCACCTCATGCTTTTCGAAGGCTTCGCCATGCTTCGCAAAGACAAAGGACTTGCCCCCTTCCATGACCAGAGCCGACTTCGGGATCACGAGCTTTGTGGCTGGTTGGCCAATGCCAATGAAGACCTTTGCAAACATATCAGGCTTCAGAAGCCCATTTGATTCGGTCACAAGGCACTGAACCGGGATTGAACGCGTTTTCGGGTCAACTCTTGTACCGACCACTTGAATGATCGCCTCAAACTCGCGGTTGGGGAGCGAGGCCACGGAGAGTGTTGCCATCGCTCCTTTGCGAACTTTCTCAATTTCTGACTCAGGAACATTCGCTGTTACCCAGACCGAGCGGAGGTTCTCGACTTCCAGAAGCACTTGTGTTCGATCAACCGCTTGCCCCCTCGTGACATCAAGATGCGTGATGACGCCGGAAATCGGCGCTACCAACGATACTCGGCCAACCGACGCTCCACCGCTTCCAGAATTGGAGCGGTAGACCGCCTGAGCATTGCTGATGGCCCGGTTGGCATTCGCAAGCGAAGACTCCGCTGCTCGAACTCTGAGCCTTGCTCGTTCGAGTTCTAGCTCACTGGATTTCACTTCGGCTTCAGCGGATTGAAGTTCCTTGGCGTTGAGAAGGCCCCGGGCGGCGATGTTCTTTTCGCGTTCATAGGTTGCCTTTGCCGCTTCGATCCGGACCTTAGCTCGATCCAGTTTGATTTGGTCTTGCTCAAGTTCAAGCCGCGCGGCTTCCAGTTCCGATTTCGAAACAATGCCGTCGCGGTAGAGATTCTCTAGCCTGCGCACTTGCTCCGCGTGACTGGCTTGCTCCTTCTGAATACTGAGGAGCTCGCTCTGGGCATCGTTCAATTCGCTCTGCGCCTGCTGGACGGGAGCTTGGCTGAATGCACCGGCCTGGGCCAACTGCCGCTGACGAGTAAGGTTCGTTTTTGCCGCGCTCAGTTTTGCCTGCGACAACTGAACTTCAGATCGAGCTTGCTCAACGTCTGATTTTGCGGCATCTCTAAGCCGAGTCGCATCGGCTATCGCTGACCAAGCCTGGGAGAGTTCGGGAGACTCGATGGTCGCGAGTGTTTGGCCCTGACGCACGGTGTCGCCTAGCCGCGCCGAAATCGAGACGACTCGTCCCGCAACTGGTGGGGTGACGACCGCTTTTCCCTTATCAGTACTGGAAACGGTTCCGGGCACTTGAAGGAGCGGCTGGAACGGCTCCATCCGAACGGCCGTGGTTTCGATTCCTGCGATTGCTTTCGCTTCGTCGCTCAGTGAGACTTCATTCTCGGAGTGCCCCTCCTCTTCGTGTCCGTGCTCGTCAACCTTGGGAGGTTCACTCTTACTTCCACAACCCGACAATAGCAAAAGCGCGAGTAGATAGAGCACGAACTTCTTCACTTGAGCACCTCGACTAGGTATCCAGAGGCTTCGTACTGCTTGATCACCACGAACGCGAGTTGCTGCCTGGCTTCCACGAGTTCCTGCTCTACTTCCCGAAGCGCCCTGGTCGCCTCTAGCACGTCCACCTGCGTTCCAAATCCCTCCGAAAATCCCTTCTGGGACTTCACGACAAGGTCTTTTGCGGACACAAGAATCGCTTCGTAGCTCTTGATTCGCGCTTGTCGAGACTGTAACTCGATCTGGACAGCGGCAAGTTCTTGCTCGGCCCTTGCGGTGGCATCCGAGAGTGCCTTGGCTGCCGCTGCAGCCCTGAGGTTCGCGGCCTTTACCTCGTTTCGAACTCGACCGTGATCCCACAGATTCCATGAGATTTGCGCCCGACCAATGAAGTAGCCTCGGTCGTTGGACCACGGTGACCGAACGACTTGAAGGCTAAACTCAGGTCGAGAGGTTGCTTTGGCATACCCTGCTTCTGCTGACGCTTTGGCCATTTCCGCTTTGATTTCTAGAATGTCAGGACGATCCATGATGCTCGGGATCGCGACGGGCTCTATGGCAGCATCCGGGACGACGCTAAGTTCGCCTTGAGGAACAGCGAGTAGGCTTGCCAGCCTGGTCATCGCAGCTTGGTAGTCGGCGTCTTTGAGTTCCCTTGCCTGCTTCGCTCGCTCAAACTCGATGGTCGCCCTGGTCACCTGAAGCTCCGCTACCTTTCCCTCGTCAAATCGCCGCTTAGTGGCGTTGAGGAGTCCCTCAGCGACTTCGAGAAGTCCGGTTGCAACTTCTCGCTGGTGGCTGGCAGATACGGCAGTGGCAAACGCGGTAAGCACCTCTGATTGGAGCAATCCAGCCTCTCGCCGGTATGTGGCGAGTGCAAGTTGTACGTCAGCTTCGCCCACCCGGACGGAAGCGCGTCTTCTGCCAAAGATGTCGATTTCTTGAGTGAGAGCTAGGTCTTGGTCTGTCGCTCCTACTTCGCTTCGCGAACTTGCCCCTACGGCGAAATTGAGTGGCGGCAGCGAGCTAAACGCCCGCGCAGAAAGGCGAGCTTGTTCAACTCCGAGTCGAGATGCCGCAAGACTGGGACGGTTTTGTGACGCCAGTTTGAGGGCGTCAGTGGCTGAGATTTGAGTTTGTGCTTGGCAAATTGCCGATGCCAGCAATAAGGGAATGATCAGTGTACTCTTCAATGGATGCTCCAATGCGTTTTAGGGCTGGAGCAGAGAACGAGCGGCTACGCCATAGACTCGACCTTGCGTCCAGCAGACGGCTGAACGAAAAGGAGATTAGGGGGCCCCCGGGATAAGTGAACAAGGGGTGGTCCGGTCGCCGGAGCCCCGCTAGCAAATGGAAACGACTTCCACAGGACGCCGCCATCCATGACCTCAGGCAGAGCTTGAGGCTCGGGGAGAATTGCGAAATCGAACGCAAACTGCTGGCTGGGCGCGGAAGTTTCAAAAGCCTTTGGCGTCTCGCATTCTCGATTTTCACAGCAGTCATGGCAGTCGCCATGTGGCTGATCAATTTCAGCCTCACCCGCACCGTGATCGTCGATGACCAAGCACACTCGGCAAACATCGCCAGATTCGCGCACGTAAACTGATTCGCAGAAGTGGAATTGGGTCAGCACAAGTACCAGAGCAAGCAATGCTCGCCCTGCCACCGATTTCACGGTGCCGAAAACTTCCACGTTCCGTCAGTATGACGTAAACCAAGATTCAAAAGTGCCAGGACACTGCAGCACTGGACGCGCCAGGCGCGGAGAAAGCGAACTCTTCGGAGTTCCCGAGGAGTTCACTGAAGCTGGGTTAGACACGGAGTTTTTGGTCTCTCCAAGGTCTCTCCAACGCGGTGGAAAACGGCGGTCATCTAGGTTCAACGGCGGACAAAACCCCAGCCTCGTTGAACCTAGAAAATGTCAGTCCTAAGGAGGGCGTCGGGGGTTCGAGTCCCTCCGGGGCCGCTTGCGTTGTGTTTGTCCTCGTCGGACGCCAACCACTCACACCTTACAAAGCTTGTCGGTAAGTCAAAGACCGAAAGCAAGCCAAATCCGCTAGAATGGCGGCGAGGACACCTCATGATCGCCGCGCTCCTTGCCACGCTAGTCCTACAACCGGCCAGCACGCGGCCCCTTCCGGCCGACGAAGTTGCCCTGACCCAGATGGCCGAGCGAAGTGCGGGGCTTGCCACTGCATCCATCCAGCAGTGCCGCGAAACCGTCCGCACCCAGTTTGCCGGAAAGACCTTTCTCGTAAACGACGCTCCGGTGGTGAAGAGCGAGGCGGAACTGATCGCCCCGTTTCAGGCACACGATGCAAAAATCAGCCAAGCAAGGGCGACTCTTCAGAAAGCCGAACAAAACTTTCAGGCCTCCCAAATTGATCGGGAAGCACTCCGGCGGGCGATATACACTTATATCGCGTCGTGTATCGCAGAAGACTGGCAGGCCGTTCTAAACGTCTGTGGCAACGACGCATTCGGCATGGTTGACCTGCTCGAAGCCGAGGTCAAGATTCGTAACCGCAATGCTCCAACGCGAGCCGAAGACCGGGAACCTTATGACAGGCAGACGGTGCAGAGCGTGGTGCCGAGATACGAGGCTACGCGCCAATTCATGATTCAACGCCGGGCCTCTTTGGGCGTGCTTTACTGGACTTGGATTCGCTACGCCCACAGTAGCATCGTCACGGCTGGCGACGGGCATCACGGCGGTAAAACAATCATGAGCCGCGCTTTGGTACAGCAACTGGGCTCAAAGGTTCGCGGAGTCAATAGCACGCTGGACTTCTTCGTGGGATTCCCTGGTAGCCCCGATCGGTTAATCCTCGGAATGTCCAATCATCCATTCTTGACGGCTCGCCCCTACCCAAACTTGCAGGTGAGCGGTTCGCCTACTCTACTGAAGTTAGACACGGTTCCGTTTGAGCCACTTGAGAAATTGAACCCTGACCCGACTTCCATTCGGATGATCTGGTCACACGATGAGTCGCCATCCGCAGAGGGTTGGACTCTTGAGTCAGAGCCGACGCGCAAAGTCACTCCGGTTGCTTACCGGGCAGACAGATCGGCGAGGCTCGTGGTTTCGGCGTTTGGTGCTAGTCCCACCACTCTTGCCGACCAGCCTAGCGGGCTCTCGGCGGCCTCCACGTTTGGCCGAAATGGACAAATGGCCATTGAACTCAAGTTCGACGAAGCCCAAGTTGCCGTCGTTTCCGTGCCGCTTAAGTCTTTGCTTTCGATGACCGGGAGCGGAGTCAATCGGAACCTACTCGAAGCCCAGACACGGGTTTTGGTTGGTACCCAATCGCTTCCTGCATTGACCGAGAATCGCCTCCATGTTCTGCGCCAGTCGTTGATCCTCTTTATCCCCGGCGTTTTTGGAAGCGAGATCAGTGTTCGTACGACATCCGGGGAAACGACCGCATTCCCTGCGATGTCGTTGAACATTGTCGGTAGCCAACCTTTCCAACGGCTATTTTGCGGCACGAACGGACTCCCGCTCCCCGGAAACGAAGCAAGCAAACTTGACCTCTTTCGCAAATACGCGACAGAAACCGTCTACGATATCGAAAAGCAGCCTGCGATCCTGGAACCAAGCCAACATCCGCGAATCATCGCAAACGGCAGGCGACTGCAACATTACATCCTTCAACCTTGGCCCTATGATTGGCGGTTGCGACTCGAAGGGACGGTCAACGAACTTTATAAGTCCGGCACAAGGGCGGAGGGAGGAAGCGCGGTGCCGCCTTACCGGATGCCGCCGGGCATGCAAGAATGCCTCGATGCTCTGCGGGCGCAGAATCCGCTGATTGATTCCAAAGTAGTCTTGGTGGGGCACAGCACGGGAGGATTGATCATTCGCGGTGCCATCAAGAGCACTTCAGCACCGAGTCGGATTGAAAGAGCCTACTTCGTCAATGTTCCCTTCTGGGGTGCGCCGAAGTCGTACTACGTATTCATGACCGGAGACATGGGTATTGCCATAGTTGCCAACGAATTCATGCGGCAGATGGCTCCGAACGCTCCGATTGTTTACTATCTGGCACCAAGCGAGCAGTTCCCCGGGGAAGTCGCGGTGGTTGGTCGCAACCCCGTTGCCCGATTTACGGGTCAAGACGTCGGCGGATTCATGAGACAATTGGTGAAAGATGCGCAAGCGCTCGGCCTGTATCCCACACTCGATCCTTGGAATACCAGTCTAGAGCTGGCCGCCCGAGACTTCCACCGTTCCATCGCCGGGCAACCCGCGATAGGCTGGGATCGGTGCCGCATCTTCTGGTCGGAGGGCGCTTCACCCAACACCGCCAGCCGACTCTTTGTCGATGAAGCCGCAAAGCAGATCGGTACTCGCGCAATTCTTGGTGACGGCACCGTTCCTTCGGTCAGCCAGAAAGCAGACTGGCCCGCCTCTTCGCTGATTGAGAACCCCGCGCGACCCTTGCATGTGCCAGCGCCGAACGCCGCATTCGTGTGGGAGAAAATCGTGGACGACCTTTGCCGGGTCATTGATTGAGACGCAGGGACCATGCTTCCATCAGCTTTCTTGCGACAAAGCGGCTTGCCAAGGGAGCGAGAATCACCTAGATGTAGAATCGTAAGCGATGGATCGCGTTGGATTGGAGCCGTTTGTCGAGAAGCAGAACAAGAAATGGCATGAAGTGATCCCCGAGCTGACGGCTGGACGAAAGGAAAGCCACTGGATGTGGTTTGTCTTCCCTCAGTTACGCGGCCTCGGCGAGAGTTCTTGCTCTTGGTACTA
>JAHBSS010000064.1 GCA_019639015.1 Cryobacterium sp. | reverse complement strand
CGTTTCGGCCGCGCGGTAGCCGCCGCCGCAACCGCCCTATCCCGCCGAATCCGCGGCCACCCCTAACCCTTTCACTTTCATCATTCAGGAGTTTCTGGGGCGGTTGTTGCAATTGTGAAAAATGTGACCTCGATCGTGCCAAAAAACCACATCCGCACCAAAACATCCTGAATGATGAAAGGTATGAAGGCGGATGTTGTGGTGGTGGGGGCCGGGCTGGCTGGGCTGGTTGCGGCGTGCGAGTTGGTTGATCGGGGTAAGCGTGTCGTTGTGCTCGATCAGGAGCCGGAGGCAGGGATCGGTGGGCAGGCTTGGTGGTCCTTTGGCGGACTGTTCCTGGTCGATTCGCCCGAGCAACGACGGATGGGGATCAAGGACTCGCTCGAACTTGCCAAACAGGACTGGGCTGGCACAGCAGGCTTCGATCGCGAACACGACGCGTGGCCACGCGAATGGGCCGAAGCATATGTCGAGTGGGCTGCCGGTGAGAAGCGCGACTGGCTGCACGACATGGGAGTGCGGTTCTTCCCTGTCGTAGGTTGGGCTGAACGTGGTGGCTACACCGCGACTGGTCACGGCAACTCGGTTCCGCGATTCCACATCACTTGGGGCACCGGTCCCGGTCTTCTCGAACCGTTCGTCAAGAAGGTGCAGGCGGCGGTGAAAGACGGCACGGTCGAGTTGAAGTTCCGGCATCGCGTCGACGAGTTGCTCACCGAAAACGGCAAAGTCGTTGGCGTGAAAGGCAAAGTGCTAAAGGATGACCCTGCCGAGCGCGGCGAAAAAACCAACCGCGACGAGGTTGGCGATTTCGAAATCCCGGCGAGCGCGGTCATCGTGGCGACCGGTGGTATCGGCGGAAACCAAGACCTAGTCCGCAAGAGTTGGCCGAAGCGCTTCGGTAATCCACCAGAGCACATGCTCACCGGGGTACCCGCACACGTTGACGGCCGGATGCTCGCAATCGCTGAACGTGCCGGCGCAAACCTCATCAACACCGACCGGATGTGGCACTACGTCGAGGGGATCAAGAACTTCGCGCCTGTCTGGCCGGACCACGGCATCCGCATTCTGCCCGGGCCTTCAAGCATTTGGCTTGACCCAACTGGCAAACGCCTTCCCGTGCCACTGTTTCCCGGTTTCGATTCGCTCGGCACCCTCGAGTTCCTCAGTCAAAACGGTTTCGACTACAGCTGGTTCGTGCTTACTCAAGCGATCATCGAGAAGGAGTTTGCGCTTAGTGGTAGCGAACAAAACCCTGACCTGACCGGCAAGAGCATTCGCGAGTTGCTAAAGCAGCGACTAGGCAAAGGGGCGACCGGACCGGTCGAAGCGTTCAAGGAGAAGGGTGAGGATTTCATCGTCGCGAACTCGCTCGACGAACTCCTAAGGGGCATGCAAAGGCTATCCCCCGACCACACGATCGACCAGGAGCAAGTCCGCACCGAGATCCAAGCGCGTGACCGCGAACTAGACAACGAGTTCGCTAAGGATGCCCAAATCAACGCCCTGAGGCAAGCGCGGCATTACCGCGGCGACAAGCTCATTCGCGTTGCAAGCCCGCACCGCATCCTCGATCCGAAAGCCGGACCACTAATAGCGGTGAAGTTGCACATCCTGACCCGCAAGACGCTCGGCGGCATCCAAACCGACCTAAACAGCCAAGCGCTCGACAAGAACGGCAACCCGATCGAAGGGCTATTTGCAGCTGGCGAGGTTAGCGGATTTGGCGGTGGCGGGGTGCACGGTTACCGAAGCCTTGAAGGCACCTTCCTCGGCGGTTGCTTGTTTAGCGGTCGGCAGGCTGGTCGCGCAGCGGGGTAACAGCACAGGAGGCAAGTAGGGCGCGCAGCTGGGTAACACGCGATCACGAATACTAAACTCTGCGAAGCGAGCAACACTACGAATCCACCCTCTGGTTGGTATCCAGACTCGGTCGATCCCACTAAAGTTCGATGGTGGAATGGTCTCGCTTGGACTGAGTATTCTGCTGATCGATACCAACAATCATCGACCTATCAAACAGCTCCCCTAAGAGCCAAAGATGGTACCAATTGGAACACAGTCTGGATCTGGGTAATTTCACTGTTGCCAATTATCAACCTCTGGTTCAGACGATCACAACGAATTCCTAATTCAAGCTCTTTGCACCGTTTCATTTCGCGAACTAGTTCAAGGACCTCGCGCGACCAAAACATGTTCAGGATGCAGTCTTAGATTCTTCGAAATCAGCGTTCGATTCAACTCGGGCCTCTGTTGGTTTCGCCCCGCCAAAACGCAACCATGCCCAAAGACCGATTGCTACTGCAAAATAGGCAATGAACATAACCACCCAAGTGGCGAGCGGCGCTCCGACTTCAGCCCAACTGAATGGCATCGGCATTAGCACGACGAAGAAGATCAACAGCCCAAAAATGTAGGCGGCTCCCCAAATGCGCCAATTCCATTTGAAAATCACGCCTCCGTCCATTCCCCTTATTGGCAACAACGCGATCGGGAAAGCGGAAAGCGCGCTAAGTGCTACGGCTCCGAGAGTCTCGGTCGCGAATACCGGCCAGAACCCGCTTGCTCCTGAGAGAGTTCCGTAACCAACCCAAGCGATGACACCGATTGCGAGAGCCCAACCCAGTCCGACGAGCTTAACTCTCGCGTCGCGAGAGAGTGCGAGTGTCACTCCAAAACTCATTCCAAGCACTAGTCCGAAAATCAGCCCTGGTTCAAATCCGGTAACGCGAGTCAGGATAACCGCGGCAATAACAACGAGTAAGAACCCGAACTTGAACTCTGGCCTAGGCTCCAATTCGGGATCAACACGCTTTAGCACCCGTCGGATGACTACCCAGCCAAGTACGTCCTCAATTACGAGGGCCAGGACGATCGAAACGAACATCCTTATCGAGCCAAGGTTCAGTCCGAACCCGGGGTCAACAAAGCCTGCAATAAAGCAAGCAAGTGCGATCCCTATCCCAACTGGAAGCCAGGTCGGTAGCGGTCGAAGCTTAATAACGCTCTTGGCTTTATCCACCAATTTGGATGTCCAGCCAAACACTCGGTGATAATTTTCGCTGAGCGTCTGGTCGAGAAAAGTCGAGGGTAGTCCGATCAATGCCACTAGCACGAGAGTTACAACCGCCGTAATTGGCAAATTCCCGGGATTTGCCACAACATCCCCGAAGCCGCGAAGCCTACTAAGAACACTCGGAGCATCCGACGAACCGGAGCTCAACCCCGACGCTACTGGTTTGGATTCACCCGGTGAGATTTCAGGTGCCGCAGTTGGAGTCGGCGTCGCTGCTCGCGAAATTAGTTCAGTTGTAACGGTCGCTTCGGCCAGAATTGTCGTCTGTCCGCTAACCAGTTCGGTATAAACGAAGCGAAACTCGTGCTTGCCTAGGAATGAGAGTCCGAGTCGTTCAAGTCCAGGCTTTGAAACAGGGAATCCCCAACGACCGTCACCTTCATCAGAGCCAATCTGCCAACAATTGCCGATCTCATCGGTGTCTAACTCATTACCAAAGTAATCGTCGCAGGTCAGAAGTCTGCCATCGACAAATGCATAGACAGTTCCCTTACTACCTGGAGAGTTTCCAAAGAACTCCACAAAATTACTCGGGTAAACATTCACTTCGTCGCCCACAGGATCGACATCAAAGCCGTCTGCGAACGCGTCTGTCGCCGGAAGAAGCAGGAAGAAGGAACCAAATACTGCGGCGAGTGCAGATAACTTGAAGCGCTTCATAAATGGCCCCTGGCTCGAACGGGTCTCTTTCGCAAATGTTAGCGAGTACGCGAATCATTCAACAAGGAGTATCAAACGAATTCGGCTTTCAACGCTTTCGGAGGTCCGCTCGTGCGAAAAAGCGCAGGTTTTCAGCTTGATGCTTGAAGGGTCCAGGGCTTCCGACGCACGAGAATGTGACCCCGATTCATGCTTAGCCTCGTCCAGGGCCCCGTCTCAAAAACCCGGATTGACTCGGCCCCAACGAGGAACCCAAGCGTTTGCGCTGCAAAGGCAGCTCCCGAAGGAATGTGTTCCGCACCGGGAATTGGTCGGCTCCAAACTTCGGCACGAGCTTTGTGAACAATATGCTCACCAAGGCCAGGGGGTAGAGCCGTCTTTATTTCTTCAATTCCCGATTCGGCAGTTCGTGCGAGCAGTTCACTTTCGATTTCTTCAAGCGAATACCATCCGCCCTTTGGCGGTGAAACGCTAGCCCATACAACCGTGTTCACTTCAATTGGAACTCCAACTTCGATAGGCAAGGTCTCATCAACGGCATCTGCTTTGAGTTTGGCAAGACGATCAAGTAGTGAACGAATCGGCACCACAACGTCGAACGACTCCGAACCGGAAAGCGCGAACGTGCGTAGCGCCAGAACGGTTGGCATTTCGTCGTGAAGCCCAACCGGATAAAACACTGCAATGTAGGTGGCGAGAACGCCAGAGCCAGCTATGAGGCGAACGGAACCGTCCTCGATCCGTGCCGTGCGTCCCAAAAAGGTTTGCAGGTCATTCAGTGCGAGGGAATCAACAAGGGTAAAGGTTCTACTCATCTGCAATCTAAACTATCTGGAATGACGGGTCTACGAGGCCCGAAGTCCTAACCGAAAGACAGAATGATCGATCCGCTTTCTGACCTAATCAATTCGCTAGATCTCACCGATACGAATGCGCGTACCGATGAGGACATCTTTACCGGTCCAAGCCAATGGATGCCCCACGGTCGGGTATTTGGTGGCCAAGTAGTTGCACAGTCAGTCGTTGCTGCCAGTCGCACAGTTTCGGACGATCGACACATTCATTCTCTTCACGGATACTTTTTGCGACCGGGTGATATCGATCTCCCAATCACGTTCGCAGTCGATCGCATTCACGACGGTCGCTCATTCTCGACGCGGCGAACTCAGGCATACCAAAAAGGGTTACCAATTCTTTCAATGATTGCCTCGTTTCAAGACGAAGACCCCGGTTTGGACCATCAAGTTGAAATGCCACAAGTTCCAGAACCTGAGTCCCTAAGAAGTGACGAAGAAGTGCTTGCCGGGATTGACCACCCAGTTGCAAAGTATTGGGCAAGCGGCCGTGCGTTCGAGATGCGCCATGTTGAAGATCCGATCTATCTGAGCGGGAGCTCTGGTCAGGTTGCCCATCAGGCGATTTGGATGAAAGCCATCGGCAAATTGCCTGACGACCCCGTTTTGCATCGGGCTGCAATGGTGTACGCAAGTGACTTCACTTTGCTCGAGTCGGTACTTCGTAGGCACGGACTCGCGTGGGCTAATCCAGGTCTAAAGGTTGCCAGTCTCGATCACGCCATGTGGTGGCACCGCGACGGACGGGCAGACGAATGGATGCTTTATGTCCAAGAATCTCCGAATGCGATTGGCGGGCGTGGACTTGCTCTCGGACGGATCTTCAACCGAGAAGGCACGCTTTTGGCGAGTGTCGCTCAAGAAGGAATGATCCGAACGCCTGCGCCCGATGATTGAAGCAGCGCGTGGAAAATCTAACGTGAGCGAGAATCCCGTTTGAACACTATCCGATCCCCAAAATAGGGTTCCCAAGCTTCACGCTCGCGAGAGGCGATTCTTCGTGGTCGACCAGTTGCTGCGTCAACAAACACCATTGTGCTTTCTGCGCGAACCGACAGTTGACCTTGCGAAACAATTTCGTAGCAAATCGTCGCACTTGCACCACCGACACCACTCAACCAAAGTTGCACGTCAACTGGGTCGCGATGGTACTCAATAGGCGCCAAATATTCGACAACGTGACCGGCGATTAGCGTGATCGTGTCAGAACCCGCTTCAGCGTTTAGCACCGCTGTCGGAGCCGCATCCCCTGTTGGCGGTCGCCAAAACGCTCTCACTCTCGCCTCTTCAAGCAGACGCATCATCTCGACGTTGTTCACATGGTTGTAGGCATCCATGTCCCCCCAACGCAATTGGATTGGGATGTGAACTCGCATTAGTCTCGAGTCAGCTTGCGGTAGGTGCTTCGGTGGGGATTTGCAGCATCCGGTCCTAGGCGCTCGATCTTGTTCTGCTCGTACGCTTCAAAGTTTCCTTCGAACCAGTGCCAATTTGCAGGATTTTCTTCCGTGCCTTCCCAAGCGAGAATGTGGGTTGCAATCCGGTCAAGGAACCAGCGGTCGTGTGTGATGACTACCGCGCAACCAGGAAACTCCAGTAACGCGTTCTCAAGACTGCCGAGAGTCTCAACATCCAGATCGTTTGTTGGTTCGTCGAGGAGCAAGAGGTTTCCACCTTGCTTCAAAGTCAAGGCAAGATTCAGACGGTTTCGCTCACCGCCGGAAAGCACTCCGGCCTTTTTCTGTTGATCCGGTCCCTTGAATCCAAACTGACTCACATAAGCGCGAGACGGAATCTCAGTCTTACCAACAGTGATGAAGTCGCGACCGTCCGAAACCACTTCCCAAAGTGTCTTGTTCGGATCAATTCCGCTTCGAGACTGATCCACGTATGAAATTTGTACCGATTCACCGACTTTGAGTTCGCCGGCGTCGAGCGGTTCCAATCCAACGATTGTCTTGAACAGCGTGGTCTTTCCGACACCGTTGGGGCCAATAATTCCGACGATGCCGTTTCGCGGTAGTGAAAAACTTAAGCCGTCGATTAGTAGCCTGCCGTCAAAACCCTTTTGGAGATTCTTTGCGTCAAGCACTTGAGAGCCGAGTCGGGGTCCCGGCGGGATAACAATTTCTTCGAAATCGAGCTTTCTCGTCTTTTCGGCTTCGCTGGCCATTTCTTCATATCGCGCCAACCTGGCTTTAGATTTTGCTTGACGACCTTTCGCGTTGCTACGAACCCACTCGAGTTCACTCGCAAGCCTCTTGGCGAGTTTGGCATCCTTCTTTCCTTGAACCTGGAGGCGCTCTTGCTTCTTCTCAAGGTAGGTGGAGTAGTTGCCTTCGTACGGGTACAAGTGTCCTCGGTCAACTTCAGCGATCCACTGCGCAACATGATCGAGAAAATACCTGTCGTGAGTAACCGCGATCACCGCGCCGTGATATTTCGCAAGATGCTGTTCAAGCCATTGCACGCTTTCAGCATCCAAGTGGTTTGTTGGTTCATCAAGAAGCAGTAGGTCCGGCTTTTGTAACAACAGTTTTGTTAGTGCCACGCGGCGCTTTTCGCCACCAGACAGGTGACTAACTTTTTCGTCCCCTGGTGGAGTGCGAAGCGCATCCATCGCTTGCTCTAACTGCGAATCCAAATCCCAAGCATCAGCGGCATCGATCGCTTCCTGCAACACTCCCATTTCAGCTAGCAACGAGTCAAAGTCCGCATCTGGTTGCGCCATAGCCGCCGATATCTCGTTGAACCTGGCTAGCTTCCCTCTGATTTCACTTACGCCCTCTTGAACATTTTCGAGGACCGTCTTGGTTTCATCCAGCTTCGGTTCTTGCATGAGAATGCCAACGCTGTACCCAGGGGAAAGCCTTGCCTCTCCGTTACTTGGAGTGTCCAACCCGGCCATAATTTTCAGGATCGTGGACTTTCCGGCACCGTTCGGGCCAACCATTCCGATCTTCGCACCTGGGAAGAACGCCATGGTCACGTCGTCGAGAATTACTTTGTCGCCAACGGCCTTTCGGGCGCGCACCATCGAGTAAATGTATTCGGCCATGCCGACTAGTCTACGAAACCCTATTGAAGGCGATTGCACTCACCAATTTATTGGTCGAGTCTTTCCAACTAAACAAGTGCCCTCTCCGACAGCAGGACCAAGGATGCTTCGATACCCTTGCGCACTTGCGTCACCGATGAGGCAAGTATCTCCAAACAGCACCGAGAACTCGATCGCGTCGGCTCGGATCGCGAACACTGCGGTCTTGTCCGGAGTAACTTGCATCTTCGACTTGTCAAAACCAGCTGCAACAAGATT
>JAHBSS010000063.1 GCA_019639015.1 Cryobacterium sp. | reverse complement strand
GAACTTGAGTTTGAAATATCAGGTCGTCGATCGGGATCTGAAAATCACGGTGGCGTTTCAAGGTTTCAACTGGTGGCTCAGTTTTCCAACGTGGGACTGGAGCGGACCGAAACTGACTGTAACGCTTCCTGAGAGTATGAGGACCAGCCAAGTTCAACTAGAGATTTCCAATAGCGCCGGCGACATTTCCATTGACGGAGATTTTGGGGACACCGAAGTTTCATCGGCGGCCGGTGAGGTAGATATCACCGGATCGGTTCACGACTTGAGTATCGAGACCGCTGCCGGCAATACAACTCTCAGTGATCTTTCGGTCGCAGGTGAGCTTGAGCTAGATGGGTCAGCTGGTAACGTCACTGGCAATCTGGTTTCGCTACCGGAGTCGATCGATTTGAGCACGAGCGCAGGCAATATTGAACTAACGATTCCTGACGGCGACTACAGAATCGAAACGAAGACAAGTCTCGGCAATATCCAAAACGATGTGTCGAGTAACGCTACTTCCAGTCGCCTCTACAAATTCGAAACAACTTTTGGCAACATCCGAATTAGCAAGAGTTAGGACTTAGCCGACAACCTCGAGGTCGCAAACACGGCACCACCTGCAAGCATCAACGCAAGTGCGGCGAGCACTAGCGGCAAAGTGTTTGCCCCGGTGTTGGCCAATTCCGGATTGACGAAGCTCAGCGTGAATAAGGTCTCGGCAGATCCAACCGGTAAGGTCACAGTAGCCGTGTATTGAACTCCAGCTGGTGGTGAGATTGGGTTTGTGATTGGGGCGCCCAAACTCGCACCGCCCGATGTTGCTGCACCCGTGACCGGGGTTCCGGCGACGAGTAGCGAGCCAACTGCACCCGGATTAAGCCCATTTCCACCACCGATACCCGCACTCGCACCCCTTGATGCAATGGTGCCTCCCGTTACCGTTACAGCTGCCCCGTCGCCTCCGTCCCCATAAAGGCTTGATCCGCCGCCGATACCCGCTGCCTCAGTGCTCCCAGCGAATGCCGTTACCGAGCCACCAGAAATCAGAACGGTGCCACCGTCACCAGCAGGATCAGTGTCTGGAGTCGTGCTTTCGCTAGCTCCGCCGCCACCAATACCGGCAGCACGGAACCCACCGGATGCCCTGACTGTTCCGCCGCTGACTGTTACGTCGCCTCCGTCAGCGCCGTAACCGCCACCGATGCCAGCGCCAAAGTCGCCACCATCTGCGTCGACATCACCACCGCCGACCGTTACAGTTCCACCAAGTCCACCCCGGAATATATATGAGCCACCACCGCCACCGATGCCAGCGGCATAGTCTCCAGCATCAGCGTCAACAGAACCACCATTAATCGTGACAATGCCACCGTTGCCACCGTAGGAAGTGTCAGTACCACCGCCACCGATGCCAGCACCGCCAAATCCTGCAGAGCTTTCATAGCCGCCACTAGCATTCACGGTTCCACCATTAATGAAAACGGTTCCGCCGTTGCCACCGTTGCCACCACCCGAGCTATGGGCACCGCCACCTATTCCAGCAGCGCTCTTGCCACCGTTCGCGTCAACCATTCCGCCGTTAATGAAGACCAAACCGCCACTGCCGCCGGAGATTGCGTTCTCACCGTGACCGCCACCGATACCGGCCCCAAAGTCACCGCCGTAAGCCTGGACTGAACCAGAGTCAATGGTGACTGAACCGCCGCCACTGCCGTAGCCGCCGCCGATGCCCGCGGCCCCGACTCCACCCATTCCTTGAACAACACCGGCGACAATGTGGATCGTGCCGCCAGAACCTAATGTACCGCCACCGATCCCAGCGCCAAAGTCTCCTCCTTGAGCAATTACTGTGCCGCCGGTGACGGTTAGCGTGGCTCCTGACCACCCAAAACCGCCACCAATACCTGCCGAATCTGAACCCCCGGTTGCGGTGATGAGACCCCCATTTATTGTGATGGCGCCTGGAGTGACTGTGCTGTCAGAACCAATTCCTGCACCAAAGTTTCCGCCAGTAACAGTCAGCGCCCCGGTGCCAACTGAATCGTTAATAATTAGCGTTGCACCGGCGGGAACAAGGATTCCTGCCATGTTAAAGCTCGGAGGGGAGATAGTGAGAGTGTGACCTGCCAAGTCGAGGGTGACAATATCCCCTACATCGACAACCAAATTTTGCGTAGGTGTTGAACTGATGTCAGTTGAAAGCACAATTGTGTCGCTGGCCGCGGTGACTTGAGTTTTCAACGTAGCCCAGTCGCCGACTGAAACATCGGCAAACGCTGGAACACTCGCTCCGGCGAGGGCCAATGGGACGCCTAGTGAAGCCGCAGCTATTAGGGCAAAGACAGTGTGGCGGCGGTTCGACATGTTCGGGCCTTTCGGGGACCTTAAACCATACTTTGCGACAGAACGAGAAAATTATAGGGGATTGTGAAAACCACCACCATCGCAATCGCAGACTAACCCCTTGTCGCGCTCAAATCGGGTTGCCAGCGCAAGTGGGTTGCGACATCCGGCTCCGTTTGCTTTAGCAGTGAAAGCCTCGGCCGAATCGCGTCGGTTCTTGCGGTTGGCGGCTTGCGAGAACCGGCACGGAACGGGGCGATCCACTCGGCGCCAGGCCCGCGATACCCTTGGTCGGCGGCGGCGTGCAGGGTCCAATGCGGGTCATACAAGTGCGTGCGACCGATCGCGATAAGGTCTGCGCGACCCGCGGCGAGAATCGAGTTGACGTCGTCGTAAGACGAAATCGCGCCCACTGCGATGACCGTGACACCTTTCGCGTTCGCGACACGATTGCGGATGCGGTCGGCGAACGGGGTTTGATAACTGCGTCCGAAAGCTGGCTTTTCGGCTCTCGCGATCTGGCCGCTGGAAACATCGATACCGTCGGCTCCGTGATCGATGAAGGCAGCGGCAATTTCTACCGCATCCTCCTCGGTGTTGCCGCCCGGCATCCAGTCGTGGGCCGAGATGCGGACGAAAATCGGTTTACCTGCTGGCCAAGCTGCCCTCACCGCGTCGAACACTTCGAGCGGATAGCGCAAGCGATTCTCGAGGCTGCCACCGTATTCATCCGTGCGCTGGTTTGAGATCGGCGAGAGGAAGGAAGAAATCAAATAGCCGTGGGCGGCGTGAAACTCGAGCAAGTCGAAGCCGGCTTCTGCCGCGCGGTGAGTTGCGGATACGTATTCTTCGCGAATGTTCTCAAGTTCGGCGCGAGTTGCTTCGCGGGGTAGATTGCAGCCGTCTCCGTAGGCGATCGCGGAAGGTCCAAGCACATCCCAACCGCCCTCCGGTAGTGGGTCGTCGATTCCTTCCCACATCTTTTTGGTTGAACCTTTGCGACCGGAGTGCCCTAATTGCACACCGATTTTTGCGGCAGAGTTGTCGTGAACGAAGTCGACGATTCGCCTCCAACCGGCCACTTGATCCGCGTTGTATAGTCCCGTGCAGCCGGGAGTGATCCGGCCTTCCGCGGATACGCAAACCATTTCGGTCATGACAAGCCCCGCGCCGCCGACCGCTTTGCTGCCGAGGTGCATGAGGTGGAAATCTCCCGGCAACCCATCAACCGCCGAATACATGTCCATCGCCGAGACGATGATTCTGTTTTCAAGTTTCAGGTCGCGAACCCAATACGGTTGGAACATTGGTGGGGCGACGCGATCGCTGCCGATCTTTTTCGCGAAGTCTGCTGCGACGTCTTCGGCAAACTCTTCGTCGCGAAGCGCAAGGTTGTCGAGGGTAATTCTGCGGCTTCGAGTGAGCAGGTTGAAACTGAACTGCAGCGATTCTTGATCTCGATACTGGCCGATGTTTTCAAACCATTCGAGGGATGCTTGAGCCGCCCGCTGAGTCGACTCCACCACCGGCCGCCGCTCGGTCTCGTATGCCTCTAATGCGGTTGCAAGATCATCGTGTTCGTGCAGGCAAGCGGCTAGAGCTAGCGCGTCCTCCATCGCGAGTTTCGTCCCAGAGCCGATCGAGAAGTGCGCGGTGTGGGCGGCATCCCCAAGAAGCACAATGTTTTCGTGCCGCCAGTTTTCGTTTCGCACGGTTGTGAAGTTCAGCCACTTTGAATTGTTTGAGAGCAGTCCGCTACCACCGAGTTCCTCCGCGAAAAGTTCGGCGACTTTAGCAATTGAATCTTCGTCGCTCACGCCGGGCGGAAACTGCTTGGACTCGCTCGCGTCGAACCCGGCAGCGCGCCAGACATCATCGTGCATCTCAATAATGAAAGTGCTGCGGTTCGCTGAATACGGGTAGCCGTGAATCTGCATCGTGCCGAACGGAGTCGATTTCACGATGAATGTGAACGCCTCAAACGCACGGTCAAGCCCAAGCCACATGTATTTGGACTTGCGCACATCGAGGTTCGGTCTGAAGCTGTCTTGAAACCTCGAGCGGATGCCGGAGTTCAGCCCGTCTGCAGCGATCACGAGATCGTAGTCGCGCTTTAGTTCCTCCACGTCTGGCGCGAGCGTCGAAAAATGAATTGTCACGCCAAGTTCGGTGCAGCGGTGTTGCAGCAAAGAGAGCAGTTCTTTGCGGCCCATCGCCGCAAACCCTTGGCCACCGACAGTGCTCAGTTCCCCATTGACCGTGATGTCGATATCGGTCCAGCGGGCAAACTGCAATTCCATTTCGGCTGCAATAACCTTGTCGGCGTTCGCGATGCCACCGAGGGTTTCATCGCTAAACACCACCCCGAAACCGAACGTGTCGTTTGCTGCGTTGCGCTCCCAAACGGTGATTTCGTGGCTCGGGTCGAGTTGCTTCATAAGCGCCGCGAAATAGAGTCCGCCCGGGCCGCCGCCGACAACGGCGACTTTCACTTCTTGCCCTCTTTGCTATTTGCGCCACCAGTTGCAGCGTCTTCTGAGGCCGCAATCTCGGCAGCCCGTTCACGAAGCTTGAAGTGTTGAAGCTTTCCACTCGGATTTCTGGGAAGCTCAGTGACGAACTCGATTCGTCTTGGGCACTTGTAATAGGCGATTTTCTCTTTCACGAACGAACGTAATTGCTCCTTCAACTCATCGCTCGGCGAAACACCTTCACGCAAAACCACGAACGCACCGATCACAAGGCCGCGTTCCTTGTCCGGCCAGCCGACGACGGCGGACTCTGCAACATCCGGATGCTGATTCAAGGCACCTTCGACCTCTGGTGCCCCAACGTTGTATCCGCTAGTGACGATCATGCTGTCGGAGCGGGCCTGGTAGTGGAAGTAGCCGTTCTCATCCATTAAGTAGGTATCGCCCGTGACATTCCAAGGGCCAGAAATGTAGTTGGCTTGCCTCTCGTCGTTTAGGTAACGGCAACCGGTTGGACCGATTACACCGAGCCGACCAATTTCGCCTGCACCAAGTTCGTTACCGTTTTCATCGAGGATCGTCGCGCGGTAACCGGGAACGGCCTTGCCGGTAGCGCCCGGTCGAATATCTTCACCCTCTGCCGAAATGAACACATGCAGCATTTCGGTTGAACCGATTCCGTCAATAAGTCGCACGCCGGTCGCATCGAACACGCCCTGCCAAGTTTCTTCAGGTAAGTGTTCGCCAGCGGAGACCCCAGCTCGAAGCCCGCGCAACTTTTCCCCCTTGCCCTCTTTCAAAATCGCACGGTAACCGGTCGGTGCTGTGTAGAGAACTGTCACCCCGAACTGTTCGGTGAGGTCCGCAAACTCGACCGGGGTTGCTTTCTCGACAAGCAAAGTTGCCGCACCAAATCTGAGCGGGAATACTACGAGCCCACCGAGACCAAACGTGAAAGCTAGAGGAGGACTTCCAGCACACAAATCGTCGGCTTGCATTTTGACAAGGTATTTTCCGAACGTGTCAGCGTTGGCGAGGATGTCCCGGTGAAAGTGCATCGTGACTTTCGGCATCCCAGTTGTTCCGGACGTCGGACCGAGCAATGCGACATCATCCGCGGCGGTTTGAACATCGTCGAACTTGTCGCTCTTATTAGCTATGGCGTTTTCAAGACTGGTAGCGGCGCCGTCTCCGAAAATTATGGTGTCTACCTTGTTACCTATTGCCGCGATGAGATCCTCAAGAAAGCGGTGATCGACGATGATTGTGCTCGGGCTAGTCTTCTCGACAATTCGTTCAATTTCGCTAGGCTTCCAGGCCGTCATGGTCGTGACAACCACTGCGCCAACCTTTAGCACGGCAAGCCAGCAAGCGACAGTCCAAGGATTGTTCGGCATCCGAAGCATGACGCGGTTGCCGGGGACGATTTCGTGGTCTTCGACAAGTAGGTTAGCGATTCGGTTTGCCTGCTCCAGCAATTCTCCGTAGGTCCATACATCACCCTCGGGAGTCCTAAGAGCGACACGATCAGCACCGTGTTTTGCGATCGTGTCCTCGAGCAAAGCAGTCGCCGCGTTCAGGCGGTCCGGGTATTGCAACTCAGGCAAAGTGAATTCGAAAGCGGGCCAAGAATCTTGAGGTGGCAAGCTTTCCCTTGCGAAAGTGTCGACGTGTGCAGATGGTGAGAGCTTCATTGCCCTTCCTTTCTGTTGGGTTTCGGGTAACGGATCATGCCTTCTTGAGCAACAGTCGCGACTAGCCGTCCAGCTCGGTCGAAAAATTTGCCGAGTCCGAGTCCGCGACCGCTTGAAAGCGAAGGTGACTCTTGCGTGTAAAGCAACCAGTCGTCGGCTCTCGCTTCTCGGTGAAACCACATTGCGTGATCGAGGCTCGCTGTTACTAATTCACTTTCAGCCCAGGCAAGCCCGAGTTTGCGAAGAATTGGCTCAAGGATTGTGTAGTCGCAGACATAGGCAATTGCGAGTCGATGCAAGTTCGCGTCCTCGCCCAGTTGGTCGAACGCTCGAACCCAAACTGCTTGGTGGGCGACATGATCGCCTTCAACCGTCAAGTAGATGGGAGAGGGGATGTGGCGGTGATCGAAACTGCGCCCCCTCGACCAGTATTCAATTGCTTCCAAGTTTGTTTCGTCGGCTGATTTGAGGAACTCTGCCGAACTTGGGAGCGACTCCGGCGTGGGAACCTCGGGAACTTGCGATTGGAACTCTTCTCTGGCTTCAGGAACCTGAAACGATGCTGTGCACTGGTACACCGGCTTACCAGATTGGAACCCGCGCACTTGCCTAGTCGAGAAACTTCGACCGTCTCGAAGTAACTCAACTTCGTATCTAACTTCAACCCCAATTTCAACCGGCCGCAAAAAGTAGCTGTGCATTGAATGCAGGGTTCGGTCATTGTCAACGGTTTGCATCGCACTTGCAGCGGCTTGCGCGACCATGTCGCCGCCATATGCTTTCGGCCACGGCACAAACTGCGGTGTCGCTACGAATGCGCGGTCGAAAACTTCAGCCGGAACTTCCGTCAAAGCAATTGCTTTTAGGAAAGTCTCGCTACCGTCGGTCATGCCCGCCGAAAACCGACAAGCACCGAATCATCGACCTCTTCGAGGTTCACGACGATGTTGTCTGGAGTGCGAGTTGTGAGCCAAATGAGTTCATCGGTCACAGACATATTGCATTCAACGTGTGGCATGAACGGTGGAACGAACACCCAGTCGCCTTCGATCATGTCGAGATAGTCGCTGTAGTTCTCTCCAAAGTAGATTCGACCCTTACCCTTGAGCACATAACCACCGGTTTCCGCCTCGCCGTGATGGTGGGGGAGTGACCGGTAGCCAGGCTCATTACTGACTCGGCCAAACCAAATGCGGGTCGCATCCGTGTGTTGCGGTCCAACTCCTGAAACTCGGATGCAGCCACCGGAAGACATCGTGTGTGTGTCTTCTTCGCCGGCGCGAGTTACTTGCGGAACAAGGTCCCAGCGCAATTCTGTTTCGCTCAACTTGATTTCCTTTCAGTGGATGATTCAGTCCGATTGAATTCTGAACACGTTTCGAAGTTCACCAATTCCTTCAATCGCGGTGACAACTTCATCGCCATCGTTCAAGAACACGGGTGGATTCATTGCGCCACCAATGCCGCCAGGGGTGCCGCTTAGGATGAGGTCACCGGGGTGGAGTGTAGTGAATTGGGAGACGTAACTCAGAAGGGCTGCCGCGTCGAAAACAAGCTCTCTAGTGTTACCGCTTTGGGTTTGA
>JAHBSS010000062.1 GCA_019639015.1 Cryobacterium sp. | reverse complement strand
AGAAACTGGTCGGCTTGAAAATCATTCCGTTCGCTGTCACCTGAAGGAAGCCACCGTTCGTCACTCCACCAAAAGTGAACGTTGTTCCAGAGATTCTCCGGAAACGTCATCTCGCTGATCGCGGCAAGTATCTCGCCACCAACGGTTCCTCCAGTAAGGGCGATATTGATTTGATTCTGTTTTGATTTCAACGACGCTAATAGCTCAAGAACCTTCTCGCCGACGGATTTAACCAGCTCGGCGCGAGTTTCAAAGGTAACTAGATTTGGTCCGGTCGTCATTGTGTTGCCCTACTTTGTTCCAAACTACCGGATACTAGTTCCAATCCTTTCCTAAGCACTTGGCCATACATCTCGTCGGGGTCAAGGCGGCGAAGCTCTTCCGCAAGACAATCTCTAAGGCTACGTCGTGGCATCGAAATATTCTGAAGAGGTTGCCCGGGCTGACTCAACGAAACCACACCGGGTTGACTTCGTCGAAGTTCGATTACGCCAGAATCTCGATGTAATTTGACCCAGAAGATGCCACCGCCAAGGCTGTGCGAGTCGACAAATGTCTGCTTCACTTCAACTCCGAGTTGGAGTTTGAGCCAAGCGGCCAAGAGCAAGGTTGAAGGCGAGTCCTTCGCACCAGCCACCTCCACCAAATTGACCGTTTCATATGGCGGCTGATCGAGCGTGGCAGCCAATTGCGCTCTCCAAAGCGTCAAGCGAGTCCAGGCGAAATCGGTGTCACCGGGAGAATAACTATCGGCAAGCTGGTGCAAAAAAGCTTGGGGATCCGGTTGACTAGCAGCGTCGGTGATGCGTAATTGTGCCATTCGACCAATAGGGGAATTCGAACTAGTTGTTGGAGGGGACTGTGGCCACCAAGCGACAATTGGCGCATCTGCAAGCAGTAAGCCAGTAACGAGGCCCTCTTCGTGTTTCGCGGCCTCACCATGTGCCCGTAACACTACAACTTCACTTGCCCCGGCATCCCCACCTACTCTAATTTGAGCGTCAAGCCGTGAGCGCTCGCTTGTAACTTCGGTCGCTTTTGACAGCACAATCACTCGCATTGGATGTTCTCGAGAGGCATCATTTGCAGCGAGAATCGCTTCTTCTTCCGCGCCATGGCTCGTGGCGATGACGAGTGTTAGCACTCTACCGAGCGCAACGGCTCCACCTTCCTGACGTACTCGAACTAGTTCTCGAGAAATCGCGCCGGTTGTTGTATCTGGCAACTCAATGATCACGGTCGCCTCCAGGCTCTGCCGTCCTGTTCGAGCAACTGCAGTGATGATTCCGGTCCCCACGTCCCCGGTTGGTACTGCTCCGGTTTGCCACCTCTTGCCCAAAACTCCTCGACCGGATCTAGTATTTTCCAACTCAATTCGACTTCTTCATGTCTTGGGAACAGGGGAGGATCACCCAGGAGCACATCCAATATCAACCGTTCGTATGCTTCTGGACTTGCTTCTGTGAACGCGTGCCCGTATCCGAAATCCATGGTTACATCTCGGACTTGCATTCCAGCGCCGGGGACCTTGGACCCAAAACGCATTGTCATTCCTTCGTCGGGCTGCACTCGGATTACAATCGCATTTTGACCAAGCGCGCTAGTTTGACTCGCTTCAAACAAGTACTGAGGTGCGCGTTTGAAAATTACCGCGATTTCGGTGACCCTGCGTCCTAAACGCTTTCCAGTTCGCAAATAGAAGGGCACACCAGACCAGCGCCGAGTGTTAATGCCTAGCCTGAGTGCTGCGAAAGTCTCGGTTGTCGATTCTGGATCAATTCCTTCTTCTTCTAGAAATCCGAGGACGGGGAGCCCTCCTTGCCATCCATTCGAATATTGTCCGCGCGCGGAAGCGATTGTAATATCTGAGCCAAGAGAAACGGCCGAAAGAACCTTTTCCTTCTCTGTACGAAGGTCTTTCGCGTCAAAAGAAACCGGCTCTTCCATTGCAGTGAGCGCTAGCAGCTGAAGCAGATGGTTCTGAATAACATCGCGCGCCGCTCCGATTCCGTCGTAGTAACCGGCGCGCCCGCCCACCCCAATGTCTTCGGCCATCGTGATTTGAACATGATCTACGTATCGCTCATTCCAAATCGGTTCGTAAAATTGGTTCGCAAATCTGATTGCTAGAAGATTTTGAACTGTTTCTTTGCCGAGGTAGTGATCTATTCGGAACACCGAATCCGCCGGAAATACCGACTCGATCGCCGTATTTAGTTCTCTTGCGGTTGATAAGTCGCTGCCAAAAGGCTTCTCGATGACGACTCGACGCCATTGGCCATTCTTTTGTTCAGCAAGACCAGCGTTTCTCAGTTGCTCGGTGACGACGGGAAAGGATTTCGGCGGAATTGATAGATAGAACGCGTGATTGCCAAGCGTTCCTCGATCAGAGTCCAGCTCGGTGAGGGTTCGTTTGAGCAATTGATAGCTCTCAGAATCATCGAATTCGCCTCTCACAAAGCGGACACCTTGAGCTAATTGTTTCCACACATCCTGATCGAAGGTTGTTCGAGCGTGAGCTTTAACGGATTCCTCAATGACCCGCGCGAATGCGTTGTCATCCCAATCTCGTCGCGCAAATCCAACTATTGCAAAGCCAGGGGGTAGTAGCCCACGGTTTGCCAAGTCATAAATCGCCGGAAGAAGTTTCTTTTTCGCGAGATCACCGGTGACGCCAAAGATTACCAATGCGCTCGGCCCGGCAATTCTGTTTAGCCTTCGATCCGAAGCCGAACGTAATGGATTAATTCCTTTTGAAATGTTGGCGAGTGCCATGAATCTACTTGAGAAGGTCAATCAACAATCGGAGCCCTTCTTGGGGTTGATTCAAATTGAGACTCAACACTGGTCTGCCGTGGTCTTCAAGCACCCCGGCATCGCCTTGTGCTTGCGCCTTGATCAATTCCCCAAAGCTGAATGGTCTATTTGGAATCTGCAAGTCCACCTTTTCAGTTGAAGTTATTTGCAAATACACTCCGATCGCTGGACCACCCTTGTGATATTGACCGGTCGAGTGCAAGAAGCGTGGACCCCAGCCAAACGTAACGGGTCGAGGGTGGTCGGATTTCGCGAGTTTGGCTGCGAACGCATTGCGCAATTCAATTGCGCTTGAAAGGTGAATTTGATCAAGATAAGCCTGAATGCTCAAATACCCGTTCTCAGGCATCAGCTTGAGTAACGCGTCTAAAGCGGTATTGAGAGTGGTTTGACCTGAAAGTTTCGGAGCTCGCGAACGTACTTCAATTTCGTTCTCAGTGAATGAGGGTGTCGTAGGCTTTGGTCGCGATTTCAACAATTGCCTTGCAGCAACTTTTGCTGATTCAACATCTGGTTGATCGAACGGGTTGATGCCAAGAATCTTTCCAGCAACAGCGACTGCTGTCTCCCAGACAACAAATTGAGCGCCGAGAGTGCCACTGATTTCAATCTCTCCCGGCAATACTGACTCTGTTGCCTTTTCGCTTTGAACAAATCGAACGATCTGCAAGTCGGGAAGTCCAAGGCCAAGTTCTGGAGCGTTCGTTTGAAGAACTACCGGTAGAACTCCTTTTCCCTTCTTACCGGTTGACTCCGCAATGAGTTGCTCAACCCAATCTGCGAACCCAAGAATGTACGTTCCATCCGCAACGAGCGCAAGCTTGTCTTTCAGAGGGACCGTTCCTGAAATAGCCGCACCCAATTGCAGCGCCGGATTTTCGGCGGAATCCACTGCCACACGACCGGATACCGATGAGGCTTCATCCAGCAGGCCAGAAATATCCACTCCCGCTAAGCCCGTTGGCACCAATCCAAAAGCGGTGAGGGCGGAATAGCGTCCACCAACGTTTGGATCAGCGTTGAATACCCGGTACCCATCTTTTCTGGCTGATTGGTCAAGGGGTGATCCAGGGTCTGTCACAATAACAATTCGTTCGGTCGGATCTATCCCAACTCTTACAAACGCATCTTCGTAGGTTCGCTTGTGGCTATCGGTTTCGACAGTTGAGCCAGATTTTGAGGACACTATCAACACCGAAGTTTCGAGTCGATCCTCTAGTGCTGACAGAATTTGACCTGGAGAAGTCGTATCGAGAATTGTGAGTTCGACACCTGCCGTTCGTGAAATCACTTCAGGTGCTAGGGAGGACCCGCCCATGCCGCTAAGCACGAAGTGATCGATTCCCATTCTTACGAACTTCTCTCTCAGAGCAAGAATCTCGGGAACTAGCGGCTCTGAGATGGCGACAGCTTCCGTCCAACCAAGTCGCTTTCCGGCTTCTCCTTCTGCGTCGCTTCCCCAAAGGCTCGGGTCTTGAGCTGAAATTCCAGACGCAACCAGGTCCGTAACAAGCTTGGGAACCCACTTTTCAGTAGCCTCAAGGGCGGCACCACTTAGAGTGATATCGAAACTCATCGTCAGGATTCCTTAGAACGATTCAACGCATCCTGAACCGTCTGGAGCAACTGGTTCCAAGAAACTGTGAACTTCTCGATACCCTCTTTCTCGAGCAAGTCGGTTACTTCGTTGTAGGAAATTCCTAATCCAGCGAGCCGATCGAGCACCTCATTTGATTCGGCATACGTACCAGAAACCGTATCGCCCTTTATCACGCCGTGCTCGAAGGTAGCCTCCATTGTCTTTTCGGGCATGGTGTTAATCACGTTTTCTGCAACTAGCTCTTCAACGTATAGCGTGTCTCGGAATGCGGGATCCTTGACACCCGTTGAGGCCCAGAGTGGGCGTTGAAGGTTCGCTCCAGAAGCAAGCAATAACTTCGCTCTTTCGCTTGCGAATGCCTGTTCAAATACTTCGTAGGCAAGTCGCGCATTCGCAATGCCTGCTTTCCCGCGCAACGATCGAGCTTCGTCAGAGTCCATCGCATCGAGTCGTTTGTCAATTTCCGTGTCTACTCTCGAGACAAAAAACGATGCGACCGATCGGATTTTCGAGAGATCCAGACCGGCGGCCTTGGCCTTCTCCAATCCGGTTAAATAGGCGTTGATGACTTCCCTGTGCCGTTGGAGGCTGAAAATCAGAGTCACATTGACGCTAATTCCCACGGCCGTTAGTTCGGTGATTGCTTCAAGCCCTTCAACCGTTGCCGGAACTTTGATCATTACGTTTTCACGATCAACTAGATTCCAAAGCAGCTTGCCTTCTCTAATGCTCCCGGCCGCATCATGAGCTAAGGCAGGTTCTACTTCGATCGATACGCGTCCGTCTTTGCCGCCGCTTTCCAAGAAATGCTTGCGAAATAAGTCACAACCAGTTGCGACATCGTGAGTGGTTAGCGCGACCACTGCTTCACTTGGTGTCTTACCTTGCTTTGCGAGTTCCGCGATTTGAGCGGAGTAATCGTCGCTGTCTGAGAGTGCATTGGCGAAGATAGTCGGATTCGTGGTTACGCCGACGACGTGTCGCTCGTCAATCAACCGCTGCAAGTCGCCCGATACGATCCGTTGACGCGACAGATCGTCGAGCCATACGCTTACTCCCGCCCTGCTTAGCTCCGCTAAAGGACTTGTCACATCAGTCATCGTTTTGACCCTTCCGACTTTCGAATTATTGGTTTTGGATTGACTTCTTGGCAGCTCGGACAACGTGGTCAGCCGTGATGTCGTATTTTTCGTATAGCGTTTCGTAGTCCGCAGAGGCCCCGAACGTCTCTACCGAAACGGCCTCACCCTTATCGCCAATTACGCCTCGCCAAGACATAGCAATTCCAGCCTCGACCGAGACTCTGGCTCGAACGTTCGACGGCAGCACTGACTCTCGGTATGCCTCATCCTGTTCGGAAAACCACTCAAGGCAAGGAGCAGATACAACTCGCGCTTGGATGCCTTCCTTTTTCAATTCCTCTCGTGCAGCCAAGGCGAACTGCACTTCAGAGCCAGTTCCGATCAAAATCACGTCTGGCTCACCGTTCGGTGCTTCCGCCAATACGTATGCGCCCCTCGCGACTGCGCCGGCAGAAGCGAGTACATCACCCGATGCAACCCCGTTCCCTCTTTCGAACACAGGAAGATTTTGCCGACTCAGTGCTAACCCAGCCGGTCCGCCTCTTCGTTGAAGGATGGCAAGCCAAGCAACTGCGACCTCATTCGCGTCCGCTGGTCGAATGACGTCCAGTCCCGGGATTGCACGAAGTGCGGTCAGGTGCTCAACCGGTTGGTGCGTCGGACCGTCACCGCCAAGAGCTATGGAATCGTGAGTCCAAACGAATATAGATGGGATTTTCATGAGCGCTGCAAGCCTCACAGATGCTCTCATGTAGTCGCTAAAGATGAGGAATGTGCCACCGAATGGCCTGGTTTTCCCGTGTAAAACAATGCCGTTGATGATTGCGCCCATTGCGTGTTCGCGAATTCCAAAGTGCAATACTCGCCCATAAGGATCCGCAGTCCATTCATGAGTGGAACGATCGGAGGGAACGAAAGAATTCGCGCCCTCAATTGTCGTGTTGTTCGATTCAGCCAGGTCTGCCGATCCGCCCCACAACTCAGGCATGAGAGGCGCCAAAGCGTTGATGACTTTGCCCGAGGCAGATCTCGTAGAGATATCTTTCCCGGCTGGAAACACTGGAAGCGCTTGCGCGATGCCTTCTGGCAAGGCTCCAGATTGCAACCGGTCGAATAGCGCTTTTTTCGAAGGGTTTGCTTTCGCCCAAGCATCGAATTTAGCGTTCCATTCTTTGTGCGCTTCAGCGCCGCGTTGGATCGCCTTTCGAGTGTGCGCTAACACTTCTGGCTCGACCGCGAAGTGTTTAGTTGGATCAAAGTCGAGCACTTTCTTCACAGCAGCCAACTCGTCGGCCCCAAGCGCAGAACCGTGAATCTTGCCCGTGTTTTGTTTAGTTGGTGATGGCCAGCCAATAATCGTTTTCAAAATGATTAGGGAAGGCTTGTCCGTTACGGCTCTGGCGCTTTCTAATGCATCGGCGAGTTCCTGAATATCTTCGACATATTCTCCGGTTTTCTTCCAATCAACAACTTGAACATGCCAGTGGTAGGCGTTGTATCGGGCGGCGACATCCTCTGTGAATGCGATGTTTGTATCGTCTTCAATCGAAATCTGATTGTCATCGTAAATAGCGATTAGGTTGCCAAGTTCTTGATGGCCCGCAAGAGAAGACGCCTCGCTGGAAATACCTTCTTCTAAGTCGCCATCGCTAGCAATCACGTAAACAAAGTGGTCGAAGGGGCTCTGTCCAGCAGGAGCGTCGGGATCGAACAAACCACGTTCATAGCGCGCCGAGTAGGCGAATCCAACAGCGGAGGAAATTCCTTGGCCAAGCGGGCCGGTGGTGATTTCGATTCCATCGGTGTGGCCGTATTCCGGATGGCCCGGAGTCTTAGACCCCCACGTGCGCAATGCCTCCAAGTCTGAAAGTTCCAGACCGTAACCGGCCAAATAGAACTGCACATATTGGGTTAGCGAAGAATGCCCGCAAGAGAGGATGAATCGATCCCGACCGGGCCAAGAGCTATCCTTCGGATCGCGATTCATTTCCCGCTGGAACAACAAGTATGCGGCTGGAGCGAGACTCATGGCAGTACCTGGATGCCCGCTTCCCGCTTTTTCTACTGCATCCGCCGCGAGAATTCTGGCAGTGTTTACTGCACGTTCGTCCATTGGCGTCCAGTCGAGATTTGGCATCCTGAGTCCTTCCTACCCTTGAAAGTTGCAAGCCGAAACGAGCTTGAAGCCTTACCAAAGAATTGCGGTTCAATTCGCCTTCGAAACGAACCAGGCAAGCATTCCCAAGTATAGGCACCGAAGATTCCCGCTGCCGGTGAGAACGCGAGTCAGAGCGTTCGTGCTTAGACTCGTGTAGAGATTAATTGATTGTGAGCAAGGCTTGAACACTGCAGTTTTACCGAGATCGGGGACTCCACCCTTAGCCTTTAGGCGCAAGCTCAGCGCGTATGTGCAACTAACTAAACCTCGCATTATTGAGTTGCTTCTAATCACAACGATCCCTGTGATGTTTCTAGCGCAAAGAGGAATCCCTAATTTGTGGCTCGTGCTAGCTACTCTCGTCGGAGGTTTTTTTAGCGCTGGGTCTGCAGGTGCTTTCAATTGCTATATCGACCGAGATATTGATCGCGTCATGAAGCGAACCAAAAATCGGCCCCTAGTGACGGGGGAATTAACTGACAAAGAAGCGTTGACCTTTGCTTGGGTAACCGGCATCGGGTCAACCATTTGGCTTGGCTTGCTCGTGAATTGGGTAGCTGCTGGCCTCGCTGTAGCCGGACACCTGTTTTATGTCTTCATCTACTCTCTCGTATTGAAACGTCGCACTTCGCAAAATATCGTTTGGGGTGGTGCGGCAGGTTGCTTCCCCGTGCTAGTCGGGTGGAGTGCAGTTACCGGAAGCCTAAATTGGGCTCCAATAGTTTTGTTCTTTGTCGTGTT
>JAHBSS010000061.1 GCA_019639015.1 Cryobacterium sp. | reverse complement strand
ACGGATTATGAGTCCGCTGCTCTAACCGGCTGAGCTACCGCCCCTTGTTGTTATCAATTGGCTTTTTCGTCCAGTTCGATTTCGGTAACTGGATCAACCACCGACTCACCACGATACAGTCTTTCAAAGGTGCTTAGCGTCCTCTGGATATCGTGTGGCACAACTAGTCTCATACTGTTGCGCTTTAGCCTCGTTAGTTCCTCTTGAGGCGCCTCAAGCACTTTCGTTAGCGCTTGCGCTAGATCGTCGACGTTCCCCGGCTCAAACAGATAGCCGTTATCCCCCGGATGCACTAGGTGCGGCAGCGCCATGGCATCGGCCGCAACGATTGGCAAGCCGGAAGACATGGCTTCAAGCGTTGCGATGCTCTGCAACTCGGCAATCGAGGGGATCGCAAACACTGTGGCTTGAGTGTAGGCATCCTTGACTTCGGAGTCTGCTACGTAACCAGAAAACTCAACTCGGTCCGCGATCCCGAGCTCAACAGCAAGCTTGAAAAGCTGGTGCTTGAGTTCCCCGTCTCCGACGATTTGGAGTTCGGCGTTCAACGTCTTGTCGAGTTTCGCGAATGCGTGCAACAACACGTCGAGTTGCTTCTCTTCAGCGAGCCTTCCTACGAACAGGATGCGATTCCGAGTTTTCGGCGAGAAATCAGCTGTGTACTCGCTCGCATTAATCCCACAAGAGATGGCGTGCACTCCTCGAAGATCAGTTGCCGCTTCTAGAAACTCAGCACCCTTCTTGGTTGGAGTCGTCACGGCCTCACACAAGTGGTACGTGTGAGCAGCATCCTTCCAAGCGATCTCGATCGCGGTCTTTCTCAGGAACTTCGGAAGTAGTGTGTGCTGAATCAAGTTTTCAGGCATGAAATGGTTCGTGGCAATTACTCGAATGTTTCGCTTCTTTGCTTGCCGGGCTAGTCCCCTGCCGATCACAATGTGGGATTGGATGTGGACGACGTCTGGCTTTACTTGGTCGAGAATCCTTGCTGCGTGCGCTTGACTACGCCACGGCAAAACAAACCGCAACCACTCATGCGGAAACCACCGCCAGGAGTAAACGCGATGCACGATGAGGTTTGCGCCTTCGTGCACTTCTGGGAAGGTACCGTGGTGGCGATCGAATGCGGGAGCTTCGACGTGGACTTCGTGACCACGTTCTACCAAACCGGCAGCAAGCCTTGAAGTGAAGGTCGCGGCTCCGTTCACATTGGGTGCGAACGTGTCCGCACCTATGAGCACTCGTAAGCTTTTGGTGCGGTCGGCATTCGTCTTCGTTGAAGCGTCAGTCAAGATTTGGGTGATCCCTCGGGCTTGTGGCGTTTGTTTTAGCCTAGTGCTGTGCTTGGGGGTGATGTTTCGCGAGTTGGAAGACTCCATACACCGCAAGCCCTGCACAGGCCACATAAATTATCGCAACCCACCAAGGCGCTCCGGCTGCTTCTTGAAGCACAACGATCCCGATACTCACCGCGACCAGCGGGTCTACGACCGTCAATCCAGCGATAACAAGATCTGGAGGTCCAGATGAATAAGCGTTCTGGACAAAATAGCCACCTAAAGCTGCCGCCGCCAACAAAGCGACAATGCAAGTAATCGTCAACCACTCGAAGTCGCCGGTTTTCGCCCTATCGATTACGACTTTCGCAAGAGTAGCCACAAACCCATACAAGAGTCCCGCGCCCAAAATGTAGACGATTGCTTTGAACTTGTCTCGAAGGAACGCAAACGCAAGAGATAGGCCCATCGTGATGATCCCCAAGAGCGCCAGAATCACTCCAAGTTGCGCTTCGCTAATTGGGGATGATTTTGCGGTAAATGCGGCAAAGGTCACGAACAGTCCAACTCCCCCGACACAAAACGCAATTGCACGAATCGATTTCGGGTCAAGTTTCACTTTGGTTACTTTCGAGTTCACCATCGCAGTAACAACCAAAGCGACCGCACCAAGGGGTTGAACAACAATAATCGGCGAAAAGTACAAACTTGAAAGTTGAAACACGATCGCAAGTCCAAGC
Source organism: Cryobacterium sp. (assembly GCA_019639015.1). Classification (GTDB taxonomy): domain Bacteria; phylum Actinomycetota; class Actinomycetes; order Actinomycetales; family Microbacteriaceae; genus Terrimesophilobacter. The sequence goes on along the minus strand of JAHBSS010000061.1, from coordinate 6,969 downwards.
ATGATCGTCCCAAAGAGCCAAGACGGTCTTGCCAACAACAAGAGGACCTGCCTCGGGCTGAGGCCCGGATTCGTATCAATTTCAGCGGTGTCCGCCTCAACGCGCCCGACCCCCTTGTGCTGGAGCTGAGCTCCTAAAGCCAGCAACACAGCGGCCAGGATCGCTATTGGGATGCCAATCCACTGATTAGGAGTGAGGGTCACGAACTTGTCCGTGAAATCACTCAGCGCAGTTGGCACTCAATGACTTTATCGGTTGAAGCCCCGATATTCTTGGCAAATGGCCGTTCTTCCGATTCGCATTTATGGCGATCCAGTACTACATTCACCGGCAACAGCCGTTACTGATTTTGATAATGACTTGCATGAACTTGTTGCAAACATGATCGAAACAATGCACGAGGCACCCGGTGTGGGCTTGGCCGCTCCACAAGTTGGGGTGCCACTTCGGGTATTTGTGTATGACTGGACCGACGGAAACACGCAACATTCTGGAGTTGCCATAAATCCGCGCCTTTGGCTCAGCCCGCAATCTGTCGAACCATTGGATGAGGACGCTGAGTCTGAGGGTTGCCTATCCGTGCCCGGCGAACGGTTCCCGCTAAGGCGTGCAGAGCATGTCTTGCTTCACGCCTTCGAGCTTTCCGGTCAACCGTTCCAAATCGAAGCCAGTGGTTGGCTGGCTCGCATTTTTCAACACGAGTTTGATCACCTGAATGGCGTGTTGTATGTGGATCGGCTTGATCTTGAGAACAACAAAGCCTCAAAGAAGGCGATCCGAAAGAACGGTTGGGGAGTACCCGGGTATTCGTGGATGCCGGGTGAAGACAACTTGGAAGCCGTCTAATCGTCGACGAATCGACTGATCTCTTGAGATCAACCCCAACCGGTCAAGCGGATCAACGCAGCAACTACTGCAGCGGCGATCACGACGATCACGAACGGAACCCGGAACGCAAAAAGTAGCACGGCGACCGCAACTGCTGGTGCTCTCGCGTCTAGCTCGAGGTGGTTACCGACTGCGAACGTCTGTACCCCCACAAGAGCCGACAATAACGCGACCGTTAGCAGGTTTGAGATTCGAGCCGGTGTTGGTTTTTCAAGCACGGTGGATGGAACCAGATAGCCAGCAAGTTTTAGTGAAAGGCAAGCTAGGGAGGCGATAATCACGATCATCCAAAGAGTCATGTCGGCACTCCCTCGGCCTCAAGGTTTTCTTCAGTCGCAGCTGACTTGTTGCCGAACCAGTTGAAACCGCCTACGATCAACGCGGTCACCCCGGCCACTAGCACGGGTAGTCCCGGCATCATGACTGGTGTAAGTATGATCGCGATTACAGCGGCCGCGCTTGCAACGGCAACCGTTTGCATTTGCTTCAATCGAGGCCAAAGTAGGCCAACGAACGCCGCTGCTGCTGCCGCGTCTAAGCCCCAAACTTTCGGGTCGCCCATTGCGTCGCCGATTAGAGCACCAATCAGTGTGGTTAGGTTCCAGCCGATAAATGTTGCGGCAGCAGTCGTCCAGAAACCCACCCTCTGGCTCTTGAGATCCGGCTGGTTCGTCGAGACTGCCGTTGTTTCATCGATTGTGACCCAAGCTGCCGCGATCCTCCGCCAAAATCCTGCACCGATTATTGGGGAAACTCGCACCCCGTAGATGCCGTTTCGAATTCCAAGGATTGCCGCACTCGCTATTGCTGCCGGCCCAGCAGCAACACCACCAGCTGTGATCACTCCGACGAGAGCAAATTGCGAACCGCCCGTGAACATCAGCAAGCTCATTACGCAGGTTTGCCAGACATCCAATCCCGCCGCTACAGCTAGCGCCCCATAAGAAACCCCATAAGCTGCAGCGGCAAGACCGACCGCAAGGCCAGCCTTTCGTGCATTCTTCGAACTTCGGGAATCGGCGACATCGCCACCATTCGAATCGTTCTCGCTCAAAACAAAGTTCCCTCTTGGGTCATTTGGCGAGCCTATTTGCTGCCTTCGACAATCGAAAAAACTGACACTAACGCCAGAATAAAGCTCCCCGACTTGGACTCGAACCAAGAACCTGCCGGTTAACAGCCGGCTGCTCTGCCAATTGAGCTATCGAGGATTGGGTTCAGCAAGCAACTTTATCAAAGAAAATACCGTTTGACTTACGTCCCTTGTTTAGGAGAAGTCGGGGAGAATGCACGTCGGAGAATCAATCAACAACGGCGTACCGACCATGACCAAGGCGCCAGTTTGCTGATCAATTTGGAACGCACTTATCGTGCCGGACTTTTGGTTTGCTACCAGCAAGAGGTTACCGACAACGCACATTCCTCTAGGCGTATCGCCGCCGCTTGGCAGTGCTGAGATCACTTCAAGCGAATTCGCATCAATCGAGACAACCCGGTTTGATCCCCTGAGTCCGGTAAACAAGAACCGTCCAGTTGGATCTACAACCAAGCCGGCTGCGTGATCGCCGGGCGCGGCACCAACTTTCGCGGCCTTCATGATTTGAAGATTGCGGCCACCACCAAGAACGAACACTGAACCGTCGAGTTCACCAAGCAAGTAAATCTTCCCAGCAACAGGTGAAACCGCGAAGTCGCGCGGTCCGGTTCCTGGGGGAAGTTCAAGCGAGGATTCGGCTTCGAGCTTCGTTTCGTGCCAACGGTACACATTGACGCGATCTGTTCCAAGGTCGGCGACCAACGCGGTGTCACCGAACGCGAGCGTTGAATGGGCGTGCGGACCCTCTTGTTCTGGTCTGGGTCCTTTCCCCGTCGAACTCAAAGTCTGGTGTACAGGCCCGATTTTCCCGCCCCGATCCAGAGGGTACACATCCACTTGACCTGTGCCGTAATTGCTGACGTAAAGCCATTGCGCAGTGGCCGCCAGATGACAAGGCAATGTACCGGTAGTGGGTTGAGAACCAAGCGAAGCGAGGCTTGAAGATTTTCCTTTTCGTTGGAACGCTTCGACCTTTCCACTGCCTTCATCGACGGCATAAATCACGCCGGGCGTGTGTGAATGAGCTAGGTAGGACGGAGATTGTGTCAATGCCCCCATGGAATCGAAAAATATCCCCTTGGGCTCAAGCTTGACCGAGGCGATACCTTTTGAAAAACCGCCCATGTTTTCGGTGTAAGCACCTATCCAAAGAAGAGTCAATAGCCTACCTCCGGATCCACAATTCCCTCGAACTCAGATTGATTCAAAAATGCCCGCACGTTGACCCTAATTCGTTCTGCAAGCAGTGGCGATGTCATTTCTGGAGTGTCAGCACTGTGAGGAGTGATCAACACTTTGTCGAAATTCCAAAGTTCATGCGAGCTCGGCAAAGGTTCTGGATCGGTGACGTCTAACCCAACCCCCGCTATTTGATCCGCGTTCAAGGCTTCGACGAGAGCCGCGGTGTCGATTAGTCCACCTCTAGCAACGTTTACGAGGATTGCTGACGGCTTCATCGCCCCGAGCTGTTCGCTACCAAACAGCTTTATTGTTTCGTCAGTCAAGGCTGCCGCAATTACAACTACGTCTGCACCCGGGAGCACGTCGATTAGGCGTTCTGTAGTCACTGTTTGATCGGCACCGGGCAACGCAAGATCGGTGCGACGAACGATCGTAATGTTTACCTCAAACGGTCGAAGAAGTCGCATGAGTTCGACTGCTATTCCACCTGCGCCAACAATTACAACGCTAAGGCCGTAAAGGGAGGTTCCGAACTTCGCTCCCCAACTCTTTGCTTTAACCCGCTCGGGAATTCGGCGGAGCAGGGAAAGAATCAAAGCCAGAGCGTGCTCAGCGACGGGTTGAGCGTATGCTCCTTTTGCACTCGTCCACAGCAGCGACTGCTCTGAGTCAGATTGTGAAATCGTTTTGGAGAACGCGTCAACTCCAGCCCAAGGAAGCTGTACCCATTCAATTTGAGGATTCTCGTGCAAGATTTCCGGCAATTCGGATGCTCGTGAATAAGACAACCAAACGATCCCTCTAGTTTCGTCAGAGACGGGTTCTACTACTCCCCCGGAAGCCTCCACCGCGCGAACAAAAAACGGGTCCGCATCTGGTAAAATCGCTATTTTTCCAGGAGTTGGTTGACGCGAGTTAGGCGTAGTTTTTCCGGGCGAAACCAGCACTGCCGTGTGCCGACTTGAGCCCCCACTCATCGTCATGCATCGACTTTACCTAATCGAACGTCGTCTAGAGCCTTGAGAAAGGGTTGATTTGCGTCTTCCGATACCCCATTGAAGGGGTCAAGACCGATGGTTCTGCCCTCTTGAAGCACTAACACTCGGTCTGCTAGGTCGGCGATTACTTGCAAATCGCTACTGACGATAACCGCGGTAAAGCTACGTTCCGACTTCAGGTCACCGAGCATTTCAAGGATTCCCGAACGCACCGAAATATCCACCCCTCGAGTCGGTTCATCGGCAACATAAAGGCTCGGTTCAAGGATGAGCGAGCGAGCGATCGCTACCCTTTGCCGTTGGCCGCTACTGAGTTCGTAGGGGAACTTCTCCATGAAACTCAGCGGGAGTCGGACCAGGTCAATTAGAGTCGCAACCGCCATGCCTGCTTCTCTTTGGCTGAACTTTCGATCTCTCGAGAAGATCGGTTCGGCAACGTTCTCTGCAACTGTCAGTCGAGAATCGAGTCGAAGCGCTGCGTCTTGCGACAGGTATCCAACCTTGAGGCCAAGTAAGGAACGGGCTCGAAATCCGATTCCCCGAATTTGTTCTCCGAAAATTTCCAGTGAACCCCCGCAGATTTCCGGGCGCCTAGACCCAAGAGTCTTTAGGTCCGCCTGTAGGCCAAACGTCGCCGCCAAGGTCGACTTGCCAGCACCGGTTTCGCCGACCACTCCAAGAAACTCCCCCTCGAACACTTCAAGATTGAGTCCCGCTAGAGCAATGTGGCGAGACCAAATGTCTCTTGAGCGATAACGAACCGACAAATCGTCGGCCCTGAGAACCACATCATCCATCGCTAGTCAGCCTCCAGCAACACGCCTTCCTGCTCAAGCTTGCGAATGCGATTCAACTCTTTGCGTTTTGATGCTTGGGCGACAGGATCTGGTACGGGCAACGAGGCCAGTAGCCTCTGGGTGTATGGATGCTGCGGAGATACGAGTACTTGCTCGCCAATTCCTTCCTCAACAAGCTTTCCGTGGTACAGGACCGCAATTCGATCCGCGAGCATGTCAACCACCGCTAGGTCGTGACTAATAAACAGGGCGGCGAAACCAAACTCTTTCTGGATTTCAGCAAACAACTCAAGCACTTTCGATTGGACGGAAACGTCAAGCGCGCTCGTCGGCTCATCGGCAATGAGTAGCTTGGGCTCCAACGCGAGAGCACGAGCAAGGCTCGCCCGCTGACGTTGCCCACCGCTAAGTTCATGCGGGAAACGGTCTCCGAAACCACGCGGAAGTTGCACGGCCTCGAGAAGTTCGTTCACCTTCGGGCGAGCATCAAGAGCATTTTCAGCTTTCTCATGCACGATCAACGGTTCAGCGACGCACTCGGCGATTGTTTGTAGTGGATTGAAGCTAGTGGCCGGGTCTTGGAACACGAAACCGATGTCGTGTCGAACGGGACGAAAACTGGATTCCTTGAAGCCAAGCATTTCGTGGCCAAGAACCTTCAGCGAACCTCCGGTTACTCGAGTCAGCCCAGCAATTGCGCGACCAATTGTGGTTTTTCCTGAGCCGCTTTCTCCCACAAGCCCAAGCACTTCGCCGGCGGCAATCTCAAAGCTCACATCGTCGACTGCTCTGAATGCAGCCTTCCCAAGTCGACCAGGGTATTCGATTTCTAACCCTTGAGCTTTGACTAGGACCTCGCCACGTCCTTTTTTTTCGCGCTGAACTGCTCGCTCCTTAGCCCGAGCGGTGCCCGCGCCGATGAACGGAACTGCTGCAAGTAGCTTCTTGGTGTAGGGATCTTTTGGCGATTTGAATAGCGTGACAGCGTCGGCTTCTTCAACGAGCTTTCCCTGATACATAACTGCGACCCGATCAGCGAGGTCCGCAACTACACCCATGTTGTGGGTGATGAGCACGATTGCAGCATTGAACTCGTCACGGCATCGACGCAACAAATCAAGAATCTCCGCTTGAACTGTTACGTCAAGCGCGGTGGTCGGTTCATCCGCAACGATGATTTCCGGATTCAACACAAGAGCCATCGCAATTACGATGCGCTGCTTTTGTCCGCCCGAAAACTGGTGCGGGTAGTAGTCGACTCGGTGTTCCGCGTCGGGAATGCCGACACGCGTCATGATGTCGATCGCTTTTGCTCTGGCTTCTTTTCTACTGATTTTCTGGTGCGCCTTTAGACCTTCCGCAATCTGCCAGCCGACTGTGTAAACCGGGTTCAGCGCAGTGGATGGCTCCTGGAAAACCATCGCGGCGCCTGTGCCACGAATCTGGCGCAATCTGGCTTTCGAGACCGCGATTACATTGTCGCCGCCAATTAGAACCATTCCGGATGTTGTGGCTGTTTCAGGCAAAAGACCGAGAATGGTTTTCGCCGTAACGGTCTTCCCGCTGCCACTTTCACCGACAATCGCGAGAACTTCACCGGCACGCACCGAGAGGCTAACCTCATCTACAGCGTGCACATCTCCACCGTCGGTTGCGAATGTCACTGCCAAGTGATCGATTTGAAGAACTTCAGCGCTTTCGTTCAGCTTGCTCATGACGCCTCCTCTAACATGTCGACGTCACTCGAATCGGCGCTAGCCGCAACCGCACGTCTTCTGGTTCGCAATCTCGGGTCCGCCAAGTCGTTCAAGCTCTCCCCGACCAAAGTAATTCCGAGCACAACGAGCACTATCGCCGTCCCGGGGAAGATTGAAGTCCACCAAATTCCAGCCGCAACATCAGATATCGACTTGTTCAAGTCGAAGCCCCACTCCGCAGCGGCAGTTGGTTCAATTCCAAATCCGAGGAAGCCCAATCCGGCCAGCGTAAGAATTGCTTCTGAAGCGTT